>NZ_JBEYXN010000014.1:0-194251 GCF_040704625.1 Streptomyces sp. NPDC046866
GGGCCGCTCCTGGAAGTTGGACCCGTGCCGTTCTTTTGGGGGTTTCCCGGCAGTCTTCGTTTTTCCGTGGCGGGACGGTCTGTCAAGGGTCGCCGAAGGCGATCGCGTAGCGACGCGACCGCAGGGAGCGCCCTTGACAGGCCGGCCCGCCACGGAAGGACGATGAGACTGACGGGAAGCCCCCATACCCTCCCTGATGCCGTTCGGCTGGGATCCCGGCCTCGTCGCTGCCGGGCCGGCTGTCCGTGTCCGGTCCGCGCCGGTCCGCGCCGGTGCCGACGAGCGCCGACCCCGGCTGCCAGGTGGCGGGTGGGCAGCCACCGGCCTGGCGGGCCCGAGCCGCCGCGCCCCTCAAGCCGGCAGGACCACGTGTACCCGGAAGCCGCCGCCGTAGCGCGGGCCTGCGAAGCAGGAGCCGCCGAGGGCGCCCGCCCGTTCGCGCATGCCGAGCAGGCCGTGGCCGCCGCCCGGGCCGGCCGCGGGGGAGGGGTCGGCGCCGGTGCCGCCGTCGTCGAGGACCGTGACCTCGGTCGAGGCGCCGACGCGGACCACGCTGACCTCGGCCCGGGCCCCCGGGCCCGCGTGTTTGCGCACGTTGGTCAGCGCCTCCTGGATGACCCGGTACGCCGCGAGGTCCACCGCGGCGGGCAGCGGGGCGGCCTCCCGGCCGAGCTCCACCATCACCTTCACCGGCAGACCGGCGTGCCGGAAGGTGTCGACCAGTTCGTCGAGCCGGGCCAGCCCCGGGGCCGGCTCGGTCGGTGCCTCCGGATCGCCGGACTGGCGCAGCAGGCCGACCGTGGCGCGCAGTTCGTTCAGCGCCGAGCGGCTGGCGTCCCGTACGTGGGCCAGGGCCTCCTTGGCCTGGTCGGGGCGCTTGTCCATGACGTGCGCGGCGACCCCGGCCTGCACGTTGACCAGGGCGATGTGGTGGGCGACCACGTCGTGCAGGTCGCGTGCGATGCGCAGGCGCTCCTCGGCGACGCGCCGGCGGGCCTCCTCCTCGCGGGTCCGCTCGGCCCGTTCGGCCCGCTCCCGTATCGCGTCGACGAAGGCGCGCCGGCTGCGGACGGCGTCGCCGGCGGCCGCGGCCATGCCGGTCCAGGCGAAGATGCCGATGTTCTCCTGCGCGTACCAGGGCAGCGGTCCGGCCAGCATGGCCACGCCGGTCAGTCCGGCCATCGTCAGCAGGCCGATGCGCCAGGTGGTGGGCCGGTCGGTGCGGGAGGCCAGGGTGTAGAGGGCGATCACGGTCGACATGGCGACGGGGGCGCGGGGTTCGCCGGTGGTCAGCTCCAGCAGGGACAGCGCGATGGTCGCGGCGAGCACCGCGCGGGGCCGGCGGCGCCGGAAGACCAGTGCGGCCGCGGCCAGCATCATCAGCAGCAGCGAGAACGGCTCGGGGGTCCGGGTGCCGAAGGTGGGCCCGTGCGGTCCGTGCGGGTCGGCGAACGAGCCGACGACCATGGAGACGAGCGCCCCGAGCGCCAGGACGGCGTCGAAGGCGAGCGGATGGGCCCGCAGCCACCGCCGGGTGCGGGCGAACGGCCCGAGGTCTGTCGTCACCCCGATACGGTACGGCCTGCCCTCGCGGGCGGAGCCGGGCCTCCCGGGGCGGTGTCCGGCTCAGCCCCCCGGGGCGGGCGGGCGCGGGGGCGCGGGGCGGGCCGGGGGCGGGGGGCGGCGGCGCGGCGGCCCGGCGGTGCACGGCTGCCGCCGCCGGGAGGCGCTGGCCAGGCACAGCGCCATGACGGCGGCGATCGCCGCGAGGTGCTCCTTGCCGGCCAGGTTGTCCTTGACGAGCACCTCGCCGATCATGACGGCGATCACCAGGGCGCCCGTCAGGTACGCGCGGTAGCGCCAGCACAGGTAGAGGGCGAGGCCGACGACCGCCGCCGACGGGCCGGTGTCGTTGACGACCCGGTCGGTGACCGGCAGCCCGAAGGGGTGGTCGGGGCCCACGGAGAGCCCGATCCGCGCGTACGTGGTCCCGGCGAGGGTGGCGACGTAGCCGATCAGCAGCGTGCGCCACCAGCCGATGCAGATCTCGGAGATCCCGAAGACCAGCAGGATCTGGGCGAGGGCCCCCCACACCGGCAGGTCGAGGGCCGGGACGAAGAGGGAGAGGGGGGTGCGCAGCAGGGCCAGCCAGAACGGGTCGGCGGCCTTGACCGACCCGAGGTTCTGGACGGGCTGGAACCCCCACGGGGTGTTCTGGACGACCTGGAATGCCGAGGTGAGGCAGACCGCCCCGAGGGTCATGGGGACGGCCCGCCAGCGGTCGCGGACGAGGGCGTCCCGGACGGTCCTCAGCAGGGGCCCCCACTCACGACGGGCGAACCGCCGCAGCGGGGTGGTCGTCCACACCCTCAACGATTGGTCTCCAGATGTCTGCGGTTGAGCCACTTCGGCAGCCCGGGAGCCTCCAGGAAGCCCTCGGCCCGGCCCGCCGCGATGCCGATCCGCAGAAGGTCGGAGCTCTTCTCGAAGAGCATGAACCGCGGCTCCCAGATCGGCCGGTATTTGGCGTTGGCCCGGTAGAGGGACTCGATCTGCCACCAGCGGGAGAAGAAGCTCAGCAGCGAGCGCCACAGGCGCAGCACCGGACCCGCGCCGAGCTTGGACCCCCGCTCGAAGACGGAGCGGAACATCGCGAAGTTGAGCGAGACCTGTGTGACGCCGATCTCCTTCGAGCGTTCGAGGAGTTCGATGACCATGAACTCCATCAGACCGTTCTCGGAGTCGCGGTCACGGCGCATCAGGTCCAGCGACAGGCCCTTGGGGCCCCACGGCACGAAGGACAGCAGCGCCCGCAGGTCGCCGTTGCCGTCGGTGCACTCCAGCATCACGCACTGGCCGTCGCCGGGGTCGCCCAGCCGGCCCAGCGCCATGGAGAAGCCGCGCTCGGTGGCGCCGTCGCGCCAGTCGTCGGCGCGGCGCACCAGCTCGGCCATCTCCTCGGCCGGGATGTCGGCGTGGCGGCGGATGCGGACGGTGTAGCCGGCGCGCTTGACGCGGTTGAAGGCCTGCCGGACGGTGCGCATGGCGCGGCCCTCCAGCGTGAACTCGGCGGTCTCCACGATGGCCTCGTCGCCCAGCTCCAGGGCGTCCAGGCCGTGCCGGGCGTAGATCTGTCCGGCCTCCTCGCTCGCGCCCATCACGGCCGGCACCCAGCCGTGCTCGCGGGCCTCGGCCAGCCACGGGTCGATGGCGCCGGGCCAGGCCTCGGGGTCGCCGATGGGGTCGCCGGAGGCGAGGGAGACGCCGCCGACGACGCGGTAGGTGACGGCGGCCTTGCCGGTGGGGGACCAGATGACGGACTTCTCGCGGCGCAGGGCGAAGTAGCCGAGCGAGTCGCGGTCGCCCTGCTTGGCCAGCAGCGCGCGCAGCCTGTCCTCGTCCTCGGGGGTGATCGGGTCCACGGCGCGGCGCGAGCGGAAGGCGGCGAGCAGCACGGCGAGCAGCAGGATCATCGACATCACGTTGATGACGACGTCGACCCAGGCGGGCGTGGTGATCGAGGCGTAGTCGCGGGCGTTGGGGTCCAGGGTGATCAGGCGCATCGCGCCGTAGCGCCAGCGGGCCAGGAACGTGGCGTCCGCGGCGTCGGGGTCGGTGTTGGCGGCGCCGACGATCAGCGCGGCGGCCAGCGAGGTGACCAGCAGGCCGACGGCGGCGACGGCGGTGGCCAGCTTGGGGTTGGAGCGGTCGCCCTTGGCGTAGAACTCCTTGCGGCCGACGACCAGGGCGGCGACGAAGGCCGCGGTCAGGACGAGCGAGATCCAGTTCTGGGTGTGGTCCCGGAACTCGGGGTAGCAGAGGTTGAACTCGCCGCTGGTGCACGGAGCGAAGGCGGCGGTGGCGAAGGCCAGCAGGAGCAGTCCGCCCAGGACCAGGTTCAGGATCCACGCGGCGCGCTTGCGCCGGCCCATGGTGACGGCGAGCAGCAGCGAGAACAGGCCGGAGGCGAAGCCCGCCGTGAGCAGGTACGGGGTGTAGAAGTCGGCGGTGTTGTGCCGGCGCAGGTCCTGCCCGAGGGAGACCCACACCGCGCTGAGGAAGTTCACGAAGGTGACGGCGCGCAGGTACCAGACCGCGAAGGCGGCGCTGCGCCGGGACCGGACCGATCCGCGGCCGGTGTCGCGGCCGCCGCCGTCGTCCTTCTTGCTGCCGGTGTCCTTGTTCCCGGCGTTCCCGGCGTTTCCGGCGTTCCCGGTGTTCCCGGCCTTTCCGGTGTCCTTGCTGCTGGTCTCCTTGGCGCCGTCCTTGGCGGGGGACTGCGGTGATTTCTTCGGCTGCGCGCCCTGTGCGGCCTTTGCGGCCTGAGGGGCGATCCGGTCGGTATGTGCGCTGGTCAAGCGGGCCTCTCCCATGAAACGCGATGATATGGGGCGCCGCCGTCCATGGGTGGCCGGGCCCGGGGGTCATGGTCCGGTCAAAAACCACGGCCCCCGGCGGCTCAGTCGTTCGGCTTCCGCTCCGGCTGCTCCGGGAGTTCGGCCGCGAGTGCGGCGGCCGCCTGGACCAGCGGAAGAGCGAGCAATGCCCCGGTTCCTTCTCCCACAGTGACGCCGTGGGAGAGCAGGGGGTTGAGTGCCATCCGGTCCAGGGCCTTGGTCTGGCCCGGCTCGCCGCTGGCCTGCCCGGCCAGCCACCAGTCCGGGGCCCGGAACGCCGCCCGCTGGGCCACCAGCCCGCAGGCCGCCGAGACGATGCCGTCGAGGACGACCGGCGTACGGCGCACCGCGCACTGGAGCAGGAAGCCGGTGATGGCGGCCACGTCCGCGCCGCCGACCGCGGCCAGCAGCGCCACCTGGTCACCCAGGACCGGGCGGGCCCGGCGCAGCGCGTCGCGGATCGCCGCGCACTTGCGCATCCACGTCAGGTCGTCGATGGGCAGGCCGCCGCGCCCGGTCACCACGGAGGCGTCGGTGCCGCACAGCGCCGCGACGAGCGTCGCGGCGACCGTGGTCCCGCCGACGCTCAGGTCCCCCAGGACCACCAGGTCGGTCCCCGAGTCCGCCTCCTCGTCGGCGATCCGCATGCCGAGCCGCAGGGCCGCCTCGGCCTCCTCGCGGGTCAGCGCGTCCTCGACGTCGATGCGCCCGCTGCCGCGGCGCACCCGGTGGCGGACCACGTCCTGCGGCAGCAGCTCCGGGTCGCAGTCCAGCCCGGCGTCGACAACCCGCACCGAGGCGCCGAGCCGCCCGGCCAGGATCGACACGGGGCTGGTCCCGTCGAGCACGGAGCGCACCAGCGCGTGGGCGGAGCCGGCGGCCCGGGCGGAGACGCCGGCGGCGGCGATCCCGTGGTCGGCGGCGAACAGGACGACCCGGGGCGCCTCGATCGGCTTGACCGGAACCCGCCCTTGTGCGGCGGCCAGCCACTCGGCGAGCTCGTCGAGCCGCCCGAGCGCCCCGGCCGGCACGGCCAGCCGCTCACGGCGCTCCTCGGCGTCACGCCGGACGCCGCCGTCGGGGCGCTCGATCAGATCGGAGAAGTCGTCGAGATTCAGCGTGGTCATCTGCCAGAGCGTACAGCCGGTGAGGCCCTGCCCAAGCCCTGTCCGGCCGCTGCGGATCCAGGCGCCGGACCGGGCCGCCGGATCAGTCCTTCAGGACCAGCGCCTGGCCGGCCACCACCAGCAGGACGTGCTCGCACTCCGCGGCCACCGCGGCGTTCAGGCGCCCGAGTTCGTCGCGGAAGCGCCTCCCCGACGCGGTCGCCGGGACGATCCCCGAGCCCACCTCGTTGCTGACCGCCACCACCGTGCGCCGGGTCGCCCGCAGCGCCGCCACCAGCTCCGCCGTCCGCTCCCGCAGCTCCTTGTGCCCGCGCCCCGCCCAGACCGCGTCGTCCCAGGCGCCCGCCCGGTCCATCGCGTCCGTCAGCCACAGCGCCAGGCAGTCGATCAGCAGCGGCTCCCCGCCCTCCGCCAGCAGCGGCACCAGCTCGCAGGTCTCCACCGTCCGCCAGCTCGCCGGCCGCCGCTCCCGGTGCAGCCCCACCCGCGCCGCCCACTCCGGGTCGCCCTCGCGGGAGCCCGAGGTGGCCACGTACACCACCTCCGGGAAGCTCTCCAGGCGCCGCTCCGCCTCCACGGACTTGCCCGAGCGGGCACCGCCCAGCACCAGCGTGCGGCGCGGCAGGTCCGGCACCGCGTGGTACTCGCCCACCGTCACCGTCGTCCCGTCCGGCACGGCCCGCGCCCCGGCCGCCGCACACCGCCGCTCCAGCTCGCGCCCCGGGGGGACGTCGTGGTCCAGGTGCACGGCGATCACGTCCGTGGTCGGCCCGGCCGCCCCCGAGGCCCGCAGCCGCGCCAGCGCCTCCGGCCGGCCCAGCACGTCCGCGAGCACCATGTCGTACGGGCGCTGCGCCAGGCTCCAGGGAGCCCCGGCCGGCGCCCCGCCGGGCGGCAGGTAGAGCAGCCGGCTGCCGTCCGGGCCGGTCACCTCGTACCCGGTGCCCGGCGCGTCCATCGGCACCGCCCGCACCCGGTGGCCGCTGATCACCGCGAGCTCCCGCCCGTCCGGCACCCGCCCGGCGGCCGGCAGCCCCGGCGGCAGCTCGACGGCCGGCCCGTCGTGCGGGTGCGTGAGCAGCACCTGGCGCACGCCGGCCAGCGAGTGCCCGGCGCGGGCGCCGGCCAGGACCGCCCCGGGGGTCAGGTCGAGCAGCAGCGCCCCGTCGACGAGCAGGGAGGTCGCGGCCCGCGCACGGGGGCCGACGGAGACCGCGCAGGCCGCGCAGGGACAGCCGGGGCGGGGCAGTCCCTCGGGTGTGCCGGTGCCGAGCAGAGTGAGTTCCACGAGAAGATCCTCCCGCGTCGCCGGGAGTGGTGCGCGCCCGGCTACTCTGCGGGCAGACTCAAGGCGACCAGCGGATGAGCAGCGGACGAGCAACGGAGGCGGACATGGCGTGGACGTGGCGGTTCGAGACGGCCGAGGGCACCGAGACGGCCCCGGCGGTGACCCCGGAGGAGTTCACCACGCAGGGCGACGCGGAGTCCTGGATCGGGGAGTACTGGAAGCAGCTGCTGGAGGGCGGCGCCGAGCGGGTGAAGCTGTCCGACGACAACGGCGTCGAGCTGTACGCGATGAGCCTGCGCGAGGCGCTGGAGGCCTGACCCGCCGCGGCCGCGGACACGCGTGCGCCCCGGGTCCCGTCAAGGGGCCCGGGGCGCACGTGTGCGCTCGAAGGGTGGGGAGGGGTCAGCCGCGCACGCCGCACAGGTGCAGCAGTGCCGCGACCCCGCGGTAGGGGTCCGTCCGCCCGGCCCGCTCCTCCGCCGCCAGGAGCCGCTCCAGCTCCTCGTCCGGCGGGAGCTGCTCGCCGGCCTCGGTCCCGTCGGTGAAGACGCGGACCCCGTACCAGGACTGCAGCGGTGCGCCGATCCCGGACAGCGTGGCCGTCAGCTCGGACAGCCGGTCGGCCCGCACGTCCAAACCCAGCCGGTTCGTGTAGTCGACGGTGTCGAAGGCGGACAGCGCGCCCGCCCAGTCGCCGCCGAGGCCCGGCCGCATCGCGAGGGCGTCGCCGTTGCGCACGAGCAGGGACAGCAGGCCGCCCGGGGCCAGCATCCGGGCCAGCCCGGCGAGCATGGCGTCCGGCTCGGGCACGTACATCAGTACGCCGTGGCACAGCACGATGTCGAAGCTGCCGGGGGTGAAGTGCGCGCCGGTCTCCCGGCCGTCGCCCTCCATCAGCCGGACCCGCTCCTGGATGCCCGCGGGCTCGGACTCCAGCGCCGCACGGGCGACCGCCAGCATGCCCGGGTCCATCTCCAGGCCGGTGACCTTGTGCCCGGCGCGGGCGAGGCGCAGCGCCTGGGTGCCCTGGCCCATGCCGACGTCGAGGACGCGCAGCCGCTGCCCGACCGGGAAGCGTTGGGCGATCTGCTCCTCGACCTGTCGGCCCACGAGCTCCTGGCGGACGGCGTTGCGCAGTCCGCCGAGGCCCTCGAGCCACAGCCGGGCGCCCCCGGAGAAACCGTCCCCCGACCCTGCGGGCGCCTTTGCGCTCAGGGCCGTTCCCCGCGCTTGACCTGCGGCTTCGGCAGACGCAGGCGACGCATCTGCAGCGTGCGCATCAGGCCGTACGCCACGGCGCCGCGGCGCGGCTGGTCGGCGAAGCGCTCGTTGAGGGCCTTGCGGAGGCGGAAGCCGAGGCCGATGGAGTCGAGGATGATCAGGACGATCACCGCGAGCCACAGCAGCAGGGCGACGTTCTGGATCGACGGCACCCGGATCATGCTCAGGACGAGGATGACCACGGCCAGCGGCAGGAACATCTCGGCCACGGAGAAGCGGGAGTCCACGAAGTCGCGGACGAACTTGCGCACGGGGCCCTTGTCGCGGGCCGGCAGGTAGCGCTCGTCGCCGTTGGCCAGCGCCTCGCGCTGCTTGGCCAGCTCCACCCGGCGCCGCTCACGAGCACGCCGGGCGTCCTCCTTGCGGTCGCCGGTCGAGGCCACCACAGCCTTGCGCTGCGACTGGGCCACGGCGCGCTTCGGCGTCGGGCGGCCCTTGGGGGCCTGCGGGTCACGGGGCTTCGAGAGGTCGGCGCTCACCTTGTCGGTGGCGGCGGCCTTCTCTTCCTTGGAGGAGCGGCTACCAAACACAAAACCCAAGCCTACGTGGTTGCGGCCGGGGACCCCACCCCCTCCGGGAACGATCCGGCAACGGCGGGCGTCTGGACCAGTGCACGGTTCGTGACGGGAGCGGCCCCGCCGGCGCCCCGGCGGCGGTCGGGGGAGCACCTACTCCTTACGCCTGACAAAGGCGGGGGCGCAGTCGTCCTGGAGGAGGAGCGCATCCCTTCGCGAACGGTGCGGTAATGGAGACAGGGCCCGTACTGTGGGTTCTGTGGCGGTCATCTCGGGTGATCGAGGATCGCAACTGTTGGTGACCTGGAGCGAAGTCCGTCAGAAGGGGGCGCGCGAAGCCCATGAGCGGTGTCATGAAGCGTATGGGGATGATCTTCCGCGCGAAGGCGAACAAGGCCCTTGACCGGGCCGAGGACCCGCGCGAGACCCTCGACTACTCGTACCAGAAGCAGCTGGAGCTGCTGCAGAAGGTGCGCCGCGGCGTCGCCGACGTGGCGACCTCCCGCAAGCGCCTGGAGCTGCAGCTCAACCAGCTGCAGGGCCAGTCCGCCAAGCTGGAGGACCAGGGGCGCAAGGCGCTGGCGCTGGGCCGCGAGGACCTGGCGCGCGAGGCCCTCTCCCGCAAGGCCGCGCTGCAGCAGCAGGTCAGCGACCTGGAGGTGCAGCACCAGACCCTCCAGGGCGAGGAGGAGAAGCTGACGCTGGCCGCGCAGCGCCTCCAGGCCAAGGTGGACGCCTTCCGGACGAAGAAGGAGACCATCAAGGCCACGTACACGGCGGCCCAGGCCCAGACCCGGATCGCCGAGTCCTTCTCCGGCATCTCGGAGGAGATGAGCGACGTCGGCGTGGCCATCCAGCGCGCCGAGGACAAGACCGCCCAGCTGCAGGCCCGCGCGGGCGCCATCGACGAGCTGCTGGCCTCCGGCGCCCTCGACGACCAGAGCGGTCTGGGCGCCAAGGACGACATCCAGGCCGAGCTGGACCGCCTCTCGGGCGGTACGGACGTGGAGCTGGAGCTCCAGCGCATGAAGGCCGAGCTGGCCGGCGGCCCGTCCGCGCAGCAGCAGGCCATCGAGGGCGGCGCCCCGGGTGCGGCCCGGCAGCAGCACGACCAGCACCGGTTCGACAAGCAGTAGGACGGGGCCCGTCATGATTGTCCGCATCATGGGGGAAGGCCAGGTGGAGGTGGCCGACAGCCACTTCGCCGAGCTCAACAGGCTGGACGACGAGCTGCTCGAGGAGATGGAGGGCGGCGACGAGGCGGGCTTCCGGCGGACGCTGGGCGCCCTGCTGGAAGCCGTGCGGCGGCTCGGCACCCCGCTGCCCGACGATGCGCTGGAGCCGTCCGAGCTGATCCTGCCGGCGCCCGACGCCTCGCTGCAGGAGGTCCGGGAGATGCTGAGCGACGACGGGCTGATCCCGGGCTGAACCGCCGGGGCGCACGAGGGCGCCTCCTCAGTGCGGCGGCGGTTCCTTCCGGGCCGCCGCCGCCGTCCGGTCCGGGTCGGGGGTCCCGCCGATGAAGTTCTCGAACTTCCGGCGCGGGGCCGCCCAGCGCCGGTCGTGGTGGAAGGCGCGCAGGGAGGCCTTGGCGCGGGCCCGCGGCCGGTTCGCGTAGAACCTCTTCGCGTACGGGGAGCCCGGCCGGGCCAGGCGGACCGCCCCGATCAGCGCCACGAACGGGATCACCGTGCCGAAGAACGCGGTGCGCGCCTTGCCCTTCCACAGGGCGACCAGCGCCAGGAAGAAGTTCGTGGCGGTGTTCAGCACCACCAGGCCCCGGTTCTGCCGCTCGTCGACGGTCAGGTCGTTCACCCCGAACGGCAGGAACCCGCCGAGGACCAGGGCCACCAGGGCGGCCGTCAGGACCACGACCTCGACGCTCTTGCGGCCCTGCTCGCTCCAGTAGACGTCGTCGAGGTGCAGGATCAGGGCGAACTCGTCGAGGACCAGGCCCGCTCCCAGGCCGAAGAGCACGGCGGAGAGCAGTGAGCCGAACCCGTGCGCGCCGCTGCCGATGGCCCCGAAGCCGCCGATGATCACCAGGACCACGCCGGGGACCACGTGGTGGACGTGCAGGCCGCCCGGGGTGACGTTCCTGAAGGGCCCCCTCCCGGCCCGGATCAGCCGGGTGATGAGGCGCGTGACCAGGAACGACAGGACGAAGGACAGCAGGGCGAGGAGCAGCGGGAGCTTTCCCGGTTCGACGATGTTGCGATACCACCAGTGGCCCATACCGTCGGCTCCTTGTGTCGTGGCAGCTCCCTCTTTGGCCTGTATGCGGCAATTTACCGGGCCCGGCGAGCGGGTAGCGTTCGCGCCGATGACAGATTCGTTCGATGATCAGCCTGCGCCGTCGCGCCTGACGCCGCCCGCCGAGCGGGCCTCGCTGCCCGACGGCCTCCGCTTCGCCTTCGGCACCCTCACCGTGCTCCCCGCCCGCATCACCCGCTGGGACCGGCCCGCCGCCCGCACCGGCATGGCCTGCGCGCCGCTCGCCGGGCTGGTCGTCGGCGTGCTCGCGGCGGCCGCCGGCGTCCTGCTGCTGCTCCTCGGCGGCGGCCCGCTGCTCGCCGCCGCCGTCACCCTCACCGTCCCGGCCGCGATGACCCGCGGGCTGCACCTGGACGGCCTGGCCGACACCGCCGACGGGCTGGGCAGCGCCAAACCGGCCGCCGAGGCGCTGCGCATCATGAAGAAGTCCGACATCGGCCCCTTCGGGGTGGTGGCGCTGCTGCTGGTGCTGCTCGTCCAGGCCGGAGCCCTGACCGACCTCTACGCCGGCGGCTGGGCCCGCGGCGGCCTCGCGGCGCTCGTCGCGGCCGTCACCGCCCGCCTCGCCATGACCCTCGCCTCCCGCGACGGCGTGCCGCCCGCCCGCATCGAGGGGCTGGGCGCGGCCGTCGCCGGGGTGGTCCCGCGGACCGCGGCCGCGCTGGCCGCGGTGGCGGTGGCTGCCCTGGCCGCGGCGGCCGCCGCGCCGATGGGCCCCTTCGCCGCCGCCCGGAACGCGGCCGCCGTCCTCGCCGGCCTCGCGGCCGCGGAGGTCCTGCTGCGCCGGTGCACCGGCCGCTTCGGCGGGGTCACGGGCGACGTCTTCGGCGCCGTCGCCGAGGTCTCCGCGACCGTGGCCCTGGTCGTGCTGTCCCTCGGCTGAGCTGTCCCTCGGCTGGCCCGCGGCCGACCCCTGGGGCGGCCGGCGCGCCCCCGCCGCGTAGGGTCGGGCCGTGGAAGAGACGCCGACGCCCATCAGGGTCCTGCTCGCCGACGACCAGGCCCTGCTCCGCAGCGCCTTCAAGGTGCTCGTCGACTCCGAGCCCGACATGGAGGTCGTCGGCGAGGCCTGCGACGGGGCCCAGGCCTACGAGCTCGCCCGGCGGACCCGGCCCGACGTGGTGCTCATGGACATCCGGATGCCGGGCACCGACGGCCTTGCCGCCACCCGGATGATCGGCCAGGACCCCGAACTCGGCGCGGTCCGCGTGGTGATGCTGACGACCTTCGAGGTCGACGAGTACGTCGTCTCGGCCCTGCGGGCCGGCGCCTCCGGCTTCCTCGGCAAGGGCGCCGAGCCCGACGAGCTGCTGAGCGCCATCCGCGTCGCCGCCGCCGGCGAGGCACTGCTGTCCCCGGCCGCCACCAAGGGGCTCATCGCCACCTTCCTCGCCCAGGGCGGCGGCGCCGCGGCCGCCGCACCGGCCGCCGCCCACGCCGAGCGGCTCGGCGCCCTGACCGGCCGGGAGCGCGAGGTCCTCGTCCACGTCGCCGCGGGCCTGTCCAACGACGAGATCGCCGGCCGGCTGGAGGTCAGCCCGCTCACCGTCAAGACCCACGTGAACCGCGCCATGGCCAAGCTCGGCGCCCGCGACCGGGCCCAACTGGTCGTCGTCGCCTACGAGTCGGGCCTGGTCCGGCCGCGGGCCGAAGAGCGGCCCGGCCGGGCGGTGTAGGACCGCCTACCGCGCCCCGCGTACTACAGGCGCGGTATGCCGCAGATAAGGACGGGACCTGGGGCCGACGCAGCGGCGTCCGGGCGTGCGCCAGGCTGGAGGGCCGCCCGCGGCCCCCGCCGCCCCGCGGCGCCCGCCCCGACCGACTGCAGAGAGATACCGACGCCCATGTCCTGGCTGTCCCGCTTCAGCCTGTCCCAAAGAGCGCTGATCGGCCTGGTCTCGATCACCGCGCTGCTCTTCGGCGCCATAGCCGTCCCGCAGCTCAAGCAGCAGCTGCTGCCGTCCATCGAACTGCCGGTGGTCTCCGTGCTCGCCCCCTACCAGGGCGCCTCGCCCGACGTGGTGGAGAAGCAGGTCGTCGAGCCGATCGAGGCCACCCTCAAGGGCGTCGACGGCATCACCGGCATCACCTCCACCGCCAGCGAGGGCAACGCCCTGATCATGGCCAAGTTCGACTACGGCGACAGCGGCACCAAGCAGCTCGTCGCCGACGTCCAGCAGGCCGTGAACCGGGCCCGCGTCCGGCTGCCCGCCGAGGTGGACCCGCAGGTCGTCGCCGGCTCCACCGACGACATCCCCACCGTCGTCCTCGCCGTCACCTCCGACACGGACCAGCAGGCGCTCGCCGACCGGCTGGGCCGTTCCGTCGTCCCCGTCCTCGAGGACATCAAGGGCGTCGGCCAGGTCACCGTCGACGGCGTCCAGGAGCTCCAGGTCGCCGTCACCCCGGATCCCGCCAAGCTGGCCGCCGCCGGCCTCGACGGCGCCGCGCTCGCCCAGGGCCTCCAGGCGGGCGGCGCCACCGTCCCGGCCGGCTCCTTCGACGAGGGCGGCAAGAACCGCACCGTCCGCGTCGGCGGCGGCTACACCTCCCTCGACCGGCTGGAGGAGCTGCGCCTGAGCGCCGGCCCCGGCAAGCCGGCCGTCCGCCTGGGCGACGTGGCCACCGTCAAGCAGGAGCCCGCCAAGGCCGTCTCCCTCACCCGCACCAACGGCAAGCCCAGCCTCGCCCTCGTCCTGACCATGGACAAGGACGGCAGCGCCGTCGCGATCTCCGACGCCGTCAAGGACAAGCTGCCCGAGCTGCGCTCCGCGCTGGGCGCGGGCGCCGAGCTCACCGTCGTCGGAGACCAGGGCCCGCCCGTGGCGAAGTCCATCTCCAGCCTCACCACCGAGGGCCTGCTCGGGCTGCTCTTCGCGGTGCTCGTGATCCTGGTCTTCCTCGCCTCGCTGCGCTCGACGCTGGTGACCGCGGTCTCCATCCCGCTGTCCGTCGTCCTCGCGCTGATCGTGCTGTGGGCCGACGACCTGTCGCTGAACATGCTGACGCTGGGTGCCCTCACCATCGCCATCGGCCGGGTCGTCGACGACTCGATCGTGGTCCTGGAGAACATCAAGCGCCACCTCGGATACGGCGAGGAGCGCGAGGCCGCCATCATCGCCGCGGTCAGGGAGGTGGCCGGCGCGGTCACCTCCTCCACGCTCACCACCGTCGCCGTCTTCCTGCCGATCGCCTTCGTCGGCGGCATGGTCGGCGAGTTCTTCGGCCCGTTCTCCCTCACGGTCGCCGCCGCCCTGCTCGCCTCGCTGCTCGTCTCCCTCACCGTCGTGCCGGTGCTCTCGTACTGGTTCCTGCGCGCCCCCAAGGGTGCCCTGGAGGATCCGGACCGGGCGCGGCGCGAGGCGGAGGAGAAGGAGGCGAGGAGCCGACTCCAGCGCTTCTACGTCCGGGCCCTCGGCCTGGTCACCCGCCGCCGGGCGAGCACGCTGGCCGTGGCCGTCGTGGTGCTCGTCGGCACCCTGGGGATGACCCCGCTGCTGAAGACGAACTTCTTCGACCAGGGCGAGCAGACCGTCCTGACGATCAAGCAGCAGCTGCCGCCGGGCACCTCGCTGGCCGCCTCCGACGCGGCGAGCCGGAAGGTCGAGAAGGCGCTCACCGGGATCGAGGGCGTCAAGGACTACCAGGTCACCGTCGGCTCCTCGGGCTTCCTGGCCGCCTTCGGCGGCGGCACCGGCTCCAACCAGGCCTCGTACCAGGTGGTCCTGGAGGACGGCAGCGACTCCGAGGCCGTCAAGGAGCGGATCGAGGACACCCTCGGCTCGCTCGACGGCATCGGCGACACCTCCATCTCCGCGGGCGGCGGCTTCGGCAGCCAGAACCTCAGCGTGGTCGTCAAGGCGGGCGACGCCGGCGTCCTCGCCAAGGCCGCCGAGCAGGTCCGGGCCGAGATGGCCACCCTCGACGACGTCACCGACGTCCAGAGCGACCTGTCGCAGTCCGTGCCGCGGATCTCGGTGACCGCCACCCCGAGGACCGCCGAGGCGGGCCTGAACCAGGCCGCGCTCGGCGCGCTCGTCGCCCAGGCCGTACGGGGCACCCCGGCGGGCAAGGCCGTCCTGGACAACACCGAGCGGGACGTCGTCATCAAGTCCCCGCAGCCGGCCACCACCCTGGCCGAGCTCCAGGCGCTGCCCGTCGGCCCGGCCCGGCTCGGCGACATCGCCGAGGTCAAGGAGGTGCCCGGCCCGGTCTCCATGACCCGGATCGACGGCGCCCGCGCCGCGACCGTCACCGCCAAGCCGGTCGGGGACAACACCGGCGCCATCGGCGCACAGCTCCAGACGAAGATCAAGGCACTGGACCTGCCCGAGGGGGCCACGGCCACCATCGGCGGGGTCTCCGAGGACCAGGGCGAGGCCTTCGCCTCGCTGGGCCTGGCCATGCTCGCCGCGATCGCGATCGTCTTCATGCTGCTGGTCGCCACGTTCCGGTCGCTGGTGCAGCCGCTGATCCTGCTGGTGTCGATCCCGTTCGCGGCGACCGGCGCGCTGGGTCTGCTGCTGGTGACCGGGACCCCGATGGGCGTGCCCGCCCTGATCGGCATGCTGATGCTCATCGGCATCGTGGTGACCAACGCGATCGTCCTGATCGACCTGGTCAACCAGTACCGCGCCCAAGGCCTCGGCGTCGTCGAGGCCGTGGTCGAGGGCGGCCGGCACCGGCTGCGCCCGATCCTGATGACGGCCCTGGCGACGATCTTCGCGCTGCTGCCGATGGCGCTCGGCGTCACCGGCGAGGGCGGCTTCATCTCCCAGCCGCTCGCGGTCGTGGTGATCGGCGGCCTGGTCTCCTCGACCCTGCTGACGCTGCTGCTGGTGCCGACCCTGTACACGATGGCCGAACTGCGCAAGGACCGCCGCCGCGCCAAGCGCACGGCCCGCCTGCGCGTGGTACCGGACCCGCAGAACAGGCAGGACAGCGATCCGGCCCCGGCCGGCGTCTGACCGGCCGCCGCAGGAACCGCCGAACGGCCGAAGGGCCGCCCCCCTCGACGAGGGGGGCGGCCCTTCGGGGCGTTCCGGGAGAGTCCGGCTTGCGCGGCCTGCGGCTACGGCAGGGCCAGCATGCGCTCCAGGGCGAGCTTGGCGAAGCTCTCCGTCTCCTTGTCGACCTGGATCTGGTTGACCAGGGTGCCCTCGGCGAGGGATTCCAGGGTCCAGACCAGGTGCGGCAGGTCGATGCGGTTCATCGTGGAGCAGAAGCAGACCGTCTTGTCGAGGAAGACGACTTCCTTGTCCTGCGCGGCGAATCGATTCGCCAGGCGCTTGACGAGGTTCAGCTCGGTGCCGATGGCCCACTTGGAGCCGGCCGGCGCCGCCTCCAGCGTCTTGATGATGTACTCCGTCGAGCCGACGTAGTCCGCGGCCGCCACGACCTCGTGCTTGCACTCCGGGTGCACCAGGACGTTCACGCCCGGGATGCGCTCGCGGACGTCGTTGACCGAGTCCAGCGAGAACCGGCCGTGGACCGAGCAGTGCCCGCGCCACAGGATCATCTTCGCGCCCCGCAGCTGCTCGGCGGTCAGGCCGCCGTTGGGCTTGTGCGGGTTGTAGACGACGCAGTCGTCCAGGGACATGCCCATGTCGCGGACGGCGGTGTTGCGGCCCAGGTGCTGGTCCGGCAGGAAGAGCACCTTCTCGCCCTGCTCGAACGCCCAGTCCAGCGCCTTCTTCGCGTTGGAGGAGGTGCAGATCGTGCCGCCGTGCTTGCCGGTGAAGGCCTTGATGTCGGCGGAGGAGTTCATGTACGAGACGGGGACCGTCACGTCGGCGATGCCCGCCTCGGACAGCACGTCCCAGCACTCCGCGACCTGCTCGGCGGTGGCCATGTCGGCCATCGAGCAGCCCGCGGCGAGGTCCGGCAGGACCACCTTCTGCGCGTCGGAGGTCAGGATGTCCGCCGACTCGGCCATGAAGTGGACGCCGCAGAAGACGATGTACTCGGCCTCCGGCTTGGCGGCCGCGTCACGGGCCAGCTTGAAGGAGTCGCCGGTGACGTCGGCGAACTCGATGACCTCGTCACGCTGGTAGTGGTGGCCGAGGATGAAGACCTTGTCGCCGAGCTTCTCCTTGGCCGCGCGGGCGCGCGCCACCAGGTCCGGGTCGGACGGCGAGGGCAGGTCGCCCGGACACTCCACGCCGCGCTCGCTCTTCGGGTCGGCTTCGCGGCCGAGCAGCAGCAGGGCAAGGGGCGTCGGCTGGACGTCCAAAGGCTGGGCGGTGGTCACGACACGCACCCTTTCTGTTCTGCGACTACGAGACTTCATTCGACTTCTCGTCTATTTGACGCTATCTATGATAGCCGCTTCATGTCACTTTGACGATGGCCATAGTGTCGATGTGACGCATTCGCCCGTGATGAACCCGTCTCCGCGCCGGGTCCGCCGCCGCGCGGCGGTGTGCGAGCATGAATGTCTGAAACACGCGTCGGGTCCGGAATGAATCCGCGGCCCCGCTCGTTGCCATCGACGGCAAGAGTCCGACGTTTCCCTGCCTGAGGCGGGGAGCCGCCCACTTCGGGAGTGAATGCAGATGTCCGTACAGGACGACAAGACCACTGTGAGCGACGGCATCCTCCTGTCCGACGCCGCCGCCGAGAAGGTCAGGACCCTGCTGGAGCAGGAGGGCCGCGATGACCTGGCGCTCCGCGTCGCCGTCCAGCCCGGCGGCTGCTCCGGCCTGCGCTACCAGCTCTTCTTCGACGAGCGCTCGCTCGACGGCGACGTCGTCAAGGACTTCGGCGGCGTGAAGGTCGTCACGGACCGGATGAGCTCCCCGTACCTGCAGGGTGCCTCGATCGACTTCGTCGACACGATCGAGAAGCAGGGCTTCACGATCGACAACCCGAACGCCACCGGCTCCTGCGCCTGCGGCGACTCCTTCAGCTAAGCCCGAAGGCGGCACCCGAGGGCCGACGCCCGAAGGCCGAGGCCAAGGGCCGACGCCCGGAGTGTGACGCCCGGAGTGTGGCGAAGGCCCCGGCACCGTGAGGTGCCGGGGCCTTCGCACATCCACCGGGCTACTGCTGCTGGGGCAGCGGCTTGCCCGTGGTCCCGTCGACCACCTTGCGCCCGCCCAGCGGCTGCTGCAGCGTCGCCGAGACCGACATCTCCTGGGCGATCATGATGCAGGCCCGGCCCGGATCGGTCGGGGTGTCCGTGATCCGCACCGTCACCGAACCGGCCTCCTCACGGGCCTCCAGCGCGTACGTGCTGCACACGCCGCCCCAGAAGTTCACCGTCAGCTTCCGGTCGGCCTGGCCGTACGAGAACCCCGGCACGGTCCGCGCGCCCGACGCCGGCGCCGGCGGGACGGGGCCGCCGCCCTCCACGGCGGACTGGACCACCGTGCGCCCGGGCGCACCGCCCGTGCCCGCCACCTCGAAGTGCCAGGCCGGCACCAGGCCCCGGGCCCCGTTCACCGTTCCGGGCGCCAGCCCCAGCACGGCGCCCTTCACCGTCTCCGTCCGCGGCGGCTTCATCGGCCGCGGCTCCGGGTTGCACGGCGGCGTGTCCGAGGGGCCCACCGGGGTGTCCGGAGCCAGCGGGACCGAGGTCGCACAGCCGCTCGGGCCGGGGCCCGTGCCGTCGCCGCCGCCCGAGGCCCGGTTCAGCCGGGCCAGCGCCTCCGCGGCCCCGATCACGGGCTGGTCGCCGGCCCGCTCCGGGGCCTTCAGCTCGCCGCTGCCCGCGACCACCGTGCCGTCCGCGCCGACGCTGACCTTGGTGGACCAGCCCTGCGTGGGCAGCCCGCCGACCACCGGGTCGGCCGTCACCACCCGGACCGCGCCCTGGATCTGGCGGGCGTCCAGCCGCGCCCCGCTCTGCCCGGCCGCGGCCAGCACCGGGGCGGCGGCCGCCTTCGCCGCCTCCTCGCTCACCGGCTTGCCGACGCCGGCGGCCGCTCCCGCGCCCTCGCCCTGCGGGAGCGTCGCGGGCCCGCAGGTGTCCTTGCCGCGCTTGCAGTCGTCGCCCGCGCCGCCGCCCCCGTGGAAGCGGGCGAAGTTCCAGGTGCCGGGGGCCTTGTGGTTCACCGTGAGCAGGGGCCCGGACCCGTCGCCGCCTTCGCCGGCCTGCCAGGTCTCGCCCACCAGCCGCGGGGCGCCCGCGATGCCGAGGGCCTGCGCGAGCCGCGCCACCTCCTGCTCGCCCGTCTCGCCGGCCGCGGCGTACGAGGGTGCGCTCGCCGGGGCCTGCGGGAGCGGGACCTCCGCCCGGTACGTCACCCCGCCGCCGTGGGGGTCCGGCTCGCCGGGGGCGATGCCCGGCCCGGGCGGGCTCGGTGCCACGCGGGGCGCCGCGGCCGCGGCGGTGCCCGTACGGCCGCCGCCCGAGCCGCCGTCCCCGTACGCCGTGGACGCCCAGTAGGCCGTGCCGCCGCCCGCGAGCAGGACGGCCGCCGCGATCGAGCCGATGGCCCAGGCAGGCCGCCGCCGTGTGCCGTGTGATGTGTCGGGTTGTTCGCTGGTCACCGCATGCTCCTTCGCCCGTACCGCCGGTGGCTGATGCGGGTGTGACGGAACAGGCGCGAAACCGGTTCCGCCGCCCTAGTCGCCGTACTCGGCGGTGGCGGCGATCAGGCGGGCCGAGGACGGCGGCACGCTGACCCCGTGGATCTGCGCGGGCGCCACCCGGGCCGGCCGCGGGTCCGCCGGGACCGCCCAGTGCGGGGCCATCCTGGCGCAGTCGCCGAGCAGCCGCGCGAACCCGAGGCGCGTGTCGGCCGCGCACTCTCCGTATCCGAATCCGTCGGTATAGGTCATGGGGGCACGGTAGGCTCGGCGCCGCCCGCGAAGAAAGGGCTACTACGGGGTAGTTTCGTGGGGTCGGCGAGGCGGCCGGGAGCGGGTAGTTTTGACTGTCACCCCGCCGTCATCCGCAGGAGCATCCACGCCGTGCGTATCGCAGTCACCGGCTCCATCGCCACCGACCACCTCATGACCTTCCCCGGCCGCTTCGCCGACCAGTTCGTCGCGGACCAGCTGCACACGGTCTCCCTCTCCTTCCTCGTCGACAACCTCGACGTACGGCGGGGCGGCGTCGGCCCGAACATCTGCTTCGGCATGGGCCAGCTCGGCATCCGGCCGATCCTCGTCGGGGCGGCGGGCTCCGACTTCGACGAGTACCGCGCCTGGCTCGACCGGCACGGCGTCGACACCGCGTCCGTGCGGATCTCCGAGGTGCTGCACACCGCGCGCTTCGTCTGCACCACCGACGCCGACCACAACCAGATCGGCTCCTTCTACACGGGCGCGATGAGCGAGGCCCGCCAGATCGAGCTGAAGGCCGTCGCCGACCGGGTGGGCGGGCTCGACCTGGTCCTGATCGGCGCCGACGACCCCGAGGCGATGCTCCGCCACACGGAGGAGTGCCGGACGCGGGGCATCCCGTTCGCCGCGGACTTCTCGCAGCAGATCGCCCGCATGGACGGCGAGAACATCCGCACCCTGATGGAGGGCGCGACCTACCTCTTCTCGAACGAGTACGAGAAGGGGCTCATCGAGACGAAGTCCGGGTGGTCGGACGAGGAGATCCTGGGCAAGGTCGGCACCCGCGTGACGACCCTGGGCTCCCGCGGTGTCCGCATCGAGCGGGCGGGCGAGGAGACCATCCTGGTCGGCTGCCCCGAGGAGACCGCGAAGGTCGACCCGACCGGTGTCGGCGACGCGTTCCGCGCGGGCTTCCTGACGGGGCTGGGTTGGGGCGTCGGCCTGGAGCGGGCGGCTCAGCTGGGCTGCATGCTCGCCACCCTCGTCATCGAGACGCTGGGCACCCAGGAGTACACGCTGGCCCGTGCGCACTTCATGGAGCGCTTCACGAAGGCGTACGGCGAGGACGCCGCCTCCGAGGTCCGCGCCCACCTCTCCGTCTGACCCGGCCCAGGGGGCTGCCGCTGCGCGGAGCCCCCTCCTCGCCCCGCTCCTTCCCCGTATCACATCCAGCCCGCGCGGCGTTTGAGCGCACCGGGCGCGAAGCGCACGGAACGGGGTCCGGGGCGTCAGCCCCGGTTTCTGGGGGCACCTCCCAGCGGTAGCTGGGGGAGAAGGGGCGGGGAGGGGAACGGCTCCGCGCAGCGGGGACCGGGGCACCCGGCTCCGCCCCTCGAACGCCGGCGCGGGGTTCGGTTTCGGAGGGGTCAGAGGGTGCGGCGGACGGTGTAGGCCGTGGCCGGGGGGCGGGGGGATTCCCCCAGGTAGGCGTGGCCCCGCATCGCGCACCACGCCGGGATGTCCAGCCGGGCCACCTCGTCGTCCGACACCACGGTGACCGTGCCGCCCACCGGCACCGTACGGATGGCCCGCGCCAGCTCGATCACCGGCTGCGGGCAGCGCAGGCCCACCGCGTCGATCTCCAGGGACTCCGCGACCGGCTCCTGCGGCTCCGCCTCCGGCGCGCCCAGCGCGGCCCGCACCCCGGCCACCGCCCCCGGCAGCACCTCCAGGAAGCCGTTCACCTCGGCGGCGGTGGTCCCCGCCGGCAGGGACACCCGGACGTTGCCCTCGGACAGCACTCCCATCGCCTTCAGGACGTGACTCGGGGTCAGCGTGGAGCTCGTGCAGGAGGAGCCGGAGGAGACCGAGTACCCGGCCCGGTCCAACTCGTGCAGCAGCGCCTCGCCGTCCACGTACAGGCAGGAGAACGTGACCAGGTGCGGCAGCCGCCGCACCGGGTCCCCGACCACCTCCACGTCCGGCACCAGCCGGGCCACCCGCCGCCGGATGCGGTCCACCAGCACCCGCAGCCGCGCCGCCTCCGCATCCGCCTCGGCCCGTACGGCCCGCAGCGACGCGGCGGCCGCCACCGCGGCCGGGAGGTTGCCGAAGCCGGGGGAGCGCCCCGACTCCCTCTCGTCGGCGGGGCCTTGGGGGGCGAAGCGGACCCCCTTGCGGACCGCCAGCAGACCGACCCCGGGCGGCCCGCCCCACTTGTGGGCGCTGGCGGCCAGCACCGACCAGCGGCCCTCCACCGGGCCCCAGCCCAGCGACTGGGCGGCGTCGACCAGCAGCGGCACCCCGGCCGCCGCGCACACCTCGGCCACCTCGGCCACCGGCTGCACCGTGCCCACCTCGTGGTTGGCGGACTGCAGGCAGGCCAGTGCGGTCGTGGCCGTCAGTGCGGAGGCGTATCCGGCCGCCGAGGCCGCGCCGGTGCGGTCCACCGGCACCCGGGCCACCGTGCCGCCGCCCGCCTCGTGCGCCTCCGCCGCGTGGAGCACGCTGCTGTGCTCGACCGCCGATACGACCATATGGCCGCCGACGCGCCGGCGGCCGGCCAGTACGCCCGCGATGCCCGAGTGAACCGCGTGGGTCCCCGAAGGAGTGAACACCAGCTCGTCGGGGCGGCAGCCCACCGCCTCCGCGGCCGCCTCGCGCGCCGCGTCCAGCAGCAGCCGGGCCCGCCGCCCCTCCCGGTACAGTCGGGCGGGGTCGGCCCAGCCCTCGTCCAGGGAGGCCTGCAGCGCCTGCCGGGCCACGGGGTGCAGCGGGGCGGTGGACGCGGTGTCGAAGTAGGGCATCCGGCCACGCTAACCGGCAGGCCTCCACGCCGGAGGTCAGGGGGCGTCAGATGCCGCCCCGACGCCGCCATTCAGCCGGTGCCGCGCCGTCCCCCGTACGGCGGATCCATCCCTTCGGGGGCAGTAGCGGCGCGTTGGGCACCCTCCCCGCGCGACCCCAAATAGCGTCCAGTAGGGTTTGGTCCGCATAAACATCCAAACCCCTGCCTGCGTCAGGGCCGGCGACCGACCCGAACACGGCCGCGGCCGGCCGCGCGGGCCGAGACTCTCGGGAAGGCGCTACGTGAGTCCCTACGGCTCCGACCGCTCGCCGCGGCGCCCGATGCGGCGGAAGCTGCTGCAGGCGCTGACTGCGGGCGTGGTCCTGGCGACCGCCACTGGTTGCTCGTACACATGGAAAGACTTCCCCCGCCTCGGAATGCCGACCCCGGTCACGGAGGAGGCGCCTCGCATCCTCTCCCTGTGGCAGGGGTCCTGGGCGGCCGCTCTGGTCACCGGCATCCTGGTGTGGGGCCTGATCATGTGGAGCGTCATCTTCCACCGGCGCAGCCGGACGAAGGTGGAGGTTCCCCCGCAGACCCGGTACAACATGCCGATAGAGGCGCTGTACACCGTGGTCCCGCTCATCATCGTCTCGGTGCTGTTCTACTTCACCGCGCGTGACGAGTCGAAGCTCCTCTCGCTCTCCGACAAGCCGGCCCACACGGTCAACGTGATCGGCTTCCAGTGGAGCTGGGGCTTCAACTACATCGAGGACGTCGACGGCGACGCGGCGACCCCGAAGGCCGGCGAGGTCCCCAAGGAGCTCTCCCGGATCCCGGACCGCTTCACCAAGGACTTCCCGAAGGGCGCCGAGGGCGTCTACGAGAAGGGCATCCCGGGCGACCGCAACCCGCAGACCGACAACCCGGGGCCGACCCTCTGGCTGCCCAAGGGCGAGAAGGTCCGCTTCATCCTGTCCTCGAACGACGTCATCCACTCCTTCTGGGTGGTGCCGTTCCTCTTCAAGCAGGACGTCATCCCGGGCCACACCAACGTCTTCGAGGTCACGCCCACCGAAGAGGGCACGTTCATGGGCAAGTGCGCCGAGCTCTGCGGCGTCGACCACTCCCGGATGCTCTTCAACGTCAAGGTCGTGTCCCCCGAGGCGTACCGGGCGCACCTGAAGGAACTGGCCGAGAAGGGGCAGACCGGCTTCCTGCCGGCCGGCATCAAGCAGACTGACCCGGCCCGGAACGCGGAGACGAACAAACTGTGAGCATCCTCAACGAATCCCAGGGTGCCGCCGCCGACTCGTATGAGAACGAGCTGCCGGTACGGCGCAAGCAGCCGGGCAACGTCGTCGTGAAGTGGATGACCACGACCGACCACAAGACCATCGGTACCCTGTACCTGGTCACGTCGTTCGTGTTCTTCCTCATCGGCGGCGTCCTGGCGCTGTTCATGCGTGCCGAGCTTGCGCGCCCGGGCACGCAGATCATGTCGAACGAGCAGTTCAACCAGGCGTTCACCATGCATGGCACGATCATGCTGCTGATGTTCGCCACCCCGCTCTTCGCGGGCTTCGCCAACTGGATCATGCCGCTGCAGATCGGTGCGCCCGACGTGGCGTTCCCGCGGCTGAACATGTTCGCGTACTGGCTGTACCTCTTCGGCTCCACCATCGCGGTGGCCGGCTTCGTGACGCCGAACGGCGCCGCCGACTTCGGCTGGTTCGCCTACTCCCCGCTGTCGGACGCGGTCCGCTCGCCGGGCATCGGCGCCGACATGTGGATCATGGGTCTGGCCTTCTCCGGCTTCGGCACGATCCTCGGCTCGGTCAACTTCATCACCACGATCATCTGCATGCGCGCACCCGGCATGACGATGTTCCGCATGCCGATCTTCACCTGGAACGTGCTGCTGACCGGTGTCCTGGTCCTGCTCGCCTTCCCGGTGCTGGCCGCCGCGCTCTTCGCGCTCGAGGCCGACCGCAAGTTCGGCGCCCACGTCTTCGACGCGGCCAACGGCGGCGCCCTGCTGTGGCAACACCTCTTCTGGTTCTTCGGACACCCAGAGGTGTACATCATCGCCCTGCCGTTCTTCGGCATCGTCTCCGAGATCATCCCGGTCTTCTCGCGCAAGCCGATGTTCGGCTACATCGGCCTGATCGCCGCGACGATCGCGATCGCCGGCCTCTCGGTGACCGTGTGGGCCCACCACATGTACGTCACCGGCGGTGTGCTGCTGCCGTTCTTCTCCTTCATGACCTTCCTGATCGCGGTCCCGACCGGTGTGAAGTTCTTCAACTGGATCGGCACCATGTGGAAGGGCTCGCTGTCCTTCGAGACCCCGATGCTCTGGACGATCGGCTTCCTGGTCACCTTCACCTTCGGTGGTCTGACCGGCGTCATCCTGGCCTCGCCCCCGATGGACTTCCACGTCTCCGACTCGTACTTCGTCGTCGCCCACTTCCACTACGTCGTCTTCGGCACCGTGGTGTTCGCGATGTTCGCCGGCTTCCACTTCTGGTGGCCGAAGTTCACGGGCAAGATGCTGGACGAGCGCCTCGGCAAGATCACCTTCTGGACGCTGTTCATCGGCTTCCACGGCACCTTCCTGGTGCAGCACTGGCTCGGTGCCGAGGGCATGCCGCGTCGTTACGCGGACTACCTGGCCGCCGACGGCTTCACCGCGCTGAACACGATCTCGACGATCAGCTCGTTCGTGCTCGGCCTGTCCTTCCTGCCGTTCATGTACAACGTCTGGAAGACGGCCAAGTACGGCAAGAAGATCGAGGTCGACGACCCGTGGGGCTACGGCCGTTCGCTCGAGTGGGCGACCTCCTGCCCGCCGCCGCGGCACAACTTCCTCACCCTGCCGC
Source organism: Streptomyces sp. NPDC046866 (assembly GCF_040704625.1). NCBI lineage: Bacteria > Bacillati > Actinomycetota > Actinomycetes > Kitasatosporales > Streptomycetaceae > Streptomyces > Streptomyces sp. NPDC046866. Next base: position 25,283 of record NZ_JBEYXN010000014.1, read on the forward strand.
GCATCCGCAGCGAATCGCCGGCGTTCGACCTGCACCACCCGGAGATCGCGGCCCTCGACCACCTCGAGGACCACGCCCCGGCGAAGGCCGTCACCGGTGGCAAGGAGGCCGGCAAGTGAAGATCCAGGGCAAGATGTTCCTCTGGCTCTCCTTCTTCATCCTGATCATGGCCGTCGTGTACGGCGTGTGGTCGAAGGAGCCCGTCGGAACCACCGCGCTCTTCCTGGCCTTCGGCCTGAGCGTGATGATCGGCTACTACCTGGCCTTCACGGCCAAGCGCGTCGACGAGATGGCCCAGGACAACCTGGAGGCCGAGGTCGCCGACGAGGCGGGAGAGCTGGGGTTCTTCTCCCCGCACAGCTGGCAGCCGCTGTCGCTGGGCATCGGCGGCGCCCTCGCGTTCATGGGCGTCATCTTCGGCTGGTGGCTCATGTACTTCTCGGCCCCGATCATCCTGATCGGCCTGTGGGGCTGGGTGTACGAGTACTACCGCGGTGAGAACCAGAACCAGTAGCAGCACCCGCAGTACCACGGCGCAGAGCCGTACGAGGGGCCCGGACACCTCCAATGGGGGAGTCCGGGCCCCTCGTTTGCAGTCATCCCGGGTGCCATGACTGTCCTACTTTCATAGCGTTGGCCCCATGAAGCACTCACCGCGCCTTCGTACCGCGCTCAGCTGCACCGCGCTGGTCGCGTCCCTCGGTGCCGGCGCCACCGCGTGCGGGGGCGGCGGCAACCCCCTGTCCGCCCGCCCGTACGACGCGGCACAGCAGGTCGCCTTCAACCAGGCCGTCGGCCGGCGCCCCGTGGACCCCGACAAGCCCCTCGAGATCACCGCCAAGGCGGGCGGGGGCCGGATCACCGACGTGACCGCCGTGGACACCTACGGCCGCCGTCTCGCGGGCGAGCTCACCGCCAAGGGCGACCGCTGGCACAGCACCGCCCCGATGGCGGCCGGCGTGCGCTACACGGTCCAGGTGGGCACGGAGGACGAGCGCGGCGCTCCAGGGCTGCGTACGCTCACGTTCGACACCACCCCGGCCAAACGCCTCCTGAACGTCGTATTCGGCCCGGAGGCGGGCAAGTACGGCGTCGGACAGCCCATCACGGCCGAACTGAGCGAGGCCGTCAAGGACAAGGCGGCCCGCGCCGTCATCGAGCGCGGCCTGGTCGTCCAGACCCCGCCCGGCGTCGAGGGCGCCTGGTACTGGGTGGACGACAAGCACCTCCACTACCGGCCCAAGGAGTACTGGCCCGCCCACAGCACCGTCTCCGTACGGAGCAACCTGGAGGGCGTCCGGATCTCCGACCGCCTCCACGGGGCCGCCAGCAAGCCGGTGGAGCTCCGGATCGGCGACCGCGTCGAGGTCACCACCGACGCCGCCGCCCACTACCTCGAGTTCCGGCGCAACGGAGAAGTGATCAACACCATTCCGGTGACCACGGGGAAGCCCGGCTTCTCCACCCGCAATGGGGTCAAGGTGGTGCTGGGCAAGCAGTACTTCGTCCAGATGCGCGGCGACACCGTCGGCATCGGCGGCGACGAGTACTACAACCTGCCCGTCTACTACGCGACCCGGGTCACCTGGAGCGGTGAATACGTCCACGCCGCGCCCTGGTCCGTCGACTCCCAGGGCTACGAGAACGTCAGCCACGGCTGCACCGGCATGAGCACGGGCAACGCCGCCTGGTTCTACGAGAACATCACCGAGGGCGACATCGTGAAGGTGATCAATTCCATCGGCGACGACATGGACGTCTTCGGCAACGGCTACGGCGACTGGAACATGGACTGGAAGAAGTGGCGCGAGGGCAGCGCCCTGCTCAAGGGCACCCCGGACGGCCGCAGCCCCACCGACCAGGCCCGCCTGCGCCCGCAGGTCTGAGCCCTGCCCGGCCGCCCCGCGCGGCCGGCCCGCGAAGGCGCGGGCCCGGTGCGCAGGCGCCCGTACGGGAGCCCGCGCACCCGGGGCGCCGCCTCCTAGGCGTCCAGCGACAGCCGGGAGCGCAGCAGGGCCGCCAGTGCGTCCGCGAACTCCACCGGGTCGACCGGAAGGGTCACCGCCGCATCCGCCCGGCTCCACGTCGCCAGCCAGGCGTCCTGCGGGCGCCCCATCAGCAGCAGCACCGGCGGGCAGTGGAAGACCTCGTCCTTGATCTGCCGGCACACCCCCATGCCCCCGGCCGGGACCGCCTCGCCGTCCAGCACGCACACGTCGATCCCGCCCGCGTCCAGTTCGCTCAGGACCGCCGGCAGCGTGGCGCACTCCGTGAACTCGACGGGCGGCAGGTCCGCGGCCGGCCTGCGCCCGGCCGCCAGGCGCACCTGCTGCCGGGTGTTCGCGTCGTCGCTGTAGACCAGAACCCGTGCAGTCGACCGCATTTCGTTCCTCCACGGTGCCGTGAATCACGTTGATGTTGCGCGGGATGCTACTCCTCCGGACCCGGTGTCAACATCGGTTCGGACACCCTCGCGAACGGTCCCCCGATGGGCCGTTCGGGCCTTGCACACGGCCCTGACACTCCGAACGGCACCCCCCGGGGTGAGGGCGGGATAAGCGACCGACATAATGTCGGTCGTGGCGACAGCAACGACAGTAGATACCGGGCACGCGCACCCGACGGTCAATCGACCGAACCTCGTCAGCGTCGGAACCATCATCTGGTTGAGTTCCGAGCTGATGTTCTTCGCGGCCCTCTTCGCGATGTACTTCACCCTGCGATCGGTGACGGGCGCCGAGTACTGGACAGAGCAGGCCTCGGCCCTGAATCTGCCCTTCTCGGCGACGAACACCACGATCCTGGTGCTCTCCTCCCTCACCTGCCAGCTCGGCGTCTTCGCCGCCGAGCGCGGTGACGTGAAGAAGCTCCGGGCGTGGTTCATCGTCACGTTCATCATGGGTGCGATCTTCATTGGCGGCCAGGTGTTCGAGTACACCGAGCTGGTCAAGCACGAGGGCATCTCCCTCTCGTCCGGTCCGTACGGTTCGGTCTTCTACCTGACCACCGGCTTCCACGGGCTGCACGTGACGGGCGGTCTGATCGCCTTCCTGCTGGTCCTCGGCCGGACGTACGCGGCCAAGAGGTTCACCCACGAACAGGCCACGTCGGCCATCGTCGTGTCCTACTACTGGCACTTCGTCGATGTCGTCTGGATCGGCCTCTTCGCGACGATCTACCTGATCAAGTAGCGGGACACGTCGCCGGGCCCGCCCGGCACTCCATCCAGAAACACCGACGCAGAAGATCCTGACACCGGGGTAATCCGTGAAAAAGCTCTCCGCACGACGACGCCATCCGCTGGCGGCGGTCGTCGTTCTACTCCTCGCGCTGGCGGCCACTGGGGGGCTGTATGCCGCCTTCGCCCCTGCGGGCAAGGCGCAGGCCGATGAAACCGCCCAGTCCCTCGCCATCGAGGAGGGCAAGAAGCTCTACGCCGTGGGTTGCGCAAGCTGCCACGGAACCGGCGGTCAGGGAACCACTGACGGCCCCAGCCTGGTCGGCGTCGGCTCCGCGGCCGTCGACTTCCAGGTGAGCACGGGCCGCATGCCCGCCCAGCAGCCCGGCGCCCAGGTGCCGAAGAAGCCGGTGATCTACTCCCAGGCGCAGATCGACCAGCTGGCCGCGTACATCGCCTCCCTCGGCGCCGGCCCCATCACGCCGACCGAGAAGCAGTACGACCCGGCGGGTGCCGACGTCGCCAAGGGTGGCGAGCTGTTCCGCAACAACTGCGCGCAGTGCCACAACTTCACCGGTGAGGGCGGCGCCCTGACGAACGGCAAGTACGCCCCGAACCTCGAGGACGTCTCGCCCAAGCACATCTACGAGGCCATGCTCACCGGCCCGCAGAACATGCCCTCCTTCCCGGAAAGCACCATGCCGGAGAAGCAGAAGAAGGACATCATCGCGTACCTCCAGCACGTGAACGGCGAGAAGTCGGTCAGCCCGGGCGGCCTCAAGCTCGGCGGCCTCGGCCCCGTCTCCGAGGGCCTCTTCGGCTGGATCTTCGGTCTGGGTGCGCTGATCGCTGTCGCCGTCTGGGTCGCGGCCCACACCGCTAAGGCCAAGAAGTCATGAGTAGCCAAGACATTCCCGAAGACAAGCACCTGCCGAGCGAGCAGGGCGACGCGCACCACGGTGGTGTGGCGGTCGCGGACGACCCGTTCGCCGACCCCGGCCTCCCGGTCCACAAGCCGCGTATCCAGGACATCGACGAGCGGGCCGCCCGGCGCTCCGAGCGCACCGTGGCGATGCTGTTCACGCTGTCGATGCTGGCCACGATCGGCTTCATCGCCTCCTACGTGGCCATCCCGGTCGACAAGATGGTGTTCATCTTCCCCCTCGGGAAGGTGAGCGCCCTCAACTTCGCCCTGGGCCTGACCCTCGGCGCGGCCCTCTTCTGCATCGGCGCGGGCGCGGTCCACTGGGCCCGCACCCTGATGTCCGACGTCGAGGTCGCCGACGAGCGCCACCCGATCGCCGCCCCGGCGGAGGTCAAGGCCAAGGTCATGCAGGACTTCGCCGACGGTGCGAACGAGTCCGGCATCGGCCGCCGCCCGCTGATCCGCAACACGATGCTGGGCGCGCTGGCCATGCTGCCGCTGTCCGCCGTCATGATCATGCGCGACCTGGGCCCGCTGCCCGAGGACAAGCTGCGCAAGACCGTGTGGGCCAAGGGCAAGCTGCTCATCAACCAGAACACGATGGAGCCGCTGCGTCCCGAGGACGTCCAGGTCGGTTCGCTGACCTTCGCCATGCCCGAGGGCCTGGAGGAGACGCAGCACGACTTCCAGACCCAGATCGCCAAGGCCGCCCTGATGATCGTCCGGATCAAGCCGGAGGACATCAAGGACAAGCGTGAGCTCGCGTGGTCCCACGAGGGCATCGTGGCCTACTCCAAGATCTGCACCCACGTCGGCTGCCCGATCAGCCTGTACGAGCAGCAGACGCACCACGTGCTCTGCCCGTGCCACCAGTCCACCTTCGACCTCTCCGACGGCGCCCGTGTCATCTTCGGCCCGGCCGGCCACGCGCTTCCGCAGCTGCGGATCGGCGTGAATGGCGAAGGCTTCCTCGAGGCGCTCGGCGACTTCGAGGAGCCCGTCGGTCCTGCATTCTGGGAGCGCGGATGAGCACTGCCACCGATACGAAGCGCAAAGCGCCCGCCGGCGAGCGAGTGGCGGACTGGGCGGACGGCCGCCTGGGCATCTACAGCCTCGCCAAGGCGAACATGCGCAAGATCTTCCCGGACCACTGGTCCTTCATGCTGGGCGAGGTCTGCCTCTACAGCTTCATCATCATCATCCTCACGGGTGTGTACCTGACGCTGTTCTTCCACCCGAGCATGAACGAGGTCGTGTACCACGGCTCGTACGTCCCGATGCAGGGCGTCACGATGTCCGAGGCCTTCTCCTCGACACTGGACATCAGCTTCGACGTCCGCGGCGGTCTGCTCATCCGGCAGATCCACCACTGGTCGGCGCTGATCTTCGTCGCGGGCATGGTCGTGCACATGATGCGCGTCTTCTTCACCGGCGCGTTCCGCAAGCCGCGCGAGGTCAACTGGATCTTCGGCTTCCTGCTGCTGGTCCTCGGCATGTTCACCGGCTTCACCGGTTACTCCCTGCCGGACGACCTGCTCTCGGGCACCGGTGTCCGCTTCATGGAGGGCGCGATCCTGTCCGTGCCGGTCATCGGCACGTACCTGTCGTTCTTCCTCTTCGGCGGCGAGTTCCCCGGCGGCGACTTCGTCGCGCGGTTCTACTCGATCCACATCCTGCTGCTGCCCGGCATCATGATGGGCCTGCTGGTGGCCCACCTGATCCTGGTCTTCTACCACAAGCACACCCAGTTCGCGGGTCCCGGCAAGACGAACAACAACGTCGTCGGCATGCCGCTGCTGCCGGTCTACATGGCCAAGGCCGGAGGCTTCTTCTTCCTGGTCTTCGGTGTCATCGCGGCCATCGCCGCGATCGCCTCGATCAACCCGATCTGGGCGCTCGGCCCGTACCGCCCGGACCACGTGTCCACCGGTGCGCAGCCCGACTGGTACATGGGTATGCCGGAAGGCCTGATCCGTGCCATGCCCGGCTGGGAGATCAACCTGTGGGGCCACACGCTCGTCCTGGGCGTGTTCATCCCGCTGCTGCTCTTCCCGCTGGTGCTCGGCGCGATCGCCGTGTGGCCGTTCATCGAGTCCTGGGTCACCGGGGACAAGCGCGAGCACCACATCCTGGACCGCCCGCGCAACGTCCCGACCCGCACCGCGTTCGGTGTCGCCTGGATCGCGGAGTACATCGTGCTCCTCATCGGCGGTGGCAACGACATGTTCGCGCAGTACTTCCACCTGTCGATCAACAACATCACCTGGTTCGTGCGGATCGGCTTCTTCGTCGTCCCGGTGCTCGCGTTCATCGTCACCAAGCGGATCTGCCTCGGCCTGCAGCGCCGCGACCACGACAAGGTGCTGCACGGCCGCGAGACCGGCATCATCAAGCGCCTGCCGCACGGTGAGTTCGTCGAGGTCCACGAGCCGCTGTCGCAGGACAAGCTGCACACGCTGACCGCGCACGAGCAGTACAAGCCGCTCGAACTCGGCCCGACGGTCGACGAGAACGGCGTCGAGCGCAAGGTCGGCCGCATGGAGAAGCTCCGCGTGAAGCTCAGCAAGGGCCTCTACGCGGAGAACAACCAGATTCCGAAGCCCACGGTGGAGGAGTACAAGGAGATCCAGAGCGGCCACGGCCACCACTGATCCCGTAGGGGACTGATTCCGGTCAGTTCCTGGTGTCGCCACGGCGAGAGCCCCGTCCAGGGTCTGGACGGGGCTCTTTGCCGTGTTCGGGGCTGGATAGGCTGAACCCTCCAGGACTTTTCCATTCGACGGTGGACCCTCAGGAGCGGACCATGAACGTTGTGACCCCGGCAGGCGGCGACAGCGTGGCGGCCCCCACCTGGCCGGGCGTCCTCGACGCCCTGCTCGGCGGCCGGGACCTGCGCGCCGACGACACCGCCTGGGCCATGGACCGGATCATGCGGGGCGCGGCCACCGACGCGCAGATCGCCGGCTTCGCGGTGGCCCTGCGCGCCAAGGGGGAGACGGTCGAGGAGATCAACGGCATGGTGCGCGCCATGTACGCCCACGCCAACCTGATCGAGGTGCCGGGCCGGACCGTGGACATCGTCGGCACCGGCGGCGACGGCGCGAAGACGGTGAACATCTCGACGATGTCCTCCATCGTGGTCGCCGGCACGGGTGCCAAGGTGGTCAAGCACGGCAACCGGGCGGCCTCGTCGGCGAGCGGGGCCTCCGACGTGCTGGAGAAGCTCGGCGTCAACCTCGACCTCGCCCCGGCTCGGGTGGTGCAGGTCGCCGAGGAGGCGGGCATCACCTTCTGCTTCGCGGTGAAGTTCCACCCGGCGCTGCGGCACGTGGCCGCCGCCCGCCGGGAGCTGGGCATCCGGACCACCTTCAACTTCCTGGGCCCGCTGACGAACCCGGCGCGGGTGCGGGCGCAGGCCACCGGCGTCGCCGACGCCCGGGTGGCGCCCATCGTGGCGGGCGTGCTGGCGGAGCGCGGCTCCTCGGCGCTGGTCTTCCGCGGCGACGACGGCCTGGACGAGCTGACCACGACGGCCACCTCCCGGGTGTGGTGGGTGCGGGACGGCCGGGTGCAGGAGCAGCCCTTCGACCCGCGCGACGTGGGCATCGACCTGGTCGACGTCTCCGAGCTGCGCGGCGCGGACGCCTCGTACAACGCGGACGTCGCCCGACGGCTGCTGGCGGGCGAGACGGGTCCGGTGCGCGACGCGGTCCTGCTGAACGCGGCGGCTGCCCTGGTGGCCCTCGACCCCGGTTCCGGCTCCCTGGAGGAGCAGATCCGCGAGGGCATCGCGCGCGGGGCGGAGGCCATCGACTCCGGGGCCGCCCGGGCCGCACTGGAGCGGTGGGTGGCGGCCAGCAACCTCTGAGCGGTCGCACCGGCGGCGCGGGCGGCGCCCCGAGCTGACGGATCCCTGCCGTCGATTTCCGGCCACGCCCCGGTCCCAGCATGCGGACCGGGGCCTTGTGCGTGCGGGATCTTGTGGCAGGATGCTGAGCAGGTCACGAGTGACAGCGTTTTGGCCCCGGCTTGCTGTCCGGCAACCCTCCTTCCGTGGCGGGGTGCCCCGGGTGATGACCAGGCCGCGGGCAGCAAGGCCCGCGGCAAGCGCGGATCCCTCGACACCAGGGGTCCTGGTCTCTCGAGGAGCGTTTTTCCGTGAGCAAGCGAATGCGATAGGGCGAGTCCGCCCCTTCTTCACCCCTCGGAACCAGGGTCCCCTTCGCGTACCCGCCCCCTCCGAGACCTTTCCCCGTACCCCGGACGACGGCCGGCCCGCAGCGCCGCCGCGCCCGCGCACGGGTGACCTCCGAAGCCATTGCGCCCTGCCTGCCGGGAGATTCCGCCATGTCCGCGTCCCTGAACGCCACCGCCACCGCCACCGCCGCCCCCGCGACCGCCGCCTGCGACCCCGCCTGCGCCGAGCCGCTCGCCGTCCTCGGCCGGGACGTCACCGTCCCCCTCGTCACCGGCGGGGAGGTCACCTACGCGGCCCTGGACTACGCCGCGAGCGCCCCGGCCCTGCAGCGCGTGTGGGACGACGTGGCCGCGTACGCCCCGTACTACGGCAGCGTGCACCGCGGCGCCGGCTACCTCTCGCAGCTGTCCACCGACCTGTTCGAGCAGAGCCGGGCCGCGGTCGCCGCGTTCCTGGACTGCCGCCCGGCCGACCAGGTGGTCTTCACCCGGTCCACCACGGATTCCCTGAACCTGCTGGCGGCCGCCCTGCCGGCCGGCTGCCGGGTCTTCGTCTTCGAGACCGAGCACCACGCCTCGCTGCTGCCCTGGGACCACGCGCAGGTCACGTACCTCGACGCGCCCCGCACCCCGGGCGAGGCCGTGGCCACCCTGGAGCGGGCCCTCGCCGACCGACACCCCTACGGCCCCGCGCTGGTGTGCGTGACCGGCGCCTCCAACGTCACCGGCGAACTGTGGCCGGTGAAGGAGCTCGCCGCGGCCGCGCACGCCCACGGCGCGCGGATCGTCCTCGACGCCGCCCAGCTGGCCCCGCACCACCCCGTCTCCGTGCAGGAGCTGGACGTGGACTGGGTGGCCTTCTCCGGGCACAAGCTGTACGCGCCCTTCGGCTCGGGCGTGCTGGCCGGCCGGGCCGACTGGCTCCAGCAGGCTCAGCCCTACCTGGCGGGCGGCGGGGCCTCGCGCAAGGTGGCCCGGCGTGAGGACGGCGGTGTCGAGGTCGAGTGGCACACCACGGCCGCGCGCCACGAGGCCGGCTCCCCGAACGTCATCGGCGTCTACGCGATCGCCTCGGCCTGCCGGGCCCTGGCAGAGGCCGGCTTCGACGCCCTCGTCGCCCGCGAGCGCCGGCTGATCGCGAAGGTGCGGGCCGGCCTCGCGGACGTCCCGCAGGTGCGGATCCTGTCCCTCTTCGGGGACGACGCCCCGCGCGTCGGCGTCCTCTCCTTCGTGGTGGACGGCTGGAACAGCTCCCACTTCGCCGCCGCCCTGTCCGCCGAGTACGGGATCGGGGTGCGCGACGGCCTGTTCTGCGCCCACCCGCTGGTCCGCACCCTGCTCGGCGGCGCCGCGCAGGAGCCGGGCGAGTGCGGCGCCCCGGATGCGGCTCCCGGGGAGCTCCACCGGACTTCGTCCGGGGCGGCCCCCACCCTGAACGCCATCCGCGTCAGCTTCGGCGCCGGCACCCCCGACGAGCACGTGGACCGCTTCGTTCGCGCCGTCAAGGAGCTCGTCACCGAGGGGGCGAAGTGGCAGTACCGCACCGAGGAGGGCCGCTGCGTCCCGGCCGTGTGACACCCTGCCCGCCATGCCCTTGACGACCTACTGGGACCCGGTCCCGACCGTCCGCGCCGCCGCCGGCCGGCCCCTGCCGCCCTGGGACGCTCCGGTACAGGACTGGAGCGCCCCGGTGCCGGGCCGCTGGGACAGGCGCAGCTGGCGGGACGTCCCCGGGCCGTTCTACGGGGCGGACAGCGACACCTGCTGGACCGGCCGGGCCCACGCGCCCGCGCACGTCCTCTACGGCGACGACCACGGTCAGGAGTTCGTCTACCGCCAGCCCCGCTCCGTCGGCGAGACGCACGACCTCATCCGGGCCGCCGAGGCCGATCCGTTCGCCGGCTACGGCGCCGACGGCGACCTGTACTGGACCCCGGAGCTGGTCCGGGACTGGTGGCGCGAGCGCGGGCGGGTGCGCGAGTGGGCCGTGGGCGCGGCCCGGGCCTGGTCGGCGTCGGCGAGCCCGTACGAGCGGGAGGCCGCCCTCGGGGCGCGCGAGTACGTGGCACACATCGACACGGGGCTCGGCGACTGCCTGCGCGGCTATGTGTTCTGGCTGGCCGAGGGCCGTCCTGCCGGGCCGGCGGAGGCGCTGCCCCGGCTGTGAGCCGGGGGGCGGTGCGCGGGCTAGGAGTCCAGGCCGATGGCGAAGGCGGCTTCCAGGTCGTGCTGGGAGTAGGTGCGGAACGCGACGTGGGTGTCGGTGGCCTCGACGCCCGGGATCTTGCTGATGCGGCCCGGGATGATGTCCGCCAGGTCGTCGTGCCGGGCCACGCGGACCAGCGCGATGAGGTCGTACGTCCCCGTGACGGAGTAGACCTCGCTGACGTTCTCCAGCGCGGCGATGGACTCGGCGATCTCGGGGATGCGGTCCACGCTGGTCTTGATGAGCACGATCGCGGTGATCACGGCTGGCTGTCTCCCTCGGTGGCCGTCGCTGATCGCCTCACTCTAGTCGTACGCCGGTAGCGCCCCCACGCGTAGACGAAGCCCAGTGAGAACCCCACCAGGTGGGCCAGGTAGGCCACCCCCGGCCCGCTGCCCGCCCGGTGGGCCGCCAGCCACTGGAGGGAGAACCAGAACAACAGCACCGCCCAGGCGGGGAACCGCAGCGGCAGGAACAGCAGGAACGGGAACAGGCTGGTCACCCGCGCCCGCGGGAACAGGCACAGGAACGCCCCCAGCACCGCCGAGATCGCGCCCGAGGCGCCGACGAGGGTCTGGTCCGAGGAGGCGTTGGCGGCCGCGTAGGCGGCGAGGGCCAGGTAGCCGGTGCCGACGTAGAAGCACAGGAACCCGGGGCGCCCCATCCGCTCCTCCGTCATGGCGCCGAAGACGTACAGGAACAGCATGTTCCCGAGCAGGTGCAGCCAGCTCCCGTGCACGAACAGCGCGGTCAGCGGGGTCAGCAGGGCACGCCCGGAGCCGGTGAAGAGCTCGTCCGGGACCACGCCCCAGCGCCGGAAGTACGCGCCGCCGGACTCCAGGAGCCGCTCGCCGGTCCCGTAGGAGGGGTTCAGCCCGGACGCCGGGCCGAGGACGAACACCAGGCAGCAGCCCGCGATCAGCGCATGGGTGGCCACGGGCCCGCGCGCGGCCTCGCGCACGGCAGCCCGCCACTTTACGATCATGCGATTGAGCATGACCCAACCGGCCCCTCCCCACGCACCGGCAGGCCGTAGGGTTACGTGCTGCGGTCCGCCGATTCGCGCAGACGGCGGCTTTAATTGAATCAGCTACGAAGAAGAGAGCGTCCCGATGACGGTTCCCCTGCCGACCGACACCACGCGGTGGCGCTGCACGCTGTGCGGCAACCTCACGCGCTTCGACGTCACCCGTTCGTCGAAGGTGGTGGAGTACGTCCACCTGGACCTCGCCGGGGAGCCCAAGGTCGAGGAGCGCGAGGTGGTCAGTGAGACCATCGAGTCGGTCCGCTGCCGCTGGTGCAACGCGGTGGACCAGATCGAACTCGTGGACAGGCCGGGCGCGGACTCCTGAGGGAGCCACGCCCCTCTCGGAAAGATCACGGTAGGGGTGACGGATTGTGGAGCCAGCAAGCGGCGCTGAGCCGGCCGGTGCGGCCGGCGACGCCGCCGAGGTGCTCGACCGCCCGCTGCCGGAAGGCGTGCGGCGCCGGGTCGTCGCGCTCGTCTCGGACGCCTTCGGCGGACTGACGGTCGCGGACCTCCCGGCGCAGCTGCGCCAGTACGCCCGGTTCACCCCGACCCGGCGCGCCAAGTTCGCGGGCAACGCCATGGCCGCCGCCGTGGAGGGGGACGCCGTCTTCCGCGGCCGCGTCGCCGAGAAGGTGCGCGAGGCCCAGCCGGAGCTGGCCGGGGCGCTGGACTCCGGTGCGCCGCCCGCCGCCGCGGACCCGCTGGACGTGGCCGCGGCCGCGTACGTGCTGCGCCCGGCCGGCTGGGTGAAGCTGGTGGCCGCCGCGGGCGAGGAGGCCCAGCGCGCCGACGCCGAGCGCGCCGACGAGGAGACCCGGCGCGAACTGGACCGGCTGCGCGGGGAACTGGCCCACGTACGGGACCTCCAGCGCTCCGGCGGCGAGCAGGTCCGGGCCGAGCTGGAGGCGGCGCGCAAGGAAGCCGAATCGCTTCAGCGCAAGCTGCGCAGCGCCCACAGCGACGTCAAGCGGGGCGAGGCGGCCCTGCGCAAGGTGACCGCCGAGGTCGACGCGATCCGCGCCGAGGCCGCCGCGCAGGTGGCGGCCGCGGAGAGCGAGACCCGCCGGCTCAAGTCGCGCCTGGCGGAGGCCGAGTCGGCGCTGGAGACCTCGCGGCGGGCCACCCGCGAGGGCCGCAGCATCGAGGACATGCGGCTGCGGCTGCTGCTGGACACCGTCCTCGACGCGGCCCAGGGGCTGCGCCGCGAGCTGGCCCTGCCGCCGGTCTCGACGCGGCCGGCCGACACCGTCGAGGCGGTGGAGCCGGGCCGGATGACCCCGAAGGACATCGCGGCGCGGGCCCTGTCGGAGACCGACCCGGCGCTGCTGGACCAGCTGCTGGCGCTGCCCCAGGCCCATCTGGTGGTCGACGGCTACAACGTGACCAAGACCGGCTATCCGACGATGCCGCTGGAGAAGCAGCGGCTGCGGCTGCTGGGCGGGCTGTCGATGCTGGCCGCGCAGACCGGCGCGGAGATGACCTGCGTGTTCGACGGGGCGGAGCTGGCGGCGCCGGTGCTACTCGCGCCACCGCGCGGGGTGCGGGTGCTGTTCTCCAAGCCGGGCGTGACGGCGGACGAGCTGATCCGCCAGCTGGTGCGCGCCGAACCGCCCGGGCGGCCGGTGGTCGTGGTCTCGACGGACCGCGAGGTGGCCGACGGCGTGGCGAAGGCCGGGGCCCGGCCCGTCACGTCCGCTTTGCTCCTGAAGCGGCTTTCGCGCGTTTCATAACTCGTTGGCGGAATACGGCATTTCGCCGGAGGGTCGGCGAACGGACCGTCAAGTGGCCTGCACGCAGCGTGCGCCCCAGGTAAAGAACCTGGTCGGAGCAAGGGATTTTTCCCGCGGGGATTTGAAGTGATCACAGCCGGGTCACTAGGGTCTGCTCAAACCTTCGTGCGGTAGATCACCCATTCGGGGTGACGGCGAAGGCGTCGCCGGGGTGCGCGCGTGCGTTTCCCCTCCCCTCCTCGGCGGCACTGGAAGAAGGAGCTCGGCTTCGTGGCGTCCCACCGTCGACCCAAGCAGCCGACCCGCGCACGGGTGACCGTCCTCACCGCCACGGCCGCCGCTGCCGTCGCCCTCTCGGCGCACGGCGCCTCCGCCGCTCCCGGCGGGCCCGGCAAGGACGAGGTCAAGGCCAAGGTCGACGCGCTCTACGAGGAGGCCGAGCAGGCCACCGAGAAGGCCAACTCGGCCAAGGAGCGCCAGGAGAAGCTGGAGAAGGAGATATCCCAGCTCCAGGACCAGGTCGCCCGCGGCCAGGAGGAGCTCAACCAGCTCCGCAACACCCTGGGTTCGATGGCCAGCGCCCAGTACCGCACCGGCGGCATGGACCAGTCCGTCGCCCTCTTCCTCTCCGGGGACCCCGAGACCTACCTGGAGAAGGCCTCCACGCTCGAGCAGTTGACGGGCAAGCAGGTCGAGGCCGTCCAGCGGATCCAGGCCAAGCAGCGCAGCCTCGCGCAGCAGCGCCAGGAGGCCGCCGGCAAGCTCGCCGACCTCGACGCCACCCGCAAGGAGCTCGCCGAGAAGAAGAAGGCCTCGCAGGACAAGCTCGCCGAGGCCCAGGCGCAGTTGAACACCCTGACCGCGCAGGAGCGCGCTCAGCTCAAGGACGACGACAGCCGCGCCAGCCGCGGCGACGGCGACCGCGCCGACCTTGGCAACGTGAAGGTCTCCGGCCGCGCCGGGGCCGCCCTGGAGGCGGCCAAGACCAAGCTGGGCAGCGCCTACGTCTCCGGCGCCACCGGCCCCAGCGCCTTCGACTGCTCGGGGCTGACCCAGTGGGCCTACAAGCAGGCCGGGGTCAGCATCTCCCGCACCACCTACACCCAGCAGAACGACGGCACGCGCATCGGCCGCAGCGAGCTCCAGCCCGGCGACCTGGTCTTCTTCTACTCGGACATCCACCACGTCGGCCTGTACGCCGGCAACGGCATCGTGCTGCACGCCTCGAACCCGCGCGGCGGCGTCAAGTACGAGTCCATCAACAACATGCCGTTCCAGTTCGGCGTCCGCATCTGACGCCCTGCGCCCCGGCCCCTGACTCCGGCGCGCGGTTGACTCCGCCGCCCCGTCCGGCGCCTGCGCGCTGGCACGTCGTACACCGCCCATCCGGGCGAATTCGTCGGCCCCGACGCGACCCCGCGCCCCGCCCGTGACCTGCGTACCGGGCGGGGCGTCGCCGTGTGCGGCCCGCGGCGGTCGTTGGCCGGTGCCCGGCCGCGCGGCTACTGTCTGCCCGCGCGGAGCCCCGGCACACGGCCGTCCACGGGGGGCGGACCCGGTCCCGCAGCGGAAGGGAGCGGCGTCACATGGCGTCCCATCGCCGGTCCGGTCTCGGCAGCCTCGACCGCACCACCAAGGCCACCGTCCTGACCGCCGCGGCCGCGGCCGCCGCCGCCATGACGGGCGCCGCCGCGGCGGCCCCCGCCCTGCCGCAGGAGCCGCCTTCCGGCGCCCGCGCCCAGGTCGACCGGCTCTTCGAGGAGGCCGAGCAGGCCACCGAGCTCTACAACAAGGCCGGCGAGCGGGCCGGCGAACTGCGCGCCGAGATCGACCGGGCGCAGGACCAGCTGGCCCGCGGCCAGGACCGCATCAACACCATGCGCGGCGTGCTCGGCGCCTTCGCCGGCGCCCAGTACCGCTCCGGCGGCATCGACCCCGCCGTCGAGCTGATGCTGTCCGAGGATCCGGACGAATACCTCGAAAAGGCCTCCACGCTGGACCGCCTGACCGGCCGCCAGGCCCAGCAGCTCGCCGAACTGCGGGCGGAGCAGCGCCGCCTGGGCCAGCAGCGCCACGAGGCCTCGCTCAAGCTCGCCGAGCTCGACTCCGTGCGCGCCGACGTGGCCCGCCAGAAGCGCGTCGTCACGGCGAAGCTCGCCGCGGCCCGCCGGCTGCTGAACGAGATGCCCGCACAGGAGCGGGCCGACTACGAGCGGGCCTCCCGCTCCGGCGACCGGCCCGACGCCCTCCCGCCCGGGCTGCCCGACGCCGGCCCGGGCGCCTCCTCGGGCCGCGCCGCCGCGGCCGTGCGGGCCGCCCGCTCCGCGGTGGGCCGCCCGTACATCTGGGGCTCCACCGGCCCCACCGGGTTCGACTGCTCCGGGCTGATGGTGTGGTCCTACCGGCAGGCCGGCGTCTCCCTGCCGCGCACCTCCCAGGCCCAGCGGTACGCGGGCCGGCAGGTCCCGCTCTCGGAGGCCCGGCCCGGGGACCTGGTCACCTACCGCTCCGACGCCAGCCACGTCGGCATGTACGTCGGCAACGGCCAGGTCGTCCACGCCCCCTACCCGGGGGCCCGGGTGCGCTACGACCCGGTCGGGATGATGCCGGTGTCCTCCGTCACCCGGCCCTGAGCGGGCCGGTGGCTACGATCGGCGGATGCCCCCGAGCCTCCCGGCCGCCGTACGAGCCGCCCGCCCGCCGCGGCGCGCCGCCGCCCGCATGCCGGGCCGCGCCGCCGCCCGCGGCTCCGGCTCCGGCCCGGTCCTGCGCCGCGCGGCCGTGGTGCCGCTGCTCCTCGGCGGGCTGCTCGCCGGCTGCTCCGCACCCCCGGCCCCCGACACCGCGGAGCGCGAGGTGCGCGCCGCCGTCGCCGCCTGGTCGCAGCGGCCGCCCGCCCCGCTCGCCGGGATCCCGCTGGAGGGGTGGGCGTACGAGGTCACCGCGGTCCGGCGGGACGGCGACCGGGCCACCGCCCAGGCCCGGCTCGGCTACCGGATCGCCGGCTACGACCCGGCCCCGGCCGGCTCCGCCCGCGAGGTGCGCCTCGGCCGGTCCGGCGGACGGTGGCGGGTCACCGGCGAAGGGCCCGGACCGGGCGCGCCGCAGCAGCTGTGGGACCAGGGCCCCGTGACCGTGGCCCGCGGCGCGCACGCGCTGGTGCTGGGCGCCGGCCGCGACCCCGGGGAGCTGTCCGGGATCGCAGCCGAGGCCGACCGGGCGGTGGCCGCGGCGGGCGCCGCCTGGCCGCGGCCGTGGGCGGGGCGGGTGGTGGTGCTGGTGCCCGGCTCGCCGGAGGCGATGGGGGCCCTGCTGGGGCGGCCGGCCTCGGAGTACCGGGGCATGGCCGCAGTGACCACCGGCAGCACGGGCGCCGCGGCCGGCCCGGCCGACCGGATCGTGGTCAACCCCTCCGGATACGCCGAGCTCAGCGCCGCCGGCCGGGGCATCGTCCTGGCCCACGAGGCCACGCACGTCGCCACCCGCGCCGCCACCTCCGCCCGGACCCCGCTGTGGCTCTCGGAGGGCTTCGCCGACTGGGCGGCCTACCGCGCCCGCGGCACCGCCCCGGCCGAGGCCGCGCCCGCCCTGGGCCGGGCGGTGCGGCGCGGGGAGCTGCCGGCGGTGCTGCCCCGCGACGCCGACTTCGCCTTCGGCAGCGATCCGGAGGCGCTGGCGCGCGCCTACGAGGGGGCCTGGCTGGCCTGCCGGCTGATCGCGCAGCGGTGGGGGGACGCGGCCCTGGTCACCCTGTACGAGCGCGCGGGGCGCGAGCCGCTGCCGGAGGCGCTGGAGGGCGTACTGGGCCTGGACGAGGCGGGGCTGACCCGCGCCTGGCAGGAGGCCCTGCGCGGGGAGCCGGCCGGGGACCGACCGGCCTGACCGCCCCGGCGGGCCCGTCCGGTACTGTCGGCAGGCGATGCACAAGACGCTGATCGTGACCAACGACTTCCCGCCGCGACCGGGCGGCATCCAGGCCTTCCTGCACAACATGGCGCTGCGGCTGGATCCCGACCGGATCGTCGTCTACGCCTCCACCTGGAAGCACAGCGCGGAGGGCCGGGAGGCCACCGCCGCCTTCGATGCGGAACAGCCGTTCCAGGTGGTGCGCGACCGGACCACCATGCTGCTGCCGACGCCGCGCGTCACCCGCCGGGCGGTGGGCCTGCTGCGCGAACACGGCTGCGAGTCGGTGTGGTTCGGGGCCGCCGCCCCGCTCGGGCTGATGGGGCCGGCGCTGCGGCGGGCCGGGGCGCGGCGGATCGTGGCGACCACGCACGGGCACGAGGCCGGCTGGGCCCAGCTGCCCGCGGCGCGGCAGCTGCTGCGGCGGATCGGCGAGGGCACGGACACCCTGACGTACCTGGGGGAGTACACCCGCTCCCGGATCGCGTCGGCCCTGACCGAGCGGGCCGCGGCCCGGATGGTCCAACTGCCGCCGGGCGTCGACGAGAAGACCTTCCACCCCGGGTCGGGAGGCGACGAGATCCGGGCGAGGCTGGGCCTGTCCGACCGCCCGGTGGTGGTCTGCGTCTCCCGCCTCGTCCCGCGCAAGGGCCAGGACACCCTGATCGGGGCCATGCCGCGGATCCTGGCGGCCGTGCCGGATGCGGTGCTGCTGGTGGTGGGCGGGGGGCCGTACGAGGCGGACCTGCGCGCGCTGGCCGCCGCGACCGGTGTCGCGGACTCCGTGGTCTTCACGGGCGCCGTCCCGTGGTCCGAGCTGCCGGCCCACTACGGCGCCGGCGACGTCTTCGCCATGCCGTGCCGGACGCGGCGGGGCGGGCTGGACGTGGAGGGGCTCGGGATCGTGTACCTGGAGGCTTCCGCGACGGGCCTGCCGGTCGTCGCGGGCGACTCGGGGGGAGCGCCCGACGCGGTGCTGGACGGCGAGACGGGCTGGGTGGTCCGGGGCGGCTCCGCCGGCGATGCCGCCGAGCGGATCACGGCCCTGCTCCAGGACCCGGCCCTTCGCTCCCGCATGGGTGAGCGGGGCAGGGCCTGGGTCGAGGAGAAGTGGCGCTGGGACCTCCTGGCCGACCGCCTCCGCGACCTCTTGTAGCCGCTGCCGCCGTCCCGCTGCGCGGAGCCGTTTCCCCTCCCCGCCCCTTCCCGCTGCGGGGAGGGGGACGGCTCCGGGCAGCGGAAGACGTACACGTCGGACTGTGACGTGGATGTCTGTCAACACCGTCTCTCGGCGGACGGCCGGATTCCGTCCATCATGCCGCCATGAGAAGTCATCTGACGCGCCGTCATTTTCTGGGGCTCGGCGCCCTGCAGACGGCGGCGGCCCTCGGCCTCACCCGCATCGGCCTCCAGGCCGCCCACGCCGCCGAACCGCCCCCAGCGGCCTACGCCCCCGCCATCGTCGTCGGCTCCGGCTACGGCGCCGCCGTCGCCGCGCTCCGCCTCGGCCAGGCCGGCGTGCGGACCGTGGTCCTGGAGATGGGCCGCCTCTGGAACACCCCCGGCCCCGACGGCAAGGTCTTCCCCTCCACCTCGGCCCCCGACCACCGCTCCATGTGGTTCCGCACCCGCACCGAGGCCCCGCTCGCCACCTTCCTCTGGCTGGACGTGGTCAACCGCGACATCACCCCGTACCCCGGCGTCCTCGACCGCGTGCACCACGGCGACATGTCCGTGTACGTCGGCCGCGGCGTCGGCGGCGGCTCCCTCGTCAACGGCGGCATGGCGCCGACCCCGCGCCGCTCCTACTTCCAGGAGGTGCTGCCGCGCGTCGACGCGGACGAGATGTACGGCACGTACTTCCCCCGCGCCCGCGCCATGCTCGGCGTCAACGACATCGACCCGGGCTGGTTCGAGTCCACGGAGTGGTACCGCTTCGCCCGGATCTCCCGCAGGCACGCCCAGAACACCGGCCTGAAGACCGCCTTCGTGCCGAACGTGTACGACTTCGGGTACATGCAGCGCGAGGCCGCGGGCACCGCCGCCCGCTCCGCCCTCGCCGGCGAGGTGATCTACGGCAACAACCACGGCAAGAAGAGCGTCGACAAGACCTACCTCGCGGCCGCGCTCGGCACCGGCAACGTCACCATCGAGACCATGCAGCGCGTGGTCGGCGTACGCCAGGACCCGGCCGGCGGCTACGTGCTCACCGTGCACGGCAGCGACGTCACCGGACGGGTCACCGAGGTCCGCGAGCTGGGCTGCCGGCAGCTCTTCCTCGGCGCCGGAAGCCTCGGCACCACCGAGATCCTGCTGCGCGCCCGCGAGCGCGGCACCCTGCCGGAGCTGAGCGAGCAGGTCGGCCGCGGCTGGGGCCACAACGGCAACATCATGACCGCCCGCGCCAACCACCTCTGGGACACCGTCGGCGCGAACCAGGCCACCATGCCCGCCCTCGGCATCGACGACTGGGACAACGCGGCCAACCCGGTCTTCGCGGAGATCGCCCCGCTGCCGATGGGCATCGAGCACTGGATCTCGATGTACCTGGCCATCACCAAGAACCCCGAGCGCGGCTTCTTCACGTACGACGCGGCCACCGACTCGGCGCGGCTGAACTGGCGGCGCGAGCAGAACACCCCGTCCGTCGAGGCGGCCAAGTGCCTCTTCGACCGCATCAACCGCGCCAATTTCACGATCTACCGCTACGACCTGTTCGGCGACAACAAGGCCTTCGCCGACACCTTCACGTACCACCCGCTCGGGGGCTGCGTCCTCGGCCGGGCCACCGACGACCACGGCCGGGCCAAGGGCTACCGGGGGCTGTACGTGGTCGACGGCTCCCTCGTGCCGGGGTCCCTCGGCGTGAACCCGTTCGTGACCATCACCGCCCTCGCGGAGCGCAACATGGCCCGGATCCTGGCCGAGGACCCCCGGTGAGGGGCGGGGCTCAGGAGCGGTAGAGCGCCTCGATCTCGTCCGCGAAGTCCTTCGCCACCACGTTCCGCTTCAGCTTCAGCGAGGGCGTGATGTGGCCGGACTCCTCCGTGAACTGGGAGGGCAGGATGCGGAATTTCCGCACCGATTCCGCCTTGGAAACCGCCGCGTTGCCGTCGTCCACGGCCTTCTGGACGGCGGCGATGAGGTCCGCGTCCTCGCGCAGGTCCGCCGCGGTGGCACCGGCCGGCTTGCCGTTCTCCGCGGCCCAGCGGGCCAGGAACTCCTCGTCGAGGGTGACCAGCGCCGCCACGAAGGGCCGCGCGTCGCCCACCACCATGCACTCCGCGACCAGCGCGTGCGCCCGGATCCGGTCCTCGATCACCGCCGGGGCGACGTTCTTGCCGCCGGCCGTGACGATGAGCTCCTTCTTGCGGCCGGTGATGGTGAGGTAGCCGTCCTCGTCGAGGGTGCCGACGTCGCCGGTGTGGAACCAGCCGTCGGTCAGCGCCTCGGCGGTCGCCGCCTCGTTCTGCCAGTAGCCCCGGAAGACCTGCTCGCCGTGGAGCAGCACCTCGCCGTCGTCGGCGATGCGCACCACCGAGCCCGGCAGCGGCTGGCCGACCGAGCCGATCTTCGGGCGGTCCCACGGGTTGAAGGCGGTGGCCGCGCAGGACTCCGTCAGGCCGTAGCCCTCGAGCACCGTGAAGCCGATGCCGCGGAAGAAGTGGCCGAGCCGCTCGCCCAGCGGGGCGCCGCCGGAGATCGCGTACTCGCCGCGGCCGCCGAGGACGGCGTGCAGCTTGCTGTAGACCAGCTTGGAGAAGACCTTGTGCTTGAGCCGCAGTCCGAAGGACGGGCCGCCGGCGCTGTCGAGCGCGCGGCTGTACGCGATGGCCGTCTCGGCCGCCGCGTCGAAGATCTTCCCCTTGCCGTCGGCCTGGGCCTTGGCGCGCGCCGAGTTGTAGACCTTCTCGAAGACGCGCGGCACGCCGAGGATCAGCGTCGGCCGGAACGACTGCAGCTCGTCGGTGAGGTTCTTGATGTCCGGTACGCAGCCCAGGCGGATCGGCGCCAGCACGGCCGCCACCTCCACCAGGCGCCCGAAGACGTGCGCGGCCGGCAGGAAGAGCAGCACCGAGCACTCGCCGGTGCGGAACAGCGGGCTCAGGCGCTCCACCACGTTGCCGCACTCGGCGAAGAAGTTGCGGTGGGTCAGCACGCAGCCCTTGGGGCGGCCGGTGGTGCCCGAGGTGTAGACGATGGTGGCCGGGGCGTCGGCGCCCGCCAGCGCGCTGCGCTCGTCGACCACGGCGTCCGGGACGTCGGCGCCGGCGGCCTTCAGGGCCTCGACGGCGCCCTGCTCCATCTCCCAGACCTCGCGCAGCTCCGGCAGCCGCTCGCGCAGGGAGGCCACGGCGGCGCTGTGGCCCGGGCCCTCCACGACGGCGGCGACGGCGCCGGAGTCGCCGAGGATCCACTGGATCTGCTCGGGCGAGCTGGTCTCGTACACGGGGACGGTGACGCCGCCCGCGGTCCAGATCGCGAAGTCGATCAGCACCCACTCGTAGCGGGTGCGGGAGATCAGCGCGACCCGGTCGCCGGGCTGCACGCCCGCCGCGATCAGGCCCTTGGCGGCGGCCCGGACCTCGGCGAGGAACTCGGTGGCCGTCACGTCCTGCCACCTGCCGTCGACCTTGCGGCCCATGACGGCGGTGTCGGGATGCTGCGCGGCATTGCGGCGGATGAGATCCGTCAGGTTCCCGTCCGACGGGACCTCGTACAGGGCCGGAAGGCTGAACTCGCGCAAGACTGCTGCTCCTCTGGGCGCCATCGCCACCGTGTGGACCGACCGGACGTTACCCACCGGTAGTGGGTTCCGGATAGAGGGAACCGGCCAGATGTTCCGTGCGTCACATGACGCGGCACTGCCCTGCCGACCCTAGTCGACAGCGCCGAGGACTCGGAAGTAACCGCAGGTAGGGCCACTTGCGCGACCCCCTCTACCCGCCGTCCGACGGCCCCCCTAGGGTTGCCCCCATGGCTGGCAGCACCCAGGGCAGGAAGAGCGGCACGCACCCGGCCGCACCGTCCGCCGCACGCACCGGGACCCGTGTCCACGTGGTCAGCGACGTCCACGGCAACGCCGAGGCGCTCGCCCGCGCCGGGGACGGCGCCGACGCCCTGATCTGCCTCGGCGACCTGGTGCTCTTCCTCGACTACGCCGACCACTCCCGCGGCATCTTCCCCGACCTCTTCGGCGTCGAGAACGCCGACCGGATCGTGGCGCTGCGCACCGCCCGCCGCTTCGACGAGGCCCGCGCCCTCGGCCGGCGGCTGTGGGCGGGGCTGGACCGGGAGCGGCTGATCGAGGACGCGGTGCGCCGCCAGTACGCCGAGATGTTCGCCGCGTTCCCCCATCCCACGTACGCCACCTACGGCAACGTCGACATCCCGGGCCTGTGGCAGGAGTACGCAGGCCCGGGCACCACCGTCCTCGACGGCCAGCGCGTGGAGATCGCCGGCCGGGTCTTCGGCTTCGTCGGCGGCGGCCTGCCCTCCCCGATGCGCACCCCGTACGAGGTGGACGAGGAGGAGTACGCCGCCAAGGTCGAGGCCCTCGGCGAGGTGGACGTGCTGTGCTCGCACATCCCTCCGGAGGTCCCCGAGCTCTGCTACGACACCGTCGCCCGCCGCTTCGAGCGCGGCAGCGAGGCGCTGCTCGCCGCGATCCGCAGGACCCGGCCCCGCTACGCCCTCTTCGGCCACGTCCACCAGCCGCTGGCCCGCCGGATGCGGATCGGGAGCACCGAGTGCGTGAACGTCGGCCACTTCGCCGCCACCGGAAGGCCCTGGGCCCTGGAGTGGTGACCTCCGCACGCACGGTAGCCTGCACGCGGCGGCCGCAGGCCGCACACTTCCTCGAAATACTCCACGGAGGAGCGACCGCGATGGCGGAACACACCAGCTCGAGCATCACGATCGATGCGGCGCCGGCCGACGTCATGGCAGTGATCGCCGACTTCGCCCGCTACCCCGAGTGGACCGGCGAGGTGAAGGAGGCCGAGGTGCTCGCCGCCGGCGCGGACGGCCGCGCCGAGAAGGTCCGCCTGCTGCTCGACGCCGGCGCGATCAGGGACGACCACACCCTCGCCTACACCTGGAAGGGCGCCGACGAGGTCAGCTGGACCCTGGACAAGTCGCAGATGCTGCGCCAGCTCGACGGCTCCTACCGGCTGGCCCCCCTCGACGGCGGCAAGCGCACCGAGGTCACCTACCAGCTGACGGTCGACGTCAAGATCCCCATGCTGGGCATGATCAAGCGCAAGGCCGAGAAGGTCATCATCGACCGGGCCCTCGCGGGCCTGAAGAAGCGCGTCGAATCGACCCGGTCGGCCTGATCCGCGTGCACACCCTGCTCGTCACCGGCCCCGGCGGGGCCGGGTGCACCACCGTCGCCGCGGCCGCCGCCCGCGCCGCGGCCCGGTCGGGGCAGCGGGTGCTGCTGCTCTGCGCAGACCCCGCCGACCCGCTCACCGCGCCCGCCGGGGCCGCGGAGTCCGTCGGGGGCGCGGGGACCGCGGCCGCGCAGGGCGTGGAGGTCGCGCCGGGGCTGACAGCCCGGGCCGCCGGCGGGGTCCTGGTGGCCCGCGTCGACTCCGGCGAGGAGTTCCGCACGGAGCTCGCCGCGCTCCAGGAGCGCGGGTCCGCCCTGCTCGGCATGCTCGGCTCCCGGCCCATGGGCGCCGAGGAGCTCACCGAGCTGCCCGGCGCGGAGCAGTTCGCGCTGCTGCGGGCCCTGCGGCGGGCCGCCGCCGCGCCCGCCGTCGACCTGGTCGTCGTCGACCTGCCCGCGCTGCCCCGTGCCGTGGCCGTCCTCGCCCTGCCCGCGCAGCTGCGCCGCTACCTGGCCCGGCTGCTCCCGGCCGAGCGGCAGGCCGCGCGCGCCCTGCGCCCCGTCCTGGCGCAGCTGGCCGGCGTCCCGATGCCCGCGCAGTGGCTGTACGAGGCCGCCGCCCGGTGGGACGAGGAGCTGGCCGCCGTCCAGCGGGTCATCGAGGCGGACACCACCTCGGTCCTGCTGGTCGCCGAGCCCGGGCCCGCCGCCGACGCCGCCCTGCGGACCGGGCTGCTCGGGCTCGCCCTGCACGAGCTGCCCGTCCGGGGGATCGTCGCCAACCGCATGGTGCCGCAGGGCTCGCCCGACCCGTGGCTGGCCGGGCTCGCCGCCGAGCAGGAGAAGTACGCCGCCCAGTGGGCCGGCCACACGCCCGTGGTCCCGCTCGGCCACCTCGGCCGGGCCCCGCGCGGGCCGGAGGACCTCGACCGGCTCGCCGCCGCCCCCGGGCTGCTCCCGCACGGCCCGCCGGCCCGCCGGAACTGGGCCGTGGAGGACCGCCTCGCCGAGGACGGTGTACTCGTCTGGGTGGTGCCGCTGCCCGGCGCGCACAAGCGCGACCTCGACCTGGTCCGGCGCGGCGACGAACTGACGGTCGCGGCCGGACCGCACCGGCGGATCGTTTCGCTGCCCTCCGCGCTGCGCCGCTGCACCGTCTCCGGGGCCGCCCTCACCGACGGCCAGCTCCGCGTCCGCTTCACCCCCGACCCGGGACTGTGGCCCCGCCGGGCCTGAACCGCGTACCCCCGTTCGGGTAACGTCGAAAGGGATAAACGCACCGCACGTTTCGCCGCTGCCGCAGGAGAGTCCGCCATGAGCGAGGCCACCGACCGTCCCGCCGACGACGACGCCTGGGCCACGGCCTGCGCCGAGGACCTCGCCGCCGAGAAGGAGCGCCGCCGCACCCGGCACGGCGGCGGCGCCGACACGGGCACCGCAGGCGCCGCCGAGGAGCTGTACAAGCTGTTCGAGGCCGTCGCCGACAAGGTGTCCGCCCTGAACAATCCGCTGCTCGCAGCCACCGCCCAGGGCGCGCTGCGGCAGTTCGTCGACCAGGCGAAGGCCGCCGCCAAACCCGTCGTCGAGCGCAACCCCGAGGTCTTCGGCCACCTGGCGGCCGCCGGCTCCGAGCTGCTGGCCGCCTACCGCTCCGCCGTGGAGGGCCACGAACGCCGCTGGACCCGCGACGAGCCCGCCCCCGGGCCCGGCGCCGGGCGCCCCTCCGACCGGCCCTCCGGCGACGGCTCCGACCCCCGCGACGAGGGCGGGGCCGGCCCCGGCCACCGGATCGATCTCGACTGAGACCCCGCTGCCCTCGGGTACCGTTGGCCATGGCGGGGTTTGACCGGAAACCGAGGGACTAATGGGACTCACCATCGGCGTCGACATCGGCGGCACGAAGATCGCGGCCGGCGTGGTCGACGAAGAGGGCACCATCCTTGAGACGTACAAGGTGCCCACCCCGCCGACGCCGGACGGCGTGACGGACGCGATCTGCGCCGCCGTGTCCGAAGTCAGCAAGAACCACACCATCGAGGCCGTCGGCATCGGCGCCGCCGGCTACGTGGACGACAAGCGCGCCACCGTGCTGTTCGCGCCCAACATCAACTGGCGCCACGAACCGCTCAAGGACAAGGTCGAGCAGCGCATCGGGCTCCCGGTCGTCGTCGAGAACGACGCCAACTGCGCCGCCTGGGGCGAGTACCGCTTCGGCGCCGGCCAGGGCCACGAGGACGTCATCTGCATCACGCTGGGCACCGGCCTCGGCGGCGGCATCATCATCGGCAACAAGCTGCGCCGCGGACGCTTCGGCGTCGCCGCGGAGTTCGGCCACATCCGGGTCGTCCCGGACGGCCTGCTGTGCGGCTGCGGCAGCCAGGGCTGCTGGGAGCAGTACGCCTCCGGGCGCGCCCTCGTCCGGTACGCCAAGCAGCGCGCCAACGCCACCCCCGAGAACGCGGCGATCCTGCTCGCGCTCGGCGACGGCACCCCCGACGGCATCGAGGGCAAGCACATCAGCCAGGCCGCCCGCCAGGGCGACCCCGTGGCCATCGACTCCTTCCGCGAGCTGGCCCGCTGGGCCGGTGCCGGCCTGGCCGACCTGGCCTCGCTCTTCGACCCCTCGGCGTTCATCGTCGGCGGCGGCGTCTCCGACGAGGGCGACCTCGTCCTCGACCCGATCCGCAAGTCCTTCAAGCGCTGGCTGATCGGCGGCGCCTGGCGCCCGCACGCGCAGGTGCTGGCCGCCCAGCTCGGCGGCAAGGCCGGCCTGGTCGGCGCCGCGGACCTGGCCCGCCAGGGCTGACGCACCCCGCGCCCTTCGCGCTGGGCGATCCTGCCCGCCGTGCCCTCTGGGGCGCGGCGGGCAGGATGGCTATGTTGCCGGTATGGATATGGACCTGACCTCGCGGCTCCCCGCTCTGCCCCGGTCCCGTACCGAACCGGACGGCTCGGCCGTCGTCCGCGTCCTCAGCTACAACATCCGCTCGATGCGCGACGACGAGGAGGCGCTGGCCCGGGTGATCCGGGCCTGCGCCCCCGACCTTGTCCTCGTCCAGGAGGCGCCGCGGTTCTTCCGCTGGCGCAAGCACGCGGCGCGGCTCGCCGCCAAGACCGACCTGGTCGTCCTCTCGGGCGGCGCGACCGCCGCCGGCCCGCTCCTGCTGTGCTCGCTGCGCGCCTTCGTGGAGGGCACCGAGGACGTCCTGCTGCCGCTGACCCCCGGCCTGCACCGGCGCGGCTTCGCCACCGCCGTGGTCCGCTTCGGGGCCGCCCGGGTCGCCGTGGTGAGCGCGCACCTCTCGCTGGACCGGGCCGAGCGGCTGGCCCAGGCCGAGCAGCTGCTGGCGCGGGTCCGGAAGGCCGACGCCCCCTACGCGATCGTCGCCGGGGACATCAACGAGGCCCCCGACGGGCCCGCGTTCCGGCTGCTGGCCGGGGCCCTCCAGGACTGCCGCGTGGCTGCGCCCTGGGGCGGGGAGCACACTTTCGTCCGGTCCAGGCCGCCCCGTCGCATCGACGCGATCTTCGCCTCGGCGGGGGTGGAGGTCCTGGGGTGCGGTGTTCCGCAGGGCCTGGACGGGATCGAGCCGGCGGACCTGGCCGCCGCCACGGACCACCTCCCGGTCCTCGCGGCCCTCCGCCTTCCGGCGCCGGTGTAGCGGCTGCCGCTGCGCGGAGCCGATTCCCCACCCCGCCCCTTCCCGAAACGCCTCAACCGCCGGCGGGGCTGGATGGATCCAGCCCGCGCGGCGTTTGAGCGCACCGGGCGCGGAGCGCCCGCAACGGGGTCCGGGGCGTCAGCCCCGGTTTCTGGGGGCACCTCCCAGCGGTAGCTGGGGGAGAAGGGGCGGGGCGGGGAACGGCTCCGGGCAGCGGCCAGCGGCAGGGGCGGCGGGGGTCAGACGACCGCGCCGCGGCCGGGGTCGTCGTCATCGTCGTCGTCGCCCTGCGACATACGGGCCACCAGCGTGGCGAAACCGCCCAGGAAGCCGCCGACGCCGAGCGTCGTCAGCCACCACGTCATGTCCCACTGCAGCAGCACCGCCACCAGCAGCAGCACCGGCCCGCCGACCACCGCCAGCCACGCGAACTTCGTCGTCGTATCGGCCTCCGGCAGCTCCGGCTCCGGCTGGACGAAGTGCCCCTCGTCCAGCTCGTCCGGATCCGGCGGCGAATGGTCGCGCGGCCCGGCACCGACCCCGGCCCCGGCCCCGCCCGCGCCGACGCCCGGCGCGAAGACCACGGAGCTGCCCAACGCCGCGGGCGCGGGCGGCGGGGCCGGCGGGTCCGCAGGGCCCTCCGGCAGCGGCGACGCCGACGGACCCTCGGGCTTCGGCTTCGGCTCAGGCTTCGGCTTCGGCTCTGGCTCCGGCTCCACGTCCTCCTCCGGCAGCATCAGGTTCTCGATCGGCCGGAACGGCCGCGCCCCCGGCGGGTCCGGCGGCTCCTGCCCGTAACCGGCGACGATCGCCGCCCACGCCGCCTCCTCGTCCAGCGGGGGAACGCCCCCCGAGGACTCCTCGTGCTCAGCCACCGCTGGCCGCCCCCTCCCTGCCGACGACGCTCTGTGCGAGCCGCCCGACGAACGCGTAGCTGTCCTCGAAGATCCGCTCCGCATCGTGGTCCAACGTCGCGACGTGGTAGCTCTGTTCCAGCAGGGTCTCGGTGACGTCCGTCGAGGAGATCCGCGCCAGGATCCGCGCCGAGTCCGCCGGCGGGACCACGTGGTCCTGCGGGCTGTGCAGCAGCAGCACCGGCTGCGTCACCTGGGGCAGCTCGCCGTCCACCAGCTGCAGGAACTGCCGGAGCGAATGCGCCGCCCGCGTCGGCACGCGGTCGTACCCGACCTCCTCCGAGCCCGGCTTGGCGATGTCGCTCGCGATGCCCGGCGTCGAACGGACGAAGTGCTTGGCCACCGGAAGGGCGAAGGCCAGCGGGTCGTGCACCTTGTTGGCCGGGTTGACGAGGACGATGCCGCTGATGGCATCACCGTGCTTCGCCGCCAGCCGCAGGGTCAGCGCCCCGCCCATGGACAGCCCGAACACGAACACCCGGGCGCAGGAGTCCAACAGCTCCCGCAGCGCCCGGTCGACCTCGGCGTACCAGTCCTGCCAGCCCGTGAGCTGCATGTCCTGCCAGCGCGTCCCGTGCCCGGGCAGCAGCGGCAGCGACACCGTCAGGCCCCGTGCGGCGAGGTACTCGGCCCACGGGCGCAGCGACTGCGGGGAGCCGGTGAAACCGTGGCACAGGAGGACGCCGACCTCTCCGCCCTCGTGGCGGAACGGCTCGGCTCCAGGGAGGACGGGCACCGGGGTCTCCTTAGTGAGGGGGTGGAAGGGGGGTGCGTAGCGCTGTGTGACTTCACCGTACGCGACCGGCCCGGCACCGACCAGGGCCGTCGGACCGCCGCGGTGCGAGCCAGGGGTTAAGGTCTGTTCGACAGGACACAGGAAGGCTTACGAGTTGATCTACGGCGCAATGAAGTTCTCCATCGGGGGTTCCCTGAAGCTCGCCTTCAGGCCGTGGGTGGAGGGCCTCGAGAACATTCCCGCCGAGGGGCCGGCGATCCTGGCGAGCAACCACCTGTCCTTCTCGGACTCCTTCTTCCTGCCGGCCGTGCTCGACCGGAAGGTCACCTTCATCGCGAAGGCCGAGTACTTCACCTCCCCGGGCGTCAAGGGCAAGCTGACGGCCGCCTTCTTCAAGGGCGTCGGCCAGCTCCCGGTCGACCGCTCCGGCGCGCGCGGCGCCGGCGAGGCCGCCATCAAGAGCGGCATCGAGGTCATCGAGCGGGGTGAGCTGTTCGGTATTTACCCCGAGGGCACGCGTTCACCCGACGGCCGTCTGTACCGCGGCAAGCCCGGCGGCCTGGCCCGCGTGGCGCTGGCCACCGGTGCGCCCGTGATCCCCGTCGCGATGATCGACACGGAGAAGATCCAGCCCCCCGGGAAGGTCGTCCCGAAGCTGATGCGCCCCGGCATCCGGATCGGCAAGCCGCTGGACTTCAGCCGCTACCAGGGCATGGACGGCGACCGCTTCATCCTGCGCTCGGTGACCGACGAGGTCATGTACGAGATCATGAAGCTGTCGGGCCAGGAGTACGTCGACATCTACGCGACGGCCGCCAAACGCCAGATCGCCGACGCCGAGAAGGCCGCCAAGGCCGCGAAGGCGGCCGACAAGGGGGCCGACGGCAAGGGCGGGGACGGCAAGAGCGCCGAGTAGGCGCCGGAGTTCGGGGCGGGACCGCCCGCAAGGGGTGGGGGATGGCGAAACGCGAACGCGTCGTGCGCATGTCGGTCGAGCAGCCGCTGTGGCGGGCGCTGACCGGCTACCGGCTGATCAGCACGGTCTACGCCGTGGGGCTGTTCGCGTCGGCGTACCGTGCCTTCGACCGCCCCTGGGTCGCGGTGGGCTACCTCTCGTTCCTCGTCGTGTGGACCCTGGCCACCCTGCCCAAGGTCGCGGGCGCCGCGAGCTGCACCCGGCGGTTCCTCGTCGCCGACCTCACGATCGCCCTCGTCGGCATCCTGCTCACGCCGCTCGCGGACACCGACGAGCGGATCACCGCCGGCGGCCCCACCCTCCCGAGCATCTGGACGGCCGGGGCGGTCCTCGCCTTCGCGATCAAGGGCGGCTGGCGCTGGGCCTGCTTCGCGTCGAGCTTCGTCGCCGCGGCCAACATCGTCCAGCGCGGCGCGCCCACCCGCGACACCGTGCACAACGTGGTGCTGGTGTGGGTGGCCTCCGTCGCCGTCGGGTACGTCGTCGAGGTGGCCCGGGCCAGTGAGGCCACCCTCGCCCGCGCCCTGGAGATCGAAGCCGCCACCCGAGAGCGCGAGCGCCTCGCCCGCGACATCCACGACGGGGTCCTGCAGGTCCTCGCCATGGTCCAGCGGCGCGGCACCGAGCTGGGCGGCGAGGCCGCGGAGCTCGGCCGGATGGCCGGCGAGCAGGAGGTCGCGCTGCGCACCCTGGTCTCCAGCGGCCTGGTGCACACCTCCCGGGTCTCCCGCGACGAATCGCTCGGCGCGCTGGTGGACGCGTACGAGGTGGACGAACCCGGCGCGGACGAGGGCGAGACGGACCTGCGGAGCCTGCTCGCCCCGCACGCCGGCTCCCGGGTGAGCTTCGCCGAGCCGGGCACCCCGGTCCCGCTGCCGGCGCCCGCGGCGCGGGAGGTGGCCGCAGCGGTCGGCGCCGCCCTGGACAACGTGCGCAAGCACGCGGGCGACGGCGCGCGCGCATGGATCCTGGTCGAGGACTGGGGCGACGAGGTGGTCGTCACCGTACGCGACGACGGCCCCGGCATCCCGGCCGGCCGTCTCGACCAGGCCGAGGGCGAGGGCCGGATGGGCGTGGCGCTGTCCATCCGGGGCCGGCTGCGCGACCTCGGCGGCAGCGCCGAGCTGGTGTCCGTCCCCGGGCAGGGCACCGAAGTGGAACTGAAAGTACCCAGGGGGAGGACCCAGTGAACCAGCAGCACGAGGCGCACGCCGACATCAAGGTGATGGTCGTCGACGACCACCCGATGTGGCGGGACGCGGTCGCCCGCGACCTGGCCGCCGCCGGCTTCGACGTGGTCGCCACCGCCGGAGACGGCCCCGAGGCCGTGCGCCGGGCCCGTGCCGCCGCCCCGCACGTGCTGGTCCTCGACCTCAACCTGCCCGGCATGCCCGGGGTGCAGGTCTGCAAGGAGCTCGTCGGCGCCAACCCCGCCCTGCGCGTGCTGGTCCTGTCCGCCAGCGGCGAGCACGCCGACGTGCTGGAGGCGGTCAAGTCCGGGGCCACGGGCTACCTGATGAAGTCCGCGGGGGCCCAGGAGCTGATCGACGCCGTCCGCCGCACCGCGGCCGGGGACCCGGTGTTCACCCCGGGCCTGGCCGGGCTGGTGCTCGGCGAGTACCGGCGGCTGGCCGCCGACCCGGTGCCCGCCGCCCCCGACGAGCCGAAGGCCCCTCAGCTGACCGACCGGGAGACGGAGGTGCTGCGGCTCGTGGCCAAGGGGCTGTCGTACAAGCAGATCGCGGAGCGGCTGGTCATCTCCCACCGCACCGTGCAGAACCACGTGCAGAACACCCTCGGCAAGCTCCAGCTGCACAACCGGGTCGAGCTCGTCCGCTATGCGATAGAGCGCGGGCTCGACGAGGCGTAGCCGGGCGCAAGCGGTGCCGTACGTCGTACTTACGTCCTCGTACGAGTGAACGGGGGGACGCAACGCCTCGTGATTCCACCGGAATTGACCCGTTCCGGCGCCCCGGTGTGACCTGAGTCACCACTAGCGTGGCCGTCATGCGGGCCCAGGGGGCCCTGTGGCGAAGGGAGATTCCATGAAGGTCGGAGTGCTCACCGGCGGGGGAGACTGCCCCGGACTCAACGCGGTGATCCGGGCCGTCGTCCGCAAGGGCGTCCAGGAGTACGGCTGCGAGTTCGTCGGCTTCAAGGACGGCTGGCGCGGCGCGGTCGAGGGCGACACCGTCCCCCTCGGCATCCCGGCCGTCCGCGGCATCCTGCCGCGCGGCGGAACGATCCTCGGCTCCTCGCGCACCAACCCCTTCAAGCGCGACCACGGGGTCCGGCAGATCAAGGACAACCTCGCCAAGACGGAGGTCGAGGCGCTCATCGCGATCGGCGGCGAGGACACCCTCGGCGTCGCCGCCCGGCTGTACGGGGAGTACGGCATCCCCTGCGTCGGCGTGCCGAAGACCATCGACAACGACCTGTCGGCCACCGACTACACCTTCGGCTTCGACACGGCCGTGGGCATCGCCACCGAGGCCATCGACCGGCTGCACACCACGGCCGAGTCCCACATGCGCGTCCTGGTCGTCGAGGTGATGGGCCGCCACGCCGGCTGGATCGCCCTGCACTCGGGCCTCGCGGGCGGGGCGAACGTCATCCTCATCCCCGAGCGGCGCTTCGACGTGGACCAGGTGTGCGCCTGGGTCACCTCCCGGTTCAAGGCGAGCTACGCGCCGATCGTGGTGGTCGCCGAAGGGGCCATGCCCAAGGACGGCGACATGGTCCTCAAGGACGCCACCACCGACTCCTTCGGCCACGTCCGGCTGTCGGGCGTGGGCGAGTGGCTGGCCAAGGAGATCGAGGGCCGGACCGGCAAGGAGGCCCGCACCACGGTGCTCGGCCACATCCAGCGCGGCGGCACCCCGAGCGCCTTCGACCGCTGGCTCGCGACCCGGTTCGGGCTGCACGCCATCGACGCCGTGCACGACGGCGACTTCGGGAAGATGGTCGCCCTGAAGGGCACGGACATCGTGCGCGTGCCGATCGCCGACGCCACGGCGAAGCTGAAGACGGTGGACCCGGCGCTGTACCAGGAGGCCGAGGTCTTCTTCGGCTGACCGCGCCGCGGGGCGCGGACCACGGGTCGCCGCGAGGCCGGACGACCCGTGGTCCGCCGCCCCGCGAAGGCCCGCCGGCTGCGGGGGGTCGCGGGCCCGTCACGGATGCCGGACGGCAGTACCGGCCGGGCGGGGCGACCCCCTACAGTTCGCCCGTGGACGTACCCGTCGCAGCCCGCTGGCTGCTGCTCGCCCTCGCCCTGGTCCAGTTGGTGGTCTCCGCCGGGGAACTGCGCCGCGTCCTGCGCGCGGAACCGGGGGAGCGCACCGACCGCTGGCTGGCCTTCGCCGACCGCGTGGTGGGCGTGCCGGCCTGCACCGCGCTCGCCTTCGGCTGGCTCGACCTGTTCCTCTACGTCATGGTCGTGGCGGGCCCGGTGATGGCCTGGCGCCTCGCCCGAAACCTCCGCACGCGCCGCCGGGAGCCGTCCCACCCGCTCTAGCGAGTCCAGTCCCGCCGGGGAGCCCCGGCAGCCCCGGCCCCGCCGGTTCTTCGCAGCCGGGGTCCGGGCATCTCAGCCCCGCCGGCGTTTGAGGCGCGGGGTTCGGGGCGGAGCGCCTGGGCCCCCGTTTCAGGCGGGGCGGCGGGGGCCGCAGATGCCGGGTTGCCGTCTGCGTGGCTACGCCGGGCGGCCCGTCGGGGTGACGGAGCGGAGGAGGTCCGACAGGAGGTGGGCGCCGCGGAGGGTCAGGACCGACTCCGGGTGGAACTGGACGCCCGCGAAGCCGCGCGCCGCGCAGCGGACGGCGTGGACCTCGCCCGTGGCCGGGTCGCGCGCGACCTCCACCCCGTGCGCGGCCAGCTCCGCCTCGGCCTGCGCGTCGCAGGCCGCCGTGTACGTGTTGTAGAAGCCGACCACCTCGCGGGCGCCGAACAGGTCGATCTCCACCTGCGCCCCCTGCGCCGGCTCGGCCTTGCGCACCAGCGGCAGCCCCAGCTCGGCGGCGATCAGCTCGTGCCCCAGGCACACCCCGAGCAGCCCGCCCCGGTGCCGGGCCAGCAGCTCCCGCGCCAGCCCGCGCAGCAGCCGCATCTTCGGTTCCCCCGCCTCGGCCGGATTCCCCGGCCCCGGGCCGAGCACGACCGGCCCCGGGTGCGCGAGGGCGGCCTCCCGCAGCCCCGGCTCGTCGTAGCGCCGTACGGTCACCTCCAGCCCGGCGGCGCGCAGCACGTGGGCCAGCATGGCGGTGAAGGTGTCCTCGCCGTCCACCACCAGGCAGTGCCCGGCCGCAACGGGCGCCTGCTCCTGCATCCGCAGCCAGAACGGGGCGAGGTCGCGCCGCCGCGCGGCCAGGGCCGCCCGGACCCGCGGATCCTCCGCCAGCCGCGCCCCCTCGAAGGCGGGCCGCGGGGCCGCCGGGCGCACCCCGAGCGCCGCCAGCACCCCGGCCGCCTTGGCGTGGGTCTCGGCGACCTCGCCCGCCGGGTCGGAGTGCCGGACCAGGGTGGCCCCGACCGGCACCCGCAGCGTGCCGTCCGCGGCGATGTCGGCGGTGCGGATCAGGATGGGCGAGTCCAGGGTCTGCGCCCCGGACGCGTCCCGGCCCAGCAGGGCCAGGGCCCCGGCGTAGTAGCCCCGGCCGCCGGCCTCGTACCGCTCGATCACCCGGCAGGCGTTCTGCACGGGCGAGCCGGTCACGGTCGCGGCGAACATCGTCTCCCGCAGCACCTCGCGCACGTCCAGCGAGGACCGGCCGCGCAGCTCGTACTCGGTGTGCGCGAGGTGCGCCATCTCCTTCAGCCGGGGTCCGACGACGACCCCGCCCCGGTCGCCGACCGTGCACATCATCTTGAGCTCCTCGTCGACCACCATCGACAGCTCCTCGGTCTCCTTGCGGTCGCCGAGGAAGGCCAGGAGCGACTCGGCCGTGGGGCCGCCGGCCGGGTAGCGGTAGGTCCCGCTGATCGGGTTCATCACGACCGTCGCGCCGGACATCCGCACGTGCACCTCGGGGCTGGCCCCGACCAGGGTCCGGGCGCCGGTGTGGACCACGTACGTCCAGTACGCGCCCCGCTCGCCGACCAGCAGCCGCCGGAAGAGTGCGAGCGCGTCGGCCCGCCCGAAGCCGTCGATCCGGCCCCGGTAGGTGCGGCGGATGACGAAGTTCGCGCCCTCGCCGCGGCCGATCTCGTCCTCGACGACCCGCCGCACGGTGGCCGCGTACGCCTCGTCGGGCACGTCGAAGCCGCCGCCCTCGACCCGCACCTCGTGGGCGGGCAGCACGGAGAGGGCCTCGGCGAGCGGGACCTCGTACGCCTCCTCGGCGGCCAGCACGCTCAGCGGGGTGCCGTCGTCGCGGGCGTCGAAGCCGCGCTCGCGGATCTGCCGGAACGGCACCAGGGCGAGGGTGGGCAGCTCGCGCACGGGCAGGTCGGCGAGGAGCTCGGCCTCGTGCACCGCCCCGAGCAGCACCTCGACGGTGTCGTGGTCGCGGCCGGGCGTGCGCCGGCGCAGCAGCGCGAACGCCGGGCCGTCGGGGCGGAGCAGGTCGAGCAGGCGGCTGTTCATGGGTGGTGGTCGTCCTTCCGGGCGGGAGGAGCGGCCGGGCCCGGAAAGCACCGAAGGCCGCCCCTCGGGGCGGCCTTCGCGTCGCTGGTCTCAGTGGGTACGCAGACGAAGTGGGCCGCCGGGAGCGGTCCACCACCAGTTCTGGCCGGTGCGTGCGTACATGGGGTGAACCCTAACCCACCGTGGGGGGCGGCCGGCGGGCAACACGGGCCACGGCACGGTACGAGAGATCGTCTGTCTCACGTAGTGGTCCTCAGGCCGGACGCGAGGTGTGACGCCGTAATGTGTATGGGGTGACCGTGAACGCTGAAACCCACGCCCCCGCCACCAAGGCGACCTGGCGAGACCTTCCCGCGGCGCAGCAGCCTTCGTACCCCGATGCCGAGGCCCTGCGCGCTGTCGTCGCGGACCTCGAGTCGTATCCTCCGCTCGTTTTCGCGGGTGAGTGCGACCAGCTGCGCGCCCGTCTGGGAGCCGTCGCCAAGGGCGAGGCGTTCCTGCTGCAGGGCGGCGACTGCGCCGAGGCCTTCGACGCCGTGTCCGCCGACCACATCCGCGCGAAGCTGAAGACGCTGCTCCAGATGAGCGCCGTCCTGACGTACGCGGCCTCCGTGCCGGTCGTCAAGGTCGGCCGCATCGCGGGCCAGTACTCCAAGCCGCGCTCCAAGGACACCGAGACCCGCGACGGCGTGACCCTGCCGACCTACCGCGGCGACTCCGTCAACGGCTTCGACTTCACCGAAGAGGCCCGCGTCCCCGACCCCGAGCGCCTCAAGCGCATGTACCACGCGTCGGCGTCCACGCTGAACCTGGTGCGCGCCTTCACCACCGGCGGCTACGCCGACCTGCGCCAGGTGCACGCCTGGAACCAGGACTTCGTGAAGTCCTCCCCGTCCGGGCAGCGCTACGAGCAGCTCGCGCGGGAGATCGACAACGCGCTGAACTTCATGAAGGCCTGCGGCACCGACCCGGCCGAGTTCAAGGCGGTGGAGTTCTACTCCTCGCACGAGGCGCTGCTGCTGGACTACGAGGGCGCGCTGACCCGCACGGACTCGCGCACCGGCAAGCTGTACGACACCTCCGGCCACATGGTCTGGATCGGTGAGCGCACCCGCCAGCTGGACCACGCGCACATCGAGTTCTGCTCGCAGATCGCCAACCCGGTCGGCATCAAGCTCGGCCCCACCACCACGGTGGACGAGGCGCTGACGTACATCGACCGCCTCGACCCCGAGCGCGAGCCGGGCCGGCTGACCTTCGTCGTCCGCATGGGCGCCGACAAGGTCCGCGACAAGCTCCCCGAGCTCGTCGAGAAGGTCACGGCCTCGGGCGCCACCGTCGCCTGGGTCACCGACCCGATGCACGGCAACACCTTCGAGGCGGCCTCCGGCCACAAGACGCGCCGCTTCGACGACGTGCTCGACGAGGTCAAGGGCTTCTTCGAGGTGCACAAGGCGCTGGGCACCCACCCGGGCGGCATCCACGTCGAGCTCACGGGCGACGACGTCACCGAGTGCGTGGGCGGCGGCGACGAGATCTTCGTCGACGACCTGCACCAGCGCTACGAGACGGCCTGCGACCCGCGGCTCAACCGCAGCCAGTCCCTGGACCTGGCCTTCCTCGTCGCCGAGATGTACCGGGACCAGTAGCCGAACGGCGGGCCCCGGCGCCTGCCCGTGAGCACCCGATGACGGTGGGGCGCGGATCGATGTGATCCGCGCCCCACTGCCGTTGCCGGGGCTTTTCGGCCATGGCCGCTTTGGGTACGGTTAGGTAAGCCTCACCGAATAGGGGATGGCTGCAGAAACCATTCCTGACGGAGGTGAACCGCGTGTACGTCTGCTCCTGCTTCGGCATCACCGACCAGCAGGTCAAGGAGCACGCGGCGGCCGGGGCCTGCACCCCCCGCCAGATCGCCTCCGCCACCAAGGCCGGCACCGACTGCGGCTCCTGCGTCCGCACCATCCAGGGCCTCCTCGGCCGCGGGGCCTGCCCGCGCCGCGAGCTGCTGGAGAAGGGCGATGCGGCGGCCGTGCTCGCCCCCGCCCCGCAGCTCGCCGAGGCTGCGTAGAGCGGCTCCGCCGCCGCCCCGGCCTCAGCTCTCCGGCTGCTCGATCAGCTGCGCGATGTACAGCTGCTCGCCGAGGGTCTCGATCAGCTCCAGCTGGGTGTCGAGGTAGTCGATGTGGTGCTCCTCGTCCGCCAGGATGTCCTCGAACAGGCGCGCCGACGTGATGTCGTTCTTGCCGCGCATCACCTCGATCCCGCGCTTGAGGCGGTCGATCGCCTCCACCTCCACCTGGCGGTCGGCCTGGAACATCTCGGTCAGGGTCTGGCCCACCCGCACGTGGAACAGCCGCTGGTAGTTCGGGAGCCCGTCCAGCATCAGGATGCGCTCGGTGAGTCTGTCCGCGTGCTTCATCTCGTCGATGGACTCGGCGCGCGTGTAGGCGGCGAGCTTGGTCCAACCCTTGTTGTCCTGGATCCGGTAGTGGAGCCAGTACTGGTTGATCGCCGTGAGCTCGCCGGTCAGCTGCTCGTTCAGGAACTCGAGGACCTCGGGGTCGCCCTGCATCGCAGAGGCTCCTTCCAGGCAATGTCAGCCATGTGACGTGGTGGTGCGCGCATCCTCGCACCGCCGCAGGGGGCCGTCCAGTAAGTGCCTCCTTAGTGGGAGTTGCCGTGACATGCCCGAATCGACCCGCGGCTGGTCATGACCACCCGTCCGCGTCTGTCACCATGGAGTCATGGGTCAGCCGGAAAGCCGGGAATCTCCGGGAGCAGAGCAGCCGGAGCTTCCACCGGGGCAGCGGCTTCAGCGGGGCTGGCCGGTCACCCACTACGGGCCCGTGCCCAAGTTCAAGCCGGACCGCTGGGAGTTCCGCGTCTTCGGCGCCACCGCGGACGGCGAGAAGCACTGCTGGAACCACGAGGAGTTCACGGCCCTGCCGTTCCGGACGGTCGTGGCCGACCTCCACTGCGTGACGAAGTTCAGCATGGTCGGCGCCGAATGGGGCGGGGTGCTCGCCCGCGAGGTCCTCGCGCTGGCGCCGCCGGCCCCCGAGGCCACGCACGTCATGGTGTGGGCCGAGTACGGCTTCAGCTCCAACCTGCGGCTGGCCGACTTCGCCTCCGAGCGCACCCTCTTCGCCACCCACATGGGCGGTGAGCTGCTCACCGCCGAGCACGGGTTCCCGGTGCGCCTGGTGGTCCCGCACCTGTACGCCTGGAAGGGCCCCAAGTGGGTCCGCGGCATCGAGTACATGACGGCCGACCGCCGCGGCTTCTGGGAGGAGCGCGGCTACCACAACATCGGCGATCCCTGGCGCGAGCAGCGCTACTCCTACCAGGAGGAGCCGGGGGAGGGCCCCGAGCTGTAGCCGGCCCGGGGCGGTTCCGTCAGTGGTGGTACCGGTGGACCACCGCGTGCCCCTTGCCCCGGCCGATCATCCACTTGTTGACCGGGGTCGTCACGACGAAGGCCAGCGCGAGCGAGATCGCGAGCGCGATCCAGAACAGCGCCTCCGACAGGTGGGCGTCCATCGCGCCCGGCCAGACCAGGATCACGCCGTTGTCGACCAGCTCCATGACGGCGATCGACAGGGTGTCGGCGGCCAGCGCCACCCGGACGGCCGAGCGCAGGTCCACCCCGGCGGCGAGGATGCCGCGCAGGGTGAGCCCGTAGCCGAAGAGGAACGCGAGGGCGATCGCGAGGACCATCGTCGCGGTGTTGCCCCAGCCCAGCGCGGTGCCGATGACCATGCCGAGGACCTCGCCGATGGCGCAGCCGGTCAGGCAGTGCAGCGTGGCCCGGGCGGCCATGCCCCAGCTCGCCTTGCCGCGGCCGTCGTGACCGCCGGGGCCGTCGTGGCTGGCATGCCCGCCGTGACCGTGGTGGTGCTCGTGGTGCTGGTGCTCGTGGTGCTCGTGGTGCTCGTGAACGTCGTTCATCGCAACCCCCTGGGAACGCCTGGCAGCGGTCCTGCCGACAGCAGAACCGTATACCCCCCAGGGGTATTCCTCAAGGAAGGTCAGTGGAACGCGCGCAGCTCCTTCAGCAGGTCCACGTCCGCCTTGTGCCCCTCCGTGCCGCCCGGCGTCTCGATGATCAGCGGGACGCCCTCCGTCGCGGGGTGGGAGAACAGCTCGGCGAAGGCGTCCCGGCCGATGTGCCCCCGGCCGATGTTGGCGTGCCGGTCCTTGTGCGCACCCACGCCCTCCTTGGAGTCGTTGGCGTGGATCAGCTTCAGCCGGCCCTCGCCCACCGTGTCCACCAGCAGGTCCAGCGTCTGCTTGGCCCCGCCCGGCTCCGCCAGGTCGTGCCCGGCGGCGAAGACGTGGCAGGTGTCCAGGCAGATGCCGAGCTTCGGGTGGTGGTCGAGGGCGTCGAAGTACGGGCCGAAGTCCCAGGTCCGCGAGCACAGCGAGGAGCCCTGCCCGGCCGTCGACTCCAGCAGCAGGAAGGGGTCGTCCTCGTGCGTCAGCTCGTCCAGCAGCGGCAGCATGAACTGCCTGACCTGCGCGTACGCCGCCTCGCGCGGCCGACCGCCGGTCGCCGAGCCGGTGTGCACGACCACCCCGAGTGCGCCGATCTCGCGGGCGCGGCGCAACGAGTGCCGCAGCGACTCCACCGACTTCTCCACCGTCGCCTCGGTGTGCGACCCGAAGTTGATCAGGTACGGCGCGTGCACGTAGGCCGGGATCGACCCGGCCGCACAGCCCGCGCGGAACAGCTCGTCCTGCGCCGGGTTGCCGACCGGGGTGGCCCAGCCGCGCGGGTTGGCCACGAAGACCTGGACGGCCTCGGCCCCCAGCTCCCGGGCGTACGACAGCCCCACCGTGGCGAGGCCGCCGGCGACGGGTACGTGCCCGCCGACCGGATTGCGCGCAGCAGCCCGCGTCTCCTGCCCGTCTGCCACGCCCTACAGCCCCTTGACCCGGACGACGATCGTGCTGCCCTCGGGGGCGGTCTGCCCGCCCGGAACCGACTGGGCGTCCACGGTGTTGCCGAACGACAGGAAGGGCTTCTCCACCCTCACCTTGAACCCGGCGGCCTCCAGCGTCTTGCGGGCCAGGTCCGCCTCCTGCCCGACCACGTTCGGCACCGGGATCAGGCGGGGCCCCTTGGAGACCGTCAGCACCACCGTGTCGCCGGCCGCGGCCTGGGCGCCGGCGCTGACCGACTGGTTGGCGACCGTACCCGCCGGGGCGGGGGAACTGACCTGCTCGGGCGCCGTCTGCACGGTCAGGCCGAGGAACTGCAGCGCCGCCTGGGCCTGGTCGAGGGGCTTGCCGACCACGTTCGGCACCTGCACCGGGCGGCCCTTGCTGACGGTGATCGCGACCGCCGACTCCGGCGCCCGGCGGGTGCCGCCCGGCGGATCGGTGGATATCACCGAGCCCTGCGGGACGTCCTGGCTGAACGCCTGCGTGACGATCCCGGGCGCCAGGCCGCTCTTGGTGAGCTCCGCCTTCGCCTCGTCCAGCGCCCGGTTCTTCACGTCGGGCACCATCACGACCTCGGGGCCACGGGAGACGGTGAGCACCACCTCGCCGTTGCCCCGGATGCGCTTGCCGCCCTGCGGGTCGCTGTTCATCACGGTCCCGCGCTCGAAGGCGTCGCTGAACTTCCGGTCGACCCGCTTCACGCCGAGGCCGGCGGCCGACAGCTCGGACCGGGCCTGCTCCTCGGTCTTGCCGAGCAGGTTCGGGACCTTGGTGAACTGGCCGGAGTTGATGTACCAGACGCCCGCGCCGACCCCGAGGATCAGCAGCAGCGCCGCGAGGACCAGCAGCGGGCCGCGGCGCGAGCGCACCGCGGCCGGGGCGGGCACGGGTTCGTCGGAGTCCACGGACACGGGCGGCAGCACCAGCCGCGAGGTGTGCTCCGCCGGCTGCCGGTCGACGGCCACGGGCCGCGGGATCACGCTGGTGCGGTCCTCGGCGGCGGACCGCTCCCCGGCCCGCGCCTGCGGCGGTACGGCGTTCAGCTCGGCGTCGCTCAGCTGCGCCCGGGCCTCCAGGGCCAGGCCGAGGAGGGCGGCGGCATCGTGGGGCCGCAGCTCCGGATCGCGCGCGGCGGCCTGCGCCACCAGGGCGTCCAGGCCGGCGGGCAGCCCCGGGACGGCCGCCGACGGGGGCGGGACGTCCTCGTGGAGGTGCCGGTAGAGCACCTGGGCGGGGGTGCCGCCGGTGTGCGGCTTCTCCCCGGTCAGCATCTCGTACAGCACGACGCCGCAGGCGTAGACGTCCGCGCGGGTGTCGGCGATGCCGTCCTCGATCTGCTCGGGGGCCAGGTAGGAGACGGTGCCGAGGACGGCGCCGGTGGTGCTGGTGACGGTGTCCACGGAGCGGACCAGCCCGAAGTCGGCCACCTTGACCCGGCCGTCGTCGCCTATCAGCACGTTCTCGGGCTTCATGTCGCGGTGCACGAACCCGGCGCGGTGCGCTGCGCCGAGGGCGGCGAGGACCGGCTCCAGGATGTCCAGCGCCGCGCGGGGCTGGAGGGCGCCGCGCTCGCGCAGCACGTCGCGCAGGGTGCAGCCGGAGACGTACTCCATGGCGAGGTAGCTGTACGGGCCGTCGGTGCCCTGGTCGAAGACGGCGACCACGTTGGGGTGCGCGAGGCGGGCCACGGACTTCGCCTCGCGGATGAAGCGGTCGACGAAGGCGGCGTCGGCGGCGAGCGCCGGGTGCATCACCTTCAGGGCGAGGATGCGGTCCAGGCGGGTGTCCAGGGCCCGGTAGACCGTGGCCATGCCGCCGGCCGCGATGCGGGCGTCGATGCGGTAGCGGCCGTCGATCGTCTGCCCGACGAGGGGGTCATCCAGGGTCGTGTCCACCCGGCGATTCTACGAGCGGTGCCTGTGGGGGGCGGCCGCCGGAGCCCACCTTGCAGCGCACCTGTGACGTCCCGCCCCGCGGTTGGCCGCTGCCGCTGCCGCTGCCGCTGCCGCTGCTGCTGTTCCGGTGCGCGGAGCCGTCCCCTCCCCGCCCCTTCCCGCTGTGCCGGATATGCGGCTCCGCCGCGGGGCGGGGCTCCGCCCCCAAACCCTCCCCCAGCTACCGCTGGGGGTACCCCCAGCGCCTCAAACGCCGGCGGGGCTGAATTTCAGCCCGCGCGGCGTTTGAGCGCAATCGGGTCCGGGAGGAGCCCGGTTTCGGGAAGGGGCGGGGAGGGGAGCGCTCCGCGCAGCGGCAGCGTCGGCGGGGCCGTCAGAAGGCCGGGCGTTCCGGGTCGAGGGCCGGGCGGCCCTCCATCGGGGAGGACGGTTCCGCGAAGCGGCGCTGGGGGATGCGGCCCGCACGGAAGGCGAGGCGCCCCGCCGACACCGCATCCCGCATGGCCGCGGCCATCAGGGCGGGGGCCTGGGCCCGCGTCACCGCCGAGGCCAGCATCACCCCGCCGCAGCCCAGCTCCATGGCGAGGGCGGCGTCCGAGGCCGTGCCGGCCCCCGCGTCCAGGATGACCGGGACACCGGCCCGCTCCACGATCAACTCGAAGTTGTGCGGATTGCGGATCCCCATCCCGGACCCGATCGGCGACCCCAGCGGCATGATCGCCGCGCAGCCCGCATCCTCCAGCTTCCGCGCGAGCACGGGATCGTCGTTCGTGTACGGCAGCACCGTGAACCCGTCGTCCACCAGCGTCTCGGCGGCGTTCAGCAGCTCCTCCCCGTCCGGCAGCAGCGTCCGCTCGTCCGCGATGACCTCCAGCTTGATCCAGTCGGTGCCGAGCGCCTCCCGCGCCAGCCGGGCCGTCAGCACGGCCTCGCCCGCCGTGTAGCACCCGGCGGTGTTCGGCAGGACCGCGATGCCGAGCCGGTCCAGCAGGGACAGCACCGAGCCCTGCACGGTCGGGTCGAGGCGCCGCATCGCGACCGTGGTGAGCTCGGTCCCGGAGGCGATCAGGGCGTGTTCCAGGATCTCCAGGCTCGGCGCCCCGCCGGTACCCATGATCAGGCGGGAGGAGAAGCTCCGGCCGCCCAGTTCGAACGTGTCGTCGGCCATCGTGCTCAGCCTCCCTGGACCGCGGTGAGGATCTCGATCCGGTCGCCGTCGCGGACCGCGGTCAGCGGCCACTGCCCGCGCGGCACCACGGTCTCGTTGAGGGCGGCCGCGACGCCGGACGGCGCCGTCGTGAGGGTGGCGACCACCGAGGCGAGCGTGGTGCCGGCCGCGATCTCGCGCGGCTCGCCGTTGACGGAGACGGAGGCGGAGGCGGGGAGGTTCATGCGTACGACTCCTGACGTGCGGCGGAGAAGCGGAGCGGGCTGAACGGGCGGGCGATCTCCGGCAGCGTGCCCGTGGTGAGCAGGTCGGCGAGCGCGTCGCCGGTGAGCGGGGTCAGCAGCACCCCGTTGCGGTAGTGCCCGGTGGCCAGGTGCAGCCCGGGCAGCGCGGTCGGCCCGAGCAGCGGGGCGTTGTCGGGGGACCCGGGCCGCAGCCCGGCCAGGGTCTCGGTCAGCGGCAGTTCGGTGATGCCGGGCACCAATTCGTGGGCGTCCCGCAGGAGTTCGTACACCCCGCCGGCCGTGACCGTGGTGTCCCAGCCGAGTTCCTCGCTGGTGGCGCCGACGACGAGCTCGCCGTTCTCCCGCGGCACCAGGTAGACGTGGCTGCCGCGCACGACCGCCCGTACCGTCCGCGACAGGAACGGCGCGTACGCCGCCGGCACCGTCAGCCGCAGCACCTGCCCCTTCACCGGCCGTACGGGCGGCAGCGCCTCCTGCGGTACGCCGGCCAGCCGGCCGCTGAGCGAGCCCGCGGCCAGCACGACCTGGTCCGCGTACAGCTCGGTGCCGTCGTCGAGGGCCGCGCCGACGGCCCGGTCGGCGGTGACCAGCAGCCGTGCGGCACCGGCCCGGCGGATCTCCACGCCGGCCCTCTCGCAGGCGGCCAGCAGCGCATCGGCCAGCCGGCGCGGGTCGACCTGGTGGTCGCCGTCCACGCGCAGCCCGCCGCGCACCCCCGGGGCGAGCATCGGCTCCAGGCGGCGGCACTCGCGGCCGGTGAGCCACTCGGACTCCAGGCCGCAGCGGCGCTGCAGGGCGTGCAGCTCGCGCAGGTGGAGCCGGTCGTCGGCGTCCAGGGCCACGGCGAGGGTGCCGCAGGCGCGGTAGCCGATGTCCATGCCGCCGCTGGCGTCGGCCAGCTCGGCGGCGAATTGGGGGTAGCGGGCGGCGGAGGCGAGGTTGAGGCCCAGCAGGGTCTCCTCGCCGTAGTGCAGCTCGGTGACGGCGGCGAGCATGCCCGCCGCGACCCGGGCGGCGCCGCCGCCGGGGGCGGGGTCCGCGAGCGCGGTGCGCAGCCCGCGGCGGGCCGCCCGCCAGGCGG
This sequence comes from Streptomyces sp. NPDC046866, assembly GCF_040704625.1. Classification (NCBI taxonomy): domain Bacteria; kingdom Bacillati; phylum Actinomycetota; class Actinomycetes; order Kitasatosporales; family Streptomycetaceae; genus Streptomyces; species Streptomyces sp. NPDC046866. The sequence goes on from NZ_JBEYXN010000014.1 coordinate 69,997, forward strand.
TGACCAGGCCGATGATCCCGCCCCCGATGACGAGGACGTCGGATCCCTTCCGAGATGAGTGCATGGGCGTCCAGCCCCTCCCTTCGCCGGCATGACCCGGATCAGGTTCGTACGGTCGGAGGCCGGTCAGCCTCCCTCTCAGCCCGGTGCGCCCGGACTCCCGCGATGGGTAACGGTGGCCACCCTAGCCGCTCGCCTCGGGGGAGGGGGAGTGCGCCGGATGCCGGGCGGCGGGCCCGTGTCCCGCGGCGCCAGGTTCCTGACTGATCGTCAGTTGACTAGGCTGGTGGACGTGAGCGAGCAGACGGAACAGACTGAGAACGGCGTCGTCATCGTCGGCGCCGGAATGGCCGGAGTGCAGACCGCGGTCGCCCTCCGCGAGCAGGGCTGGACCGGCCCCGTGACCCTGCTGGGCGCCGAGCCCCACCAGCCGTACGACCGGCCCCCGCTGTCCAAGGCGCTGCTCCTCGGCAAGGCCGAGGACTCCGCCTTCGACGTGGACTTCGAGGGCCTCGGCATCGAGCTGCGGCTCGGCGTCGAGGTCACGGGGCTGCGGGCCGCCGACCGCGAGCTGGACACCGAGGCGGGGCCGGTCCCGTACGGGGTCCTGGTCCTGGCGACCGGGGCCGAACCGCTGACCCTGCCGGGCGCGGAGGGCGTCCCCGGCGTCCACCTGCTGCGCACCCTGGACGACGCGGCGCGGCTGCGGCCGGTGCTGGCGCAGTCCCCGGCGACCGTGGTCGTCGGCGCCGGGTGGATCGGCGCGGAGTTCGCCACCGCGGCGCGGGAGGCCGGCTGCGCGGTGACCGTGGTCGAGGCGGCGGACCGGGTGCTGGCCGGGGCCCTCCCGGCGGAGGTCGCCGCGCCGATGGCCGCCTGGTACGAGGAGATCGGCGCCGCCCTGCTGACCTCGGCCCAGGTGGCCTCGGTCGAGTCCGGGCGGGTCCTGCTCGCGGACGGCCGCGAGCTGCCGGCCGGGGCCGTGGTCGTCGGGATCGGCGCCCGGCCCGCCACCCGGTGGCTGGCCGGCTCCGGCGTCGAGCTCGGGCCCGACGGCTCGGTCACGGCCGACGCCTTCCTGCGGACCTCCCTGCCGGGGGTGTACGCGGTCGGCGACTGCGCGTCCTTCCCGTCCGGGCGGTACGGGGCGCGGCTGCTGGTGCACCACTGGGACAACGCGCTGCAGGGGCCGCGGGTGGTCGCGGCGAACATCCTGGCCGGGGGCCCCGCGCAGACGTACGACCCGGTGCCGTACTTCTGGTCGGAGCAGTTCGGCCGCTTCGTCCAGTACGCGGGGCACCACGCGGCGGCGGACACGCTGCTCTGGCGGGGGGATCCGGGGGAATCCGCCTGGACGGTGTGCTGGCTCCGGGCCGGGTCGCTGGTGGCGGTGCTCGCCGTGGGCCGCCCCCGCGACCTGGCCCAGGCCCGCCGCCTGATCGAAACCGGCACCCTGGTCGATCCCGCCAAACTGGCCGACCCGTCCACCCCCGTGAAGTCCGCAGCGGCCTGACCCCGGACCCCGGACCCCGCACCCGGCGCCCCGGGCGCCGGCGGGGCCGCACTGCCGGGCGCCCGTGCCGGGCGGTCGGCGGAGCCGGGGCGGACCCGGATGGGGTGGCTCGGGTGCCGGGCGGCGGCGGGAGGTGGCAGGCTTGTGCCGTGACCGAGATTGACGCAAAGATCGATGCCCTTGTCCCCGCCTGGCTGTACCTGCCCGACATCGCCGAGATGCTCGACATCGAAGTGACCCGGGTCCGCCAGCTGGTCAAGGAAGGTCAGCTGATCGCCGTACGCCGCGGTGAGAACCGCGCCCTGCAGGTGCCCGCCGCCTTCATCGCGGGCGACAAGCTGGTCAAGGGCCTGCCCGGCCTGCTGACCGTCCTGCGCGACGACGGCTTCTCCGACGAGGAGATGCTGGAGTGGCTCTTCACCGCGGACCCGACCCTGCCCGGCACCCCGGTGCAGGCGCTGAGCGAGAATCGCGGCACGGAGGTGAAGCGCCGCGCCCAGGCGCTCGCCCTCTGACGCCCGACGCCTGAGCCCATCCGATCCATCCGCGGCGCCCGGAGCCGCCGCCCACCGCGGCGGCCCGGCGCCGTGCCCACGAGGGGGACCCCCATGTCCGCGCACGCGAACGCCCAGCTGTCCGACGCCCGGCTCTACCTGTGCACGGACGCCCGCAAGCGGCAGGGGGACCTCCCGGAGTTCCTCGACGCCGTCCTGGCCGGCGGGGTGGACATCGTCCAGCTCCGCGACAAGGGGATGGAGGCCGGCGAGGAGCTGGAGCACCTCCAGGTCTTCGCCGAGGCCGCCCGCCGCCACGGCAGGCTCCTCGCCGTCAACGACCGGGCCGACGTCGCCCACGCCATCGGCTCCGACGTCCTGCACCTGGGCCAGGGCGACATCCCCGTGCCCGCCGCCCGCGCGATCCTGGGCGGGGGCGTCCTGATCGGCCGCTCCTGCCACGCCGAGTCCGAGGTCGCCGCCGCGGCCGCCGAGCCCGGCGTGGACTACTTCTGCACCGGCCCCTGCTGGCCCACCCCCACCAAGCCGGGCCGCCACGCCCCCGGCCTGGACCTCGTCCGCTACGCGGCCTCCCTGCAGCAGGACCGCCCCTGGTTCGCCATCGGCGGGATCGACGCCGGCAACCTCGACGAGGTCCTCGACGCCGGCGCCACCCGCATCGTCGTGGTCCGCGCCCTCACCGAGGCCTCCGACCCCGGCGCCGCCGCGGCCGACCTGGCCAAGCGCGTCCGGGACCGCCTCGCCTAGTCCCCGCCCCGTCCGGCCCCGGCCCCGGCGCCCTCCGGCCCCGGCCCCGGCGCCCTCCGGCCCCGGCCCCGGCGCCCTCCGGCCCCGGCCCCGGCGCCCTCCGGCCCCGGCGCCCTCCGGCACGGCCGCCCCGGCTCCGGCCCGGGGGTGTCCAAAAACATGTCCAAGGAGTGGACGCGGCTTCGGTGTCCGCGGACGCGCGTCTAACCTGCCCGTATGGCCCTTGGAACCGCTTCCACCCGAACGGACCGTGCACGCACGGTCCGCGACCTTCTCGCGTCCGGGGACCCCTCGTACTCCTTCGAGTTCTGGGCGCCCAAGACCGAGACCGGCGAGCGCAACCTCTGGAACGCGCTGCGCCGCATCGAGGCGGTGGGCCCGAGTTTCGTCTCCGTGACGTACGGGGCCGGCGGCTCCACCCGCGGCGGCACCGTGAAGGCCACCCAGCAGATCGCCGCGGACACCACCCTGACGCCCGTCGCGCACCTGACCGCCGTCGACCACTCGATCGCCGAGCTGCGCAACGTCATCGGCCAGTTCGCCGACGCCGGCATCCGCAACATGCTCGCCGTGCGCGGCGACCCGCCGGGCAACCCCATGGGTCCGTGGGTCGCGCACCCCGAAGGCGTGCACTACGCGGCCGACCTGGTCCGCCTGCTCAAGGAGTCCGGCGACTTCTGCGTGGGCGTGGCCGCGTTCCCCGAGATGCACCCGCGCTCGGAGGACTGGGACACGGACATCCGGCACTTCGTGGACAAGTGCCGCGCAGGCGCCGACTATGCGATCACCCAGATGTTTTTCGATCCCGAGAATTATCTGCGGCTGCGCGACAGCGTCGAGAAGGCCGGCTGCGAGACGCCGATCATCCCTGAGGTCATGCCTGTTGTGGCCGTCAAGCAGCTCGACCGGCTGCCCCAACTCAGCAACGCCGTCTTCCCGGAGGCCGTGAAAGAGCGCATGCTCGCCGTCAAGGACGATCCGGCCGCTGTACGCTCCATGGGGATCGAGTTCGCCACGGAGTTCTGCGCGCGGCTGCTGTCCGAGGGTGTCCCGGGGCTGCACTTCATCACGCTGAACAACTCCACGGCGACTCTCGAGATCTACGAGAATCTGGGCCTGCACCAGCGGGCCTGATCGGCCGTTCCCGCGGGCGGCCGTACCGAGGGGTGCCACGCATGGGAATGACGGTCCTCTACATCGCGTTCGGCTTCGTCGCGCTGTGGCTGCTTGCCGAGGTCCTGATGCAGTACAAGGCCCGGCTGCGCTGGCGGCTGCTCGCGTTCGCCGGGTTCCTCGGCGTGGTCGCCGGAGTGGTGTTGCCGTCGGTGCTGGTCATCGCGGTCGGCGCGGCAGCCTTCGCCGTGGGGCAGACGCTGGTGACGCTCTCCTTCCGCAAGGGCTTCGAGGCCGGCTGGGCGATCCGCCGCGGCAAGGGCAAGGGCAAGGGCAAGGCGGGCAGGAAGGGTTCCGCCGCCAAGGACCAGGCCGGCAGCGGGTCGCGCCGCCGCCGGGCGGGCGGCCCGCGCCCCGAGCCCTCGCTCGAGGTGACCGCGCTGGAGTACGGCGACGGCGCCGCCGCGGACGCGGACGCGGCGGACGACGACGCGGCCGAGGTCTACCGCCCGGAGCCGCTGCCCGACGAGACCGGCACCTACGGGATACAGAGTTTCGCGCCCGCCGCCGACGCGGCGCAGACGGCCCCCTTCGCCTCGCCGTTCACCACGGCCGAGCAGGACGCCCACGGATACGCCGCCTACCAGGACCCGAACACCCCGGGCGGCGGCTACGACTACTCCGGCGGCTACGCGACCGGCGGCGACCAGCAGGTCTACGCCGCCTACTCGGACCCGTACATCGGCACCGGCGGCGGTGTCATCCCGCAGCAGCCGTACGACTACACCCCGTACGCAGGCGACCCGTACGCCGCGGCGGGCGCGGCCGCGCAGGAGCAGTACTCCATGGACACCCCGCCCGGCGGGGTGTGGGTGCCGCAGCAGCGGGACGTCGCCCAGCCCTACCCCGGGGACGACCAGAGCGGCGCCTACCCCCAGCAGCCGCAGCAGCCCCAGCAGTACCCCTACCAGGGCACCGGCGAGTACGAGCAGTACCGCTACTGAGCCCCGGCTCCCGCACCGGCCGCCGCAGCCCCTGCCCGCAAGCACCGCGGGCAGGGGCTGCGGCGCGTCACTGCGAGCCGCGGAAGCCCGCGCCCTCCACGATCAGTCCGGCCACCAGCGCCCCGGTCATCCCGGCGTGGGCGAGCCCGCCGCCGGGGTGGGCCCAGCCGCCCGCGAGGTAGAGCCCGGGCAGGGCGGTGGAGTTGCCCGGGTAGAGCAGCCGGCCGCCGGCTCCGGCGAGCGCCGGCGGGGGCACCGCGCCGCCCGCCGCGCCGGTGGCCGCCTCGATGTCGGCCGGGGTGCGCACCTCGCACCACAGCAGCCGCTCGCGCAGCTCCGGCACGGCCCGTGCGGCCAGGTCCAGCAGCCCGTCGACCCGGTCCGGGGCCGGCCCCTCGGGCCCGCACGCCAGGCTCACCGTCAGCGCCTCGTGTGCGGCGTCGGGGCGGGTGCCCGGGTCGTCGGGCCGCAGGACGGTGAGGAGCCCGCCGGGGGAGTGGACGAGGGTGCGGTGGACGGCGTCCTCGGGGCGGGCGCCGCGCAGGGCGAGCAGCAGGGTGCACCGGCTGCGCACACCGGTTCCGCGCGCCGGCACGCCGTCCGGCGGGAGCGGGACTCCGAGCCGCCGGGGGTCGGCCGCGCAGACGACGTGGTCCGCCTCGGCCTCGGTGCCGTCGGCGAGCACCAGCCCGGCCGCCCGGCCCCCGCGCTCGAGCACCCCCCGTACCGGGGTGTCGAAGGAGAAGGAGACCTTCCGCTCCAGGCAGCGCTCGTACACGGCGGTGGCCAGGGCCCGCATCCCGCCGCGCACGTACCAGCTGCCGAAGGTCTGCTCCATGTACGGCAGCACGGCCGCGGCGGCGGGGGCGCCGGCCGGGTCGATCCCGTACGCCTCGACGCGGGCGGCCAGCAGTTCGCCGAGCGGCCCGCCCAGTTCGCGCCCGGCGATCTCGGCGAGGGTCGGTGGGCGGCGGCGCAGCAGGCCGCTCCGGCGCACGGCCGGGTACGGGTCGCGGCCGAGAACCTGCCAGTCGGGCCGCAGCGGCTCCTCCAGCAGGGGGCGGCGGGTGGCGTCCCAGGCGTCGCGGGCCCGGTTCAGCACCTCGTTCCAGCGGTCGCCGGAGCCGGCGCCGAAGGCCCGGTCGAGGGCGGCGGCGGCGCCGCCCCGGGAGGTGCCCGGGAGGGTGACCGCGGTGCCGTCGGGGAGGACGTGCCGGACGGCCGGGTCGGCCTGGACGAGGTCGACGCAGTCCTCCAGGGGCCGTTTGCCGGTCTTGACGAACAGGTCGCGGTAGACGGCGGGCAGGTGCAGCAGTCCCGGTCCCGTGTCGAAGACGAAGCCGTCGCGCTCGTACCGGCCGACCGCGCCGCCGTACGTCGGACCCTGCTCGTACACCGTCACCTGGTGCCCCGCCACGGCCAGCCGGGCCGCCGTGGCCATTGCGCCCATGCCGGCGCCGATCACCGCAATTCGTGCCATGCGGCAGACCCTATCGAGCGGCGGCAGGGGTCAGCCGGGCGGGCCCGCGGCCGGGCCGGCGCCCGCGCGGGCCCCGGCGGCGAGGCGTTTCTCCTCGCGGCGCTGGGCCCGGCGGCGTCGGAAGAGGCGGATCCGGGTCCACACGAAGACCAGGACCGCGAGGCCGGCCGCCAGCAGCACGGCGGCGATGATCGCGGCGGCGCCGGGGTGGAACAGGGCGAAGGTGACGATCCCTGCGACGCCGAGGTCCTCGGCGGTGCTGAGGGCGATGTTGCTGAACGGCTCGGGCGAGGTGTTGACGGCCATGCGGGTGCCGGCCTTGACGGCATGGCTGGCCAGGGCGGTCGATCCGCCGATCGCCCCGGCGGCGAGGTCGGGGAGCGAGCCGCTCTGCCCGGCCAGCAGGGCGCCGACGACGGCTCCGGCGACGGGCCGGATCACGGTGTGGACCGAGTCCCAGGCGGAGTCCACGTAGGGGATCTTGTCGGCGACGGCCTCGCAGAGGAAGAGCACCCCTGCCACGACGAGCACGTCGGTGCGCTGGAGGGAGGCGGGGACCTCGTCGGTCAGCCCGGTCGCGCCGAAGACGCCGAGCAGGAGGACCACGGCGTAGGCGTTGATCCCGCTGGCCCAGCCGCTGGTGAAGACCAGGGGAAGCACACTCACGCCGCCATCATGCCGCAGCGCGGCCCGTCCGGCAGGCACTCCGGGAGAACCGAACGGCGGGCGGGGGCAGTGCAGGGAGGGGCGGTGCAGTGAGGGGGCGGCCGCCGTGCGGCAGCCGCCCCCTCACCCGTGTCTGTCGGGGGCCTACTGCCCCTGCTCGTCGCGGCGGCGCTGCCACCGCTCCTCGATGCGGGTCATCATCGACCGCCGCTGCCGGTTGCGGCCGTGGGCCGCACCGCCTGCCATGCCGGAGACGGGGTGCTCGCCAGGCTTGGGCGCCTTGCGCCAACCGGTGACCACGAGGACCGTACAGCCCAGCATGACGAGGAAACCCACCACGCTGACCCAGAGTACGTTCGGGACGATCACACCGGTCATGAGGAGCGCGATACCCACCACAATGCCTGCGACTGCCTGGTAGACCCGTCGCCGGGTGTACGTACGCAGTCCGCTTCCCTCAAGCGCTGTCGCGAACTTGGGATCTTCGGCGTACAGCGCTCGCTCCATCTGCTCGAGCATTCGCTGCTCGTGCTCCGAGAGCGGCACGGGAGTCCTCCTCATCCGTCGGTCGCGGGGGGTAGCGACCAGGGGTCCCCTTCAGGATAGGCGGGGAATCGCCCCCGTGATACCCGCCCTCCACGCCAGGTTGGAAATGCGCTGCCGGGAAGGGCGCTGCCCCACAATCAAAAAGCACTGAGCAAAACCGTACCGCCGCCAGGCGCGGTCACTGAGGCGCTTATTCCCCACTGATCCGTCGGCCATGCCGGTGGCAGTTCCGATCATACGGCGGAGAACTCCGCGGCGGAGGCTGTCCGCCGGGACCGGAGCGACTCCACCCGCAGGAGGGGCGGGCGCCGATCGGGCGCGGCTCAGGCGTGCTTCTCGCCCAGGACGTGCAGCTGGGTGGCGATCGCGTGGAAGGCGGGCAGCTCGGCGGCGGCCTCCTCCAGGCGCAGCAGGGCCTCGCCGGCCCCCGGTTCGGTGTCCACCAGGACGCCCGGGACGAGGTCGGCGAAGACGCGGACGCCGTGCACCGCACCGACCTCCAGGCCGGTCCCGGCGACCAGCTCGGTGAGCTGCTCGGCGGTGAACCGCCGCGGGACCGGGTCGCCCTCGCCCCAGCGGCCGGCCGGGTCGGTGAGCGCCGCGCGGGCCTCGGTGAAGTGGCCGGCCAGGGCGCGGGCCAGCACCGCTCCGCCCAGGCCCGCCGCCAGCAGGCTGAGCGTGCCGCCGGGGCGCAGCGCCGCCACGGCGTTGGCCGCACCCTCGGCCGGGTCGTCCACGTACTCCAGCACGCCGTGGCAGAGCACGATGTCGTACGCCTCCCGGTCGACGACGTCGAGCAGTCCCTGGGCATCGCCCTGCACCCCGCGGACCAGGTCGGCGACGCCGGCCTCGGCGACCCGGCGCTCCAGCCCGAACAGGGCGTTGGGGCTGGGGTCGACCACGGTGACCCGGTGGCCCAGGCGCGCGAGCGGCACGGCGAACCTGCCCGTGCCGCCGCCGGTGTCCAGTACGTCCAGCACGTCCCGCCCGGTCGCCTTCACCCGGCGGTCGAGTGCCTCCTTGAGGAGCTCCCACACCACGGCGGTGCGGAGGGAGGCACGGGGGCGGGAAGTGTCCGACACGGCTGATGGCTCCTCGGCGCGCTGAGAGTGGGCGATGCGTGCCCCACCCTATTGCCTCCGACAGCCGTGCAGCTCATCCCGCGTCCGGGCGCTCCGCGCGGGGTTGGGGCAGGGGCTGCGCCACCGGCTGGAGCGCGAGCATCCGCTCCACCAGCCGGAGGAACACCGCCGCGGCGCGCACGAGGTAGTCCGCGTCCTCCGCGCTCGCCGCGTCGCGTATGCCGGCCTCGGCCCGGGCCCGGCGCTCGGCGCCCGAGGCGAACAGGGAGCTCCACTCGGCCAGTTCCGGCGCGAGCTCCGGAAGCACCTCCCAGGCGCTGCGGATGCGGGGCCGCCGCCGCGGGTGCGCCGGCTCGGGGCGCCCCCGCGCGGCGAGCACGGCGGCGGCGACGCGCAGGGCGGCGAGGTGCGCCGTGGCGTAGCGCTCGTTGGGCCGGGGCAGCAGGGCGGCCTCGGCCAGGCCGGCGCGGGCCTTGGCGAGCAGGTCGAGCGCGGCCGGCGGTGCGGCCGACCGGCGCGGGACGGGGTGGACAGGGGACGGGGACGGTGTGGCCATGACGAACCTCCTGTCGTTGCGTACTGCTCAGTCGTGGGGCGCGGTGTTCCATGCCTCGCGGACCATCGTGACGTGCGCCACTGACAATCGCTCCTACCTGCGGTTTTGCCGGTCGGGCCGGGTGGCGTGCGGGGCGGCGCGGCCCCCGTCGCGCGCACGGCGGCCCCGGGTGCTAGGTTTTGAACTGACCGGTCAGTTCAAAAGAAAGGGGGGCGCGTGGACAGCCCGCACGGCGCGGCCGTCACGGCCGAGGACTTCGGACTGAAGGGCCCGCGCGGCTGGGTGTTCCGGGGCGTGGACATCGATGCCGCGCCCGGCTCGCTCATCGCCGTCGAAGGCCCCTCCGGCAGCGGCCGGACCTGCCTGCTCCTCGCCCTCACCGGGCGCATGAAGCCCACCGAGGGCCGCGCCGCGGTCGCCGGGCACCGCCTGCCGAAGCGGATGGCCGCGGTCCGCCGGATCGCGGGCCTCGGCCCGGTCTGCGGGGTCAACGAGCTCGACCAGGCCCTGACCGTCGCCGAGCAGCTGCGCGAGGGCGCGCTGCTCCAGCGCCGCTACGAGGGCCCCGTCCGCGCCCTGCTGCGCCCGCGCGGCGAGCGCCGCACCGCCACCCAGGCCCGGATCGACGCCGCCCTGGCCGCCGCGGGCCTGGACCTGGACACCCTCCCCAAGGGACCCCGCACCTCCGTCCGCGACCTCGACCGCCTGGAGGCGGTCCGGCTGTCCGTGGCCATCGCCCTGCTGGGCTCCCCGCGCCTGCTGGCCCTGGACGACCTGGACCTGAAGCTCTCGGACGCCGAACGCGCCGAGGCCTGGGACCTGCTCCGCTCGATCGCGGCGGCGGGCACCACCGTCCTCGCGGTGTGCAGCCAGGCCCCCGAGGACGTGACGGTCGTCCGCACGGACGCCGCACCCGGGGACGGGAAGGCGGGCGGGGCCAAGGGCGCGGCCGACGAGACGGACGACAGCCCCGGCGCCGACACCGACGCCGACGACAGCACCGAAGACGCCACCGACGACGAGAAGGGGACGGACGATGCGCTCGCCGAAGCTGGCCGCGCTTGAGCTGAAGCGGTTCGGGCGGGGGAAGCTGCCCCGGGCCGCCCTCGTCGCGCTGCTCCTGCTGCCGCTGCTCTACGGAGCCCTCTACCTGTGGTCCTTCTGGGACCCGTACAGCCGCCTCGACAAGGTGCCCGTCGCGCTCGTCAACGCCGACAAGGGCGCCACCGTCGAGGGCAACCGCCTCGACGCCGGCGCCGAGATCACCAAGAAGCTGCACTCCAGCAAGACCTTCGACTGGCACGAGGTGAGCGCCGAGGAAGCGGCCAAGGGCCTGGAGAACGGGACGTACTACCTCTCCCTGACCATGCCGGCCGACTTCAGCGAGCGGATCGCCTCCAGCTCCGGCGCCGACCCGACCACCGGCGCCCTCCAGGTCCGCACCAACGACGCGAACAACTACATCGTCGGCTCGATCTCCCGCACCGTCTTCTCCGAGGTCCGCTCGGCGGCGTCCACCAACGCCTCCCGCAAGTTCCTCGACAAGATCTTCGTCTCCTTCTCCGACCTTCACGACAAGACCGCCGAGGCCGCCGACGGCGCCGACAAGCTCAAGAACGGCGCGAGCGACGCCCAGGAGGGCGCCAAGAAGATCGCCGATGCCCTGGACACCGCTGTGGAGAAGAACGGCGAGCTCACCGGCGGGCTGCAGACGCTCAACGACGGCGCGGACCAGCTGGAGACCGGCGCGAACGCCGTCGCCGCCGGCACCCAGGCCGTCGCCGACAAGGTCAACGGCGCCGCCGACAAGGCCCGCCCGTACCTGAAGAACCCCCAGCAGGTGGCGGACACCGCCGAGCTCGTCGCGGACACCGCCCAGGTCGTCGGCAAGCACCTCGACACCATTGCCAAGCGCGCCCCGCAGGCGGCCAAGCTCACCAGGACGGCCGCGAACCTCGCCGCCGACGCCTATACCCGCAACTGCACCGGCGCCGCGGCGGCCAAGACCTCCCCGGCGGCCTGCGCCGACTTCAAGAAGATCAAGGACGCCACCGCCGAGGCCGCCGAGCTCAGCGGCGACGTCGACGCCCTGGCCAAGGACTCGAACGGGGACCTGGCCACGCTGAAGAAGCAGCTCGCCGACCTGGAGAAGCAGGCCCGCCAGCTCGCCTCCGCGGCCCCGGGCCTGTCCACGGACCTCGAATCGGCCGTGGCCAAGGCCAACGCCCTCAACTCCGGCGCCCACAAGGTCGCCGCGGGCCTGACCAAGCTGCACGCGGGCATCGGCTCGGCCGGCGACGGCTCCGCCGCCATCGGCCGGGGCGTCGCCAAGATCGGCGACGGCGCCCACAGCCTCGACGGCGGCCTCTACAAGCTCGTCGACGGCAACGGCGCCCTCGCCGACGGCCTGCACCAGGGCGTCGACAAGATCCCGGACTACGACCAGCAGCAGCGCGACGCCCGCACCCAGGTCATGGCCGACCCGGTCAAGCTCGCCAACCAGTCCCTGCACAAGGCGCCCAACTACGGCACCGGCTTCGCCCCGTACTTCATCCCGCTGTCCCTCTGGGTCGGCGCGATGGTCGCGTACATGCTGATCGCGCCGATGAACAAGCGCGCCCTGGCCGCCGGCGCCTCGCCCTGGCGGATCGCCCTCGCCGGCTGGCTGCCCGTCGCCGGGCTCGGGTCGCTGCAGGTGGGCGCCCTGATGTCCGTCCTGCACTGGGGCCTCGGCCTGCAGATGGCCCGCCCGGCGCTGACCATCGGCTTCCTGGTCCTGGTCACCGGCTGCTTCGCTGCGATCGTGCAGTGGCTGAACGCCAAGTTCGGAGCCGCGGGCCGGATCCTGGTCCTGGCCGTCCTGATGCTCCAGCTCACCTCGGCGGGCGGCACCTACCCCGTGGAGACCAGCCCCGGCTTCTTCAACGCCATCCACCCGTACCTGCCGATGTCGTACATCGTCGAGGGCCTGCGCCGCCTCATCACCGGCGGCGACCTGGCCCCGGTCTGGCAGGGCTGCGCCGTGCTGGCGGCCTTCACCGCGGGCGCCCTCGCCCTGACCGCGCTCGCCGCCCGTGGCAAGCAGGTGTGGACGATGGACCGGCTCCACCCCGAACTGAGCCTGTGACCGGGCCCGGACAGATCGGTTCACCTGTGAGAATCAGCGCCATGGAAAGCAGCAGCACCAGCGCCGGCACGAGCGCCGTCGGCGGCCGCCGGCAGGCGACGCGCCAGAAGCTCTACGAAGCAGCCGTCACGCTCATCGCCGAGCAGGGCTTCTCCGCCACCACGGTCGACGAGATCGCCGAGCGGGCGGGCGTCGCGAAGGGCACCGTCTACTACAACTTCGCGAGCAAGAACGAGCTCTTCGAGGAGCTGCTGCGGCACGGAGTCGGCCTCCTCACCGCCTCCCTGCGGGCGGCGGCGGAGTCCACCGAGGCGCGCGGCGGCAGCCGGGTCGAGGCCCTCGACGCGATGATCCGCGCGGGCCTGGTCTTCATCGACCGCTACCCCGCCTTCACGCAGCTGTACGTCGCCGAGCTGTGGCGGACCAACAGGACCTGGCAGTCCACGCTCATGGTGGTTCGTCAGGAGGCCGTGGCCGTCGTGGAGACCGTGCTGCGCGAGGGCGTGGAGCGCGGCGAGCTGAGCGCGGAGATCGACGTGCCGCTGACTGCTGCGGCGCTGGTGGGGATGGTCCTGGTGGCCGCCCTGGACTGGCAGTCCTTCCAGAGCGAGCGCTCGCTGGACGACGTGCACTCGGCGCTGTCGCTGCTGCTGCGCGGACGGGTCAGCGGCAACGGCTGACGGGTGGGTGACCCCCGATCGGCGGTGCCGCGGGGCGCGGGGCGCGCGTACAACTGGTGGGGCCCGCTTCCGGCCCGCCGCCCGGCCCGAGTATGAGTACGCGTACCCAGGCACCGGATGAGTACCCGCGCGGATGGGCTCCCACCTGCGCGGACGCCAGACTGGGGGCAACGGACGGGAACCCGGTCCGGACCGCCGACACGGGGCGGCCGGTGCGGACCGGGTGCCTGCGCCGCGACCGGGACGGGGTCAGGGGACCCGGGGGGCCCGGTGATGCAGGAACGCCGGCGCGGCGGGGCTCGGGGGGATCGAGCCTCGCCGCGCCGCCGTTTTCCCATCCGGCCCCTGCGGCCCGGCCCTGCGGCTCGGCCCCGGCCCTGCGGCCCGGCCCGGCTGCGCGGTGCGGCTGGGTGGGCGCTGCGCGCGGCCTGTCCCCTCCCCGCCCCTTCCCGAAACCGGGGCCTGCGGCCCCGGCCCCCGCTGCGGGGCTGCGCCCCGCGCCTGGGGCTCCGCCCCAGACCCCGCGCCTCAAACGCCGGCGGGGCTGTATGGGGCAGGCCTCGCGCCTCGAACGCCGGCGGGGTTGGATGGGCGGGCCCTGGGCCTCAAACGCCGGCGGGCTGGGTTGGGTGGGCCTCCGCGCGTCAAGCGCCGCGGGGTTGGATGGGGCGGGCCCCGGGCCTCAAGCGCCGGCGGGGCTGGTTGGGCGGGTGCTGTGCCTCAAAGGCCACGTCGGCGGGGCTCGATGGGCCGGCCCCGCGCGTCAAGCGACGGCGGGCCGGACGGGGTGGTCAGCCGCGGTTCTTCAGTGGCAGCTTCGGCCGGAGCTTCTGGCCCAGTGGCCGCAGCCGCGCACCCAGCGCGGCCGCCCGCCCGCGCACCGCCGCCGCGGCAGCCGACCAGCGGGCCGCCGCCGCACGCCGCACCCGGACCCCGGACCGCGGCAGCAGCAGCGCGCGCAGGCGGCCGGCCCGGCCGGCGCCGGCCAGCAATGCCGCCCGGGCCAGCAGCACGTCGGCGGCCAGGCCCTCGTACGCCGCCTCCCCGGCGGCGTCCGGCCGGGCGTACAGCACCCGCTCCACCGCACCGGCGACCCGGTGCACCGCAGCCGCGGCGTCCTCCTCCAGCCGCCCGAGGAGCACCAGCCGGTCGGCGGCCCGCCGCGGGGACAGCGCCCCGTCGGGGGCGAGGCCCACGTCCCAGGCGGCGTCGCCCAGCTCCTCCCAGGCCGGCAGGACGGCGCCCGCCGCCAGGCGCCGGGAGCGGAGCCGCGAGCGCCACAGCAGCGGCAGCAGCGGCAGCGCCAGCAGGGCCAGCACGCCGCCCGTCCAGGCGAGGACCGCCCCGACGGACACACCGTCGTCGGCGGCTCCGGCGCTCGACCGGGGGTTCTTCGTCCCGCACTCGCCCAGGCGGGCCAGCTCCGGCGGGCAGTCGTCGGCCTTCGACGGTGCCGCGGAGGGCGCCGCCGAGCTCTGCGACGGCAGCGGAGCCGGCGCGGAGGGCTGCGCCGCGGGCCGCTCGGTGCGCGAGTAGTCCGGCCGCGTGATGCCCTGGCGGGGCGTCGGCTCGAACCGGGTCCAGCCCACACCCTCGAAGTACAGCTCCGGCCAGGCGTGCGCGTCCCGCATGCTCACGTCGACCGTGCCGTCCGACTGCTTCTCGCCCGGCGTGAAGCCGACCGCCACCCGCGCCGGGATCCCGAGCGAGCGCGACATCGCCGCCATCGAGAACGCGAAGTGGACGCAGAAGCCCTCCTTGTCGGCGAGGAACCGGGCGATCGCCTGCGGTCCCGTGCCCGAGGCCACCTTCGTGTCGTAGCGGAAGCCGCCGCCGACCGCGAACCAGTCCTGCAGCCGCACCGCGCGCGTGTAGTCGTCCTTCGCGCCCTTCGTCACCTGGCGGGCCGTCTCCGCGACGACCGGCGGCAGGTTGTCCGGCAGCTTCGTGTACTCGTCCCGGACCTCCTGCCGCGCCGGGGGCGCCGCCTGGAGCTGGGCGGCCGTCGGGCGCAGCAGCAGGCTGCGCACCGTGTACACCGCGCCCTGGACGTTCTGGAAGCGGTCCTTGCCGATCTGGTCGCCGACGAGGGTCCGCCCGGCCGGCTCGAACCGCCACTTGCCGGGGATGTCCACGCCGGTCGCCGGGTACGGCATCGGCAGGTAGCGCTGCGCGTAGCTGTCGGCCGCCGAGATGTTGGTGCGCACCTCGGTGGCGCTTTGCCGGACCTGCGCGCTCAGACCCGGCGGCGCCGGCAGCTGCTCCGGCACGTCGGTCAGGGCGCGCCCGGAGGCCTCCCACTTGACGCCGTTGAACTCGTCCAGCGCCAGGATCCGCAGGTACTGCTCGCCGAGCTGCGGGCTGTCCGTGCGGTACTTCAGCACCACCCGGTTGTCCTGCGCGTTCAGGCTGCCCTGGAGGGAGACCAGCGGGTTCACCGCCGAGATCGTCCCGCCGGTCCCGCTGCCGCCGCCGGCGGCCTCGCCGCGCCCGGCCAGCAGCCCGCCGCCGAGCGGGGGCAGGGCCGCGGGCACCACGAGGGCGATGCCGAGCGCGACCGCGCCGATGCGCCGCCCGGTGCGTACGGGAGCGGTCGCCTGGCCGGAGCCGCCGCCCCCGTACCCGGAGGACGCCGAGACCCGCCCGGGCGGCGCCCCGCCGAAGACCCGGCCCCACTGGGCCAGCCGGTCGCGGCCCTCGGCCAGCAGCAGCAACAGGTAGCCTCCGCCGGCCAGCAGGAAGGCGAACCAGGCGCCCCCGGCCCCGGTGCCGGCGGACAGCCCGGCGGCCACCGAGTACAGCGCGAGCAGCGGCAGCCCGGCCGCGGCGGCCGTCCTCAGCGTCACCGCCAGCAGGTCCACCACGAGTCCGACCAGCAGGACGCCGGACAGCAGGAGCAGCCGGATGCCGTCGGTCAGCGGGGCCGGGATCGCGAACTCGGCGACGTCCTGCACGCCCCGCCGGAACAGGGCGGCGAAGTCGCCCACCAGGTAGGCCATCGGCCCGTCCCCGGTGGACTCGCCCTTCCCCGCGAACAGCAGGGCGAGCACCAGCAGCGAGACCACGACCTGGGCGGCGACGGTCAGGGGCCGGGCGAGCGGGATCCGCCGCCCCGCCGCGCCGACGCCGCTCTGTACGGCCAGCAGCAGGGCCGCCTGCAGCAGCCAGCCCGCGGACTCCACCAGCGAGGCCAGCGACCAGGAGGTCAGCAGCGTCGCCAGGACCGCGAACAGCGTGACGCGCGCCCGCCCGCTCATGCCCGGCCCCCGGTGGCACCCGAGCCCAGCGGGGCGTTGCCGGCCTGCCGCCACAGCTCCCCGAAGGCGGCTCCGGGCGGCACGGCCAGGGCCGTCCAGCCCGCCGCGCGCAGCCGGTGCAGCCGCTCCTCCACCGCGGTGGGCCGCCCGGCCCACACCGCCGCATCCAGTACGAAGGCCACCGCGGCCCCGCTGCGCCCGCGCATCTTGGCCGCCAGTTCCGTCTGTACGTCGTCCAGGTCCCCGAAGAAGGCGATGAGCAGCCCGTCCCCGCCGGTCTCGCCGAAGCCGCCGCCGGGGCCCGCGCCGCCGCTGCGCAGCGCGTCGTACGCGCGCGCGAGGCCGGCGCCGTCGGAGTGCCCGACGACGGCGAGGGTGTCCATCATCAGCCCGGCGGCCTCGGCGGAGTCCTGCCCGCCGGAGGAGAAGCCGCTGCCGTCGCCGGGCACCGCGGTCCCCGCATCGGTCAGCAGCCGGGTGGAGAACCCCTGCTCGAGCAGGTGGAGCAGGGTGGAGGCGGCCGCGGACACGGCCCACTCGAAGGCGGAGTCCGGGCCGGCGCCCTCGAAGGCCGCCTCCCGGGTGTCCAGCAGCACGGTGGCCCGGCTGCGCTGCGGCTGCTCCTCGCGGCGGACCATGAGCTCGCCGTAGCGGGCGGTGGAGCGCCAGTGCACCCGGCGCAGGTCGTCGCCGCGCCGGTAGGTGCGCGGGATCACGTCGTCGTCGCCGGACAGGGCCAGGGCGCGGCGGCTGCCGTCGCCGTAGCCGGAGGTCTCGCCGGCCAGCCGGACCGGCGCCAGCTCCTCGGTGCGCGGGACGACGGTCAGCAGGTCGTGGGTGCTGAACGAGCGGGTCAGCTCGACCAGCCCGAACGGGTCGGTCAGCCGCAGCTGGAGCGGGCCCAGCGGATAGCGGCCGCGCAGGTCGGAGCGGACCCGGTAGGACACCTCGCGGCGCCCGCCGGGCTCGACCCGGTCCAGGACGAAGCGGGGCCGGGGCCCGAGCACGTACGGCACGCGGTCCTGGAGCATCAGCAGCCCCGTGGGCACCCGCGAGACGTTGTCGAGGCGCAGCTGCACCCGGGCCTCGGAGCCGGCGGCCACCCGCGCCGGGCTCAGCCGGCGGCTGCCCGCCACCCGGTGGCGGGTGCGGTGCAGGGCGAGGACGCAGACCAGCGGCAGCACGGCGAGCAGCAGCCCGACCTGCAGCAGCTCGTCCTGGCCCAGGACGTACGCGCACAGCCCGGCGGCGGTCCCGGCGGCCAGGAAGGACCGGCCGCGGGTGGTCAGACCCGCCAGCGAGGCGCGCAGCCCGCCGAAGCCGCCGCCGGTGTCCTCGCCGCCGGCGCCCGGGGCACCGGCGCCCATCAGAAGCCCCGGATGCCCGCGCCGGGCGGCACCTCGCCGCGGGAGTGCGCGGACGGTACGGGGGTGCGCTGCACGATGTCGCGGACGACCTGCTCGGCGGTGCGGCGGTTCAGCTGGGCCTGCGCGGTGGGCAGCAGGCGGTGCGCGAGCACCGGGCCGGCCAGCTGCTGGACGTCGTCGGGCAGCACGTAGTCGCGGCCGGACAGGGCGGCGGAGGCCTTCACGGCGCGCAGCAGGTGCAGGGTCGCGCGCGGCGAGGCGCCCAGGCGCAGGTCGGGGTGGCTGCGGGTCGCGGAGACCAGGTCGACGACGTAGCGCCGGACCGGCTCGGCGACGTACACCTCGCGCACGGCGTCTATGAGCTTGACGACGTCGTGGGCGTGGGCGACGGCCTGCAGGTCGTCGAGCGGGGAGAGCCCGCCGTGGACGTCGAGCATCTGCAGCTCGGCGTCGGGGCTCGGGTAGCCGACGGAGACGCGGGCCATGAAGCGGTCGCGCTGCGCCTCGGGCAGCGGGTAGGTGCCCTCCATCTCCACCGGGTTCTGGGTGGCGACCACCATGAACGGGCTCGGCAGGGCGTAGGTCGTGCCGTCGACGGTGACCTGGCGCTCCTCCATCGACTCCAGCAGCGCGGACTGGGTCTTGGGGGAGGCGCGGTTGATCTCGTCGCCGATGACGATCTGGGCGAAGATCGCACCGGGCTTGAACTCGAACTCGCGGCGCTGCTGGTCGTAGATGCTGACGCCGGTGATGTCGGACGGCAGCAGGTCCGGGGTGAACTGGATGCGCTGCACGGAGCAGTCGATCGACTTGGCGAGGGTCTTGGCGAGCATGGTCTTGCCGACGCCGGGGACGTCCTCGATCAGCAGGTGCCCCTCGGCGAGCAGCACGGTGAGCGCGATGCGCACGACCTCGGGCTTGCCCTCGATCACGCTCTCGACGGAGTGCCGCACCCGCTCGGCCGTGCTCGTCAGATCCGCGAGGCTCGCTCTGTCGTCATACGTCGTCACCTGGTACTCCTCGGCCCTTTCCGGCAGGGCCGACGTCCTTGGCGCATGACCGGCCCACCCCAACACGGACGCCGGCCCGGAAGGTTTTCCGGGCGGCGCCATCCCGCATTCTTGACGGCCCTACGGCCTTGTGTCACTCACGAGGCGGGATCGATCTCCCGCAGGAGTCCGGTGTGCACGTCGAAGACGAAGCCTCGCACATCGTCGCGGTGGGGCAGGAAGGGGTTGGTCCGGACCCGCTGCATGGACTGGCGGACGTCCTGGTCCACGTCGCGGAAGGCCTCGACGGCCCAGGACGGGCGCTGGCCGACCTCGTCCTCCAGCTCGTGCCGGAAGTCCTCGGTCAGGCTCTCGAGGCCGCAGCCGGTGTGGTGGATCAGTATCACCGCGCGCGTGCCCAGGGCCCGCTGGCTGATGGTGAGCGAGCGGATGGTGTCGTCGGTGACCACGCCGCCTGCGTTGCGGATGGTGTGGCAGTCACCGAGCTCGAGGCCGAGGGCGGCGTGGAGGTCCAGGCGGGCGTCCATGCAGGCCACGACCGCCACCTGCAGGACGGGACGGGCGTCCATGCCCGGGTCCCGGAACTGCTCGGCGTACTGGCGGTTCGACGCCACCAGCCGGTCGGTGACGGATCGGCCTGCGGATCCTTCGGCGGGGGATTCTGCGGGGAGGGATGCGGAGGTCGTCATGCCTACGACGGTAGTGGTCACCGCTGGTGAAGGTATGGAGAGAGGATGGACAAAGAACGTCAACCTGCCTTGTTGTGAGCTAACCCACACGGGTGAGCAGGGGGCGGCCGACCGGGTGATTCGCGGCTTTCGGGGGTTCCGGGTGAGGCGGAGGCACGGCACGCGGGGCGGTTCGTTGACCGCGGAGACCGTTGCACTAAAGTGACGCGAACCGGCCGGAGCCGCGGCCCCACCGGCCGCCCGGCCTCTTGGTAACACTCCGCGTGTGCGGCGCGGCGTCCGCCGGCCGCGCCGTTATCTGAGAGGGCGCTTTGACCAGCGAGTCCCGACATGTCCCGGTCATGCTCCAGCGGTGCCTGGACCTGTTGGCCCCGGCGCTCCAGGAGCCGGGAGCCGTCGTCGTCGACTGCACCCTCGGCCTCGGAGGCCACAGCGAGGCCCTGCTGACCCGATTCCCCGAGGCCCGCCTGATCGGCCTCGACCGCGACAAGGAGGCCCTGCGGCTCTCCGGCGAGCGGCTCGCGCGCTTCGGCGACCGCGCCACCCTCGTCCACGCCGTCTACGACGAGCTGCCCGCCGTACTGGACCGCCTAGGCATCCCGTCCGTCCAGGGGATCCTCTTCGACCTCGGCGTCTCCTCCATGCAGCTCGACGAGGCCGACCGCGGGTTCGCGTACGCGCAGGACGCGCCGCTGGACATGCGCATGGACCAGACGACCGGCATCAGCGCCGCCGAGGTGCTCAACACCTACCCGGCGGGCGAGCTCGTACGGATCCTGCGCCAGTACGGCGAGGAGAAGCAGGCCAAGCGGATCGTCTCGGCGATCGTGCGGGAGCGCGAGAAGGAGCCGTTCGACCACAGCGCGCGGCTGGTCGAGCTGATCCGCGAGGCCCTGCCGCAGGCCGCCAAGCGCACCGGCGGCAACCCGGCCAAGCGGACCTTCCAGGCGCTGCGGATCGAGGTCAACGGCGAGCTGTCGGTCCTGGAGCGGGCGATTCCGGCGGCCGTGGACCGGATCGCCGTCGGCGGCCGGATCGCGGTGCTGTCGTACCACTCGCTGGAGGACCGCCTCGTCAAGCAGGTCTTCGCCGCGGGCGCCGCCTCCACCGCGCCGCCCGGGCTGCCGGTGGTGCCCGAGAAGTACCAGCCCAAGCTCAAGCTCCTCACGCGCGGGGCGGAACTGCCCACCGAGGAGGAGATCGCCGAGAACCGGCGGGCCGCGCCGGCCCGCTTCCGCGGGGTCGAGCGCATCCGGGAGGCGGACCTGTGAGCAGGGCCGGGGGCGCGGGGGGCGGCGGTGCGGGAGGGCCCGGGCGGCTGCGCGGGGCCTCCGGGTCCGGGCAGGCGGCGCGCACGCCGTTCGTCCTGCTGGTCGTCGCGCTGCTCGCCGGCGGCCTGATCAGCCTGCTCCTGCTGAACTCGGCACTGAACCAGGGCTCCTTCCAGCTGGCCAGGCTGAAGAAGGAGACCACCGCGCTCACCGACGAGGAGCAGGCGCTCCAGCGGGACGTGGACGCCTACTCGCAGCCGGATGCGCTGCAGCGGCGGGCGCAGGAGCTGGGGATGGTGCCGGGCGGATCCCCCGTGTTCATCGGGCCCGACGGGCAGGTGTCCGGCAGTGCGGTGGCGGCCGAGGCGCCGGTGGCTGCGCCGTCGCCGTCGCCGTCGGCGTCGGCCTCCGCCCCGGCGGCCCTGCCCAGTCCCGCCGGGCCGCCGGCCGTCGTGCCGCCCTCCGGGGCGGCGGCCCCGCCCGCGAACGCCCCGGGCGCCGATCGCAGCGGTCCCGGGGGAGCCCCTCTGCCCAGCCCGGCCCCCGGAAGGTGACGTCGTGACGCGGACCCCTGCGGGACGTGCCCCCGCCCCGCCCCTTCACCGCTCCCCCGGGCCCCGCCCCGGCCCCCGCGCCTCAAACGCCGGCGGGGCTGGGTCGGGGCTCCGCCCCGGACCCCGCGTCTCGGTCGTCGGCGGGGCCGGATCAGTGCTCTGCCCCGGACTCCGCGCCTCGGTCGCCGGCGGGGCCGGGTTGGGGCTCTGCGCCGGCCCTCGCGCCACGATCGCCGGCGGAGCCGGGTTGCTCCGGGGCCCCCGCCCCCGCCCCCGCGGCTCGATCGCCGGCGGGGCCGGGGTGGTCCGTGTCCCGGGCGACGGCGGGGTCCGGTTCTGCGGGCCGGTGGGTGACCGGGAGGTGGGCCGGTGACGTTCAGGGACGGGCGGCGCGTGCCCCGGCCCGGCGGGGAGCGGGCCCGGGTCGATGCCCGGGGCGGCGACCGGCCGCGGGTCGATGCCGGGCGGCGGTCCGGCGGGGCGCGGGCCCCGCACACGATCCGGCTCGGGAGTCCCAAGCCCCGGCTGCGGCTGGTCGGCGTCGGCCTGACGCTGGTGATGCTGGCCTTCGTCGTACGCCTGCTCCAAGTGCAGGCCGTCGACGCCTCCGCGTACTCGGCCAAGGCCTCCGAGAACCGGTTCACCAGCTACACCCTGGCCGCCGAGCGCGGCGAGATCACCGACCGCAAGGGCGTCGCCCTGGCCACCAGCGTGGACGCGTACGACATCACCGCGGACCCGAAGATGTTCACCCCGCAGGAGAGCAAGGCCCCCGACGCGCCCGAGCAGGCGGCCGCCCTCCTCGCGCCCATCCTCGGCACGGACGCCGGAGAGCTCGCCGGCAAGCTGCGCACCAAGAACAGCCGCTACGTGATCCTCGCGCGCCGCCAGACCCCGCAGGTCTGGAACCAGATCAAGGACCTCAAGCGGGTCTTCGCGGAGAAGGCCGCCGCCGACAAGCGGGCCAACGGCCCCGGCGCCAACGTCCTGGCCGGCGTCTTCAACGAGGACAGCAGCAAGCGCGTCTACCCGAACGGGGACCTCGCCGCCGGGATACTGGGCTACGTCAACGCCGAGGGCAGGGGCGCCGGCGGCCTGGAGTCCGCCCTCGACAAGAAGCTCTCCGGCAAGGACGGCGAAATCACCTACGCCCAGTCCGGCGGCCGCCGCGTGCCCACCGCCGGGTCGAGCGAGAAGCCCGCCGTGCCCGGCGAGGACGTCGAGCTGACCATCGACCGCGACATCCAGTGGGCGGCGCAGAGCGCCATCGCCGAGCAGGTCAGGAAGTCCGAGGCCGACCGCGGCTACGTCATCGTCCAGGACACCCGCACCGGCGAGGTGCTGGCCATGGCCAACGCCCCCGGCTTCGACCCGAACGACCTCTCGAAGGCGAGCTCCGCGGCCATGGGCAACGCGGCGCTCCAGGACGTCTACGAGCCCGGCTCCACCGCCAAGGTCATCTCGATGGCCGCGGTCCTGGAGGAGAAGAAGGCCACCCCCGAGACCCACGTCGAGGTCCCCAACCGGCTCCACCGCGGGGACCGGCTGTTCAAGGACGACGTCGACCACCCGACCTGGTACCTGACCCTCAACGGGGTCCTCGCCAAGTCCTCGAACATCGGCACCATCCTGGCCACCGGCCAGCTCGGCGCCACCCAGCCCGAGGCCAACCGGGTCCTGTACTCCTACCTGACCCGGTTCGGCATCGGGCAGCCCACCGGCCTGAACTACCCGGGCGAGTCCCGGGGCCTGCTCGCCCGACCCGAGAGCTGGTCGACCTCCCAGCAGTACACGATTCCTTTCGGCCAGGGCCTGTCCCTCAACGCCATGCAGGCGGCCTCCGTGTACTCGACGATCGCCAACGGCGGCGTGCGGATCGAGCCGACCCTGGTGCGCGGCACCAAGGGCCCCGACGGCCGCTTCACCCCGGCTCCCGCCCCCGAGCAGACCCGCGTGATCAGCAAGGAGACCGCCCACACCCTCTCCGAGATGCTCGAATCGGTGGTCGACGACCAGGAGGGCACCGGAACCAAGGCGAAGATCCCCGGCTACCGGGTCGGCGGCAAGACCGGCACCTCCAACCGGGTGGATCCGGCCACCGGCCGCTACAAGGGCTACACCGCCTCCTTCGCCGGCTTCGCCCCTGCCGACAACCCCCGCATCACCGTCTACTGCGCCATCCAGAACCCCACCAAGGGCAGCTACTTCGGCGGCCAGATCTGCGGACCCATCTACAAGAAGGTCATGGAGTTCGCCCTGAAGACCCTCCAGGTCGCCCCTTCGGGAAGCGCCCCCGCCGGGCTCCCCGTCACCTACGACGCCGGTCCGCCGGCCGCACCCCCGACCGCTCCGCAGCCCAGCCCGCAGCCCGCTCCGTGACCCGGCCCGCCGGCCCGAACCGCCTGAGGCACCATCAGTGACAACGATCACCCCGAAACCCGGGAACCAGTCCGCCGAAGCCGCCCCGGCCGGGCCCTCGCTTGGCTACCGGCCCGCCGCGCCGGGTACGCTCACCGCCGTGCCCCACGCTGATCAGCCCAGAACCACCCAGAAAGACGCCCCGGCAACGCCGCCGGGAGCGCCCCGGCCCGCGACCGCCCGGCCGACCCCGCTCGGCGAGCTGGCGGCCCTGCTGGGTCTCGACGCCCCCGGCGCCGCGCAGCAGCCGCAGCCGCAGATCACCGGCATCACGCACGACTCCCGTGCCGTGCGCCCCGGCGACCTGTACGCGGCCCTGCCGGGCGCCCGCATGCACGGCGCCGACTTCGCGGCCCAGGCGGCCGCCCTCGGCGCCGCGGCCGTGCTGACCGATCCGGCGGGCGCCGAGCGCGCCGCCGCGACCGGGCTGCCGGTCCTGGCCGTCGCCGACCCGCGAGGCCGGATGGGCGCGCTCGCCGCCGCGATCTACGGCCGTCCCGGCGAGGGGCTGCTCCAGATCGGCATCACCGGCACCTCCGGCAAGACCACCACGGCGTACCTCGTCGAGGGCGGACTGCGCGGCGCGGGCCGCAGCACCGGACTCGTCGGCACGGTCGAGATGCGCATCGGCGACGAGCGCATCAAGTCCGAGCGGACCACCCCCGAGGCCACCGACCTCCAGGCGCTCTTCGCGGTCATGCGCGAACGCGGCGTCGAGGCCGTCGCCATGGAGGTCTCCAGCCACGCCCTCGTGCTCGGCCGGGTCGACGGCTGCGTCTTCGACGTCGCCGTCTTCAACAACCTGAGCCCGGAGCACATGGAGTTCCACTCCGACATGGAGGACTACTTCCAGGCCAAGGCCCAGCTCTTCACCGAGCGCCGGGCCCGCCTGGGCGTGGTCAACGTCGACGACGAGTACGGTCGCCGCCTCGCCAAGGAGTCGGAGATCCCGGTCGTCACCTTCTCCGCCGCCGGCGACCCGGGCGCCGACTGGCGCGCCGAGGACGTCGTCTTCGGGCACATGGACTCCACCCTGACCGTGCTCGGCCCGAACGGGGAGCGCGTGAGCGCCAGGGCCCCGCTGCCCGGCCCGTTCAACGTGGCCAACACCGTCGCCGCCATCGCGACGCTGGCCGCCGCGGGCCTCGACCCGCAGACCGCCGCCGACGGCGTCGCCGCCGTCCCCGGGGTCCCGGGCCGGCTGGAGCGGGTGGACGCGGGGCAGCCGTACCTCGCCGTCGTGGACTACGCGCACAAGACCGACGCCGTGGAGTCGGTGCTGCGGGCCCTGCGGGAGGTCACCGCGGGCCGGCTGCACATCGTGCTCGGCTGCGGCGGCGACCGCGACACCACCAAGCGCGGCCCGATGGGCGCCGCCGCCGCCCGGTTCGCCGACACCGCCGTGCTGACCTCCGACAACCCGCGCTCCGAGGACCCGCTGAAGATCCTCGCCGCGATGTTCGAGGGCGCCGTCTCCGTCCCCGCCGAGGAGCGCGGCACGGTCCTCGTCGACGCCGACCGCGCCGCGGCCATCGCCGCGGCCGTCGCCCGCGCCGAGCCCGGCGACACCGTGCTGGTGGCCGGCAAGGGCCACGAACAGGGCCAGGACACCGCCGGTGTCGTGCGCCCCTTCGACGACCGCGCGGTGCTCCGCGCCGCGATCGAGGCACAGGCCGCGCGCACCGCGCAGCCGCACGAGCGAAGCGTCCCCCAGGCCGAGGTGAACCAGTGATCGCCCTCTCCCTCGCCGAGATCGCCGACATCACCGGCGGGCGGCCCCACGACATACCGGATCCGTCCGTACGGATCACCGGTCCCGTCGTCATCGACTCCCGCCAGGTGGAGCCCGGCAGCCTGTTCGCCGCCTTCGCCGGCGAGCACGTCGACGGCCACGACTACGCCGAGCGCGCCGTCGCCGCCGGCGCCGCGGCCGTCCTCGCCGCCCGGCCGGTCGGGGTGCCCGCGATCGTCGTCGCCGACGTCGAGAGGGCCCTCGGTGCCCTGGCCCGGGCCGTCGTCGAACGCCTGGGCACCGACGTGGTGGCCCTGACCGGCTCCGCCGGCAAGACCTCCACCAAGGACCTCATCGCCCAGGTGCTCCAGGCCCACGCGCCCACCGTGTGGACGCCCGGCTCCCTCAACAACGAGATCGGCCTGCCGCTCACCGCGCTGCGCGCCACCGAGGAGACCCGGCACCTGGTGCTGGAGATGGGCGCCCGCGGCATCGGCCACATCGCCTACCTCACCGGTCTGACCCCGCCGCGCATCGGCCTCGTCCTCAACGTCGGCACCGCCCACATCGGCGAGTTCGGCGGCCGCGAGCAGATCGCCGTGGCCAAGGGCGAGCTGGTCGAGGCCCTGCCGGCCGAGGCCGACGGAGGCGTGGCCGTCCTCAACGCCGACGACCCCCTGGTGCGGGCGATGTCCGCCCGGACCAAGGCCCGCACGGTGCTCTTCGGCGAGGCCGAGGACGCCGACGTACGGGCCACCGAGGTCCGGATGACACCCGCAGGACAGCCCTCCTTCACACTTCACACACCCACCGGGTGCGGCGAAGTGACCTTGCGCCTGTACGGTGAGCACCACGTGTCGAACGCGCTCGCAGCGGCCGCCGTCGCCCACACGCTGGGCATGTCCGTCGAGGAGATCGCCACCGCGCTCTCCGGGGCGGGCACGTTGTCCCGGTGGCGGATGGAGGTCACCGAGCGGGCGGACGGCGTTACGGTCGTCAACGACGCCTACAACGCGAACCCCGAGTCCATGCGGGCCGCACTGCGTGCGCTGGCCGCCATGGGCGGCGCCGCCAGGGCGAACGGGGGGCGCACGTGGGCGGTGCTCGGTCCCATGGCCGAGCTCGGAGACGCCTCGCTGGCCGAGCACGACGCGGTGGGACGGCTTGCCGTCCGGCTCAACGTGAGCAAGCTCGTCGCAGTCGGGGGCAGGGAAGCGTCCTGGCTGCAACTGGGCGCCTACAACGAGGGTTCGTGGGGTGAGGAGTCGGTGCTCGTGTCCGACGCGCAGGCGGCGATCGACCTGTTGCGCAGTGAACTGCGCCCGGGGGACGTCGTGCTGGTGAAGGCTTCCAGGTCGATCGGCCTGGAGCGGGTCGCTCAGGCGCTGCTGGTCGGCGAGGGCGAGGGTGCCGACCGATGAGGCAGATCCTGTTCGCCGGTGTCATCGGCATGTTCCTGACCGTCGTCGGCACCCCGCTGCTGATCAAGCTGCTGGCCCGCAAGGGCTACGGCCAGTTCATCCGTGACGACGGCCCGCGCGGCCACGCCGGGAAGAAGGGCACGCCCACCATGGGCGGCATCTCCTTCATCCTGGCCACGCTCATCGCGTACGCCCTGACGAAGGTGATCACGGGCAGCCAGCCGACGTTCTCCGGCGTGCTGGTGCTGTTCCTGATGGCGGGCATGGGCCTCGTCGGCTACCTGGACGACTACATCAAGATCGTCAAGCGGCGCTCGCTCGGCCTGCGGGCCAAGGCCAAGATGGCGGGCCAGCTGATCGTCGGCATCGCCTTCGCCGTGCTCGCGCTGCAGTTCAAGGACGCCCGCGGCAACGCCCCGGCCTCCACCAAGCTGTCCTTCGTCACGGACTTCGGCTGGTCGATCGGCCCGGTGCTCTTCGTGGTCTGGGCCCTGTTCATGATCCTGGCCATGTCCAACGGCGTGAACCTGACCGACGGCCTCGACGGCCTGGCCACCGGCGCCGCCGTGATGGTCTTCGGCGCCTACACGTTCATCGGCGTCTGGCAGTTCCAGGAGTCCTGCGCCAACGCGCAGACCCTGACCAACCCCAACGCGTGCTTCGAGGTGCGCGACCCACTGGACCTCGCGATCGTCGCGTCCGCGCTCATGGGCGCCTGCTTCGGCTTCCTGTGGTGGAACACCTCGCCCGCCAAGATCTTCATGGGTGACACCGGCTCGCTGGCCCTCGGCGGCGCGCTCGCCGGCCTCGCGATCTGCTCCCGCACGGAGTTCCTGATCGCCCTCCTCGGCGGCCTGTTCGTGCTCATCACCCTCTCGGTCGTCATCCAGGTCGGCTCCTTCCGGCTCACCGGCAAGCGCGTCTTCCGGATGGCTCCGCTGCAGCACCACTTCGAACTCAAGGGCTGGTCCGAAGTCCTCGTGGTGGTCCGCTTCTGGATCATCCAGGGCATGTGCGTGATCGTGGGCCTCGGACTCTTCTACGCGGGATGGGCAGCCGACAAGTGACCTCCTGGCAGGGCAAGAACATCACCGTCGCCGGTCTCGGCGTGAGCGGCATCAGCGCCGCCCGCGCCCTGGCCGGCCTCGGCGCATCCGTGACCGTGGTCGACGGCGGCGACGGCGAGGGCCACCGCGCCAAGGCCGCCGAACTCGGCGAACTGGGCATCTCCGTCCGACTCGGCGACGCCGAGACCCTCCCCGAGGGCACCGACCTGGTCGTCACCTCGCCCGGCTGGAAGCCCGGCAGCCCGCTGTTCGAGGCCGCCGCGAAGGCCGGCGTCGACGTGGTCGGGGACGTGGAGATCGCCTGGCAGCTGCGCGGCTCCCGGCCGGGCCGCAAGCCCGCCGAGTGGCTCGCCGTCACCGGCACCAACGGCAAGACCACCACGACCCAGATGCTCGCGTCGATCCTGAAGGCCGCGGGGCTCAGGACCGCGGCCGTCGGCAACATCGGCACCCCGATCATCGACGTGGTCCTCGGCGAGGAGGAGTACGACGTCCTCGCCGTCGAGCTCTCCAGCTACCAGCTGCACTGGGCGCCCTCGGTGCGCGCCCACTCGGCGGCCGTGCTCAACCTGGCCCCCGACCACCTCGACTGGCACGGCTCGATGGAGGCGTACGCCGCCGACAAGGGCCGCATCTACGAGGGCAACACCGTCGCCTGCGTCTACAACGCGGCCGACCCGGCCACCGAGCGCCTCGTCGAGGAGGCCGACGTCGAGGAGGGCTGCCGCGCCATCGGCTTCACCCTCGGTGCCCCCGGCCCCTCCATGCTGGGCGTCGTCGACGGCATCCTCGTCGACCGTGCCTTCGTCGAGAACCGGCAGCGGAACGCCCAGGAGCTCGCCGAGGTCGCCGACGTCAACCCGCCGGCCCCGCACAACATCGCCAACGCGCTCGCCGCGGCGGCCCTGGCCCGCGCCTTCGGCGTCGCGCCGCGCGCGGTCCGCGACGGGCTGCGCGACTTCCGTCCGGACGCGCACCGCGTCGCGTACGTGGACGAGGTCGGCGGGGTCGTGTACGTCGACGACTCCAAGGCCACGAACACGCACGCCGCCGAGGCCTCCCTCGCCGCGTACGAGCCCGTGGTGTGGATCGCGGGCGGCCTCGCCAAGGGCGCGACCTTCGACGAGCTGGTGCAGAAGTCGGCGAAGCGGATGCGCGGCGCGGTGCTCATCGGCGCCGACCGGGCGCTGATCGCCGAGGCACTGGCGCGACACGCCCCCGAGGTCCCGGTCGTCGACCTCGACCGGACCGACACTGGGGCGATGCTCGCTGCGGTCCGGGAAGCGGCCCTGCTCGCCGAACCCGGCGACACGGTTCTGCTGGCACCCGCCTGTGCCTCGATGGACATGTTCGCGAACTACAACGAGCGCGGGGACGCATTCGCGGACGCGGTGAGCGAACTGGCCGCCGAGGGCGCCTAGGTCAGGCAGGAGGTTCCTCCCCGACCGGCTGCTCGCAGCGTACGAGTGGAGGGGAAGGTCACAGATGCCGGCCAAGCAGGTGCTGCCCGGGCGGCGGCCGACCGCCGGGAAGGCCGCGGGGTCCGCGAAAGGCGCCGGGGCCGTCCGGCCGCAGGGCCGCAGACGGCCGGCCCTGGGCCTTCGGCGGCCCCCCGGTGGCGGACCGCTGGCCCGGCTGCGGCGTACGCAGCGGCAGTTGGCCAGGGCCTGGGACCGCCCCCTCACGGCCTATTACCTGATTTTCGGCAGCTCGCTGCTCATCACCGTGCTCGGCCTGGTGATGGTCTACTCGGCTTCCATGATCAAGGCGCTCCAGCTCGGCCTGGGCGACGCGTACTTCTTCAAAAAGCAGTTCCTGGCCGCCCTGATCGGCACCGGGCTGCTGCTCGCCGCCTCCCGGATGCCGGTCAAGCTCCACCGGGCGCTGTCCTACCCGGTGCTGGCCGCAACCCTGTTCCTCATGGTGCTGGTGCAGGTCCCCGGGATAGGGGTGTCGATCAACGGCAACCAGAACTGGATCTCCCTCGGCGGTCCGTTCATGCTCCAGCCCAGCGAGTTCGGCAAGCTGGCCCTGATCCTGTGGGGCGCCGACCTGCTGGCCCGCAAGGGCGACAAGGAGCTGCTGAGCCAGTGGAAGCACCTGCTGGTGCCGCTGGTCCCGGTGGCCTTCCTGCTGCTCGGGCTGATCATGCTGGGCGGCGACATGGGCACCGCGGTCATCCTCGGGGCCGTGCTGTTCGGCCTGCTGTGGCTGGCCGGGGCGCCGACGCGGATGTTCGTCGGCGTCCTCGGCTTCGCGGGTGTGATCGTCGCACTGCTCATCAGGACCAGCCCGCACCGGATGGACCGGCTCGCCTGCATCGGCGCGACCGATCCGGGCCCGGGCGACCTGTGCTGGCAGGCCGTACACGGGATCTATGCTCTGGCTTCCGGCGGATGGTTCGGTTCCGGTCTCGGTGCCAGTGTGGAAAAATGGGGACAACTGCCCGAAGCGCACACCGACTTCATCTTCGCCATCACCGGGGAGGAACTGGGACTGGCGGGGACGCTGTCGGTACTCGCCCTGTTCGCGGCTCTAGGCTATGCGGGTATCCGCGTGGCCGGACGCACGGAGGACTCCTTCGTACGCTATGCCGCGGGAGGCGTGACCACCTGGATCACGGCCCAGGCCGTGATCAACATCGGTGCGGTGCTCGGCCTGCTGCCGATCGCCGGTGTCCCGCTCCCGCTCTTCTCGTACGGAGGGTCCGCGCTGCTGCCGACCATGTTCGCGGTCGGACTGCTCATCGCCTTCGCGCGGGAGGAGCCGGCCGCGCGCGCGGCGCTCGCGATGCGCCAGCCGAAGAGGGGCTGGAAGCGGACCGGGCAGAGATGGAAGTCGATGAGACGGCGCGTCACGAGGCGTCCGTCCGGAGAGCGGTGAATTTCGGTGCATGTCGTACTCGCCGGTGGGGGGACCGCCGGCCACATCGAGCCGGCGCTGGCCCTCGCGGACGCCCTGCGCAGGCAGGACCCTTCCGTGGGCATCACCGCCCTCGGCACCGAGCGCGGGCTGGAGACCCGTCTGGTGCCCGAGCGCGGCTATGAGCTGGGCCTGATCCCGGCCGTCCCGCTGCCCCGCAAGCCCACCCCCGAGCTCATCACCGTCCCGGGGCGGCTGCGCGGCACCATCAAGGCGGCCGAGGAGATCCTGGAGCGCACCAAGGCCGACGTCGTCGTCGGCTTCGGAGGCTACGTGGCCCTGCCCGGCTACCTCGCGGCCAAGCGGCTCGGCGTGCCGATCATCGTCCACGAGGCCAACGCCCGCCCCGGCCTGGCCAACAAGATCGGCTCCCGCTACGCGCACGCCGTCGCGGTCTCCACGCCCGACAGCAAGCTGCGCGGCGCCCGCTACGTCGGCATCCCGCTGCGCCGCACGATCTCCACGCTGGACCGCGCCGCCGTACGCCCCGAGGCGCGCGCCGCGTTCGGCCTGGACCCCAACCTGCCCACCCTGCTGGTCTCCGGCGGCTCACAGGGCGCCCGTCGCCTCAACGAGACCATCCAGCAGGTCGCGCCGACCCTCCAGCGCTCCGGCGTGCAGATCCTCCACGCGGTCGGCCCGAAGAACGAACTGCCGCACGTGGACAACATGCCCGGGATGCCGCCCTACGTCCCGGTACCGTACGTGGACCGGATGGACCTCGCGTACGCCGCCGCCGACATGATGCTGTGCCGCGCGGGCGCGATGACCGTCGCCGAACTCTCCGCCGTCGGGCTTCCGGCCGCGTACGTCCCGCTGCCGATCGGCAACGGCGAACAGCGGCTCAACGCCCAGCCGGTGGTCAAGGCCGGCGGCGGCCTGCTCGTCGACGACGCGGAGCTGACGCCCGAGTGGGTGCTCGGCAACGTCCTGCCGGTGCTCGCAGACCCGCACCGCCTGTACGAGATGTCCCGCGCGGCCGCCGAGTTCGGCCGCCGGGACGCCGACGAGCTGCTGGTCGCGATGGTGTACGAGGCGATCGCGGCACACCGGGCCCGCTGAGGCGGGAAGGCACGGACGCAGGAGGCAGCAGTGGCCGGACCGAAGACCACACGGCGCGGGGCACCCTTCCCCGACCGGTCCGGCCGCCCTGCCCGCGCGGGCAGGGGCCCCGGCTCTCCGAAGCCGCCCACGTCCCCCGCCTCGGCGAAGCCGTCGAAGCAGGCCAAGCAGGCCAAGCAGGCCAAGCAGAGCAAGCAGTCCAAGGCGCCGAACGGGCCTCGGGCGGCCAAGCCGCCGAAGGCGTCCGGGGCGACGGGGGGATCCGGCGGACCGGCCCGCGGCCTGCTCCGCCTCCTCGGACGGATGCGCCGCCGGGGCCGCCTGCTGGTCCTGCTCGCCGCCGCGGCGCTCCTCGTCGGCGGGATCGGCTGGGTGCTGTACGGCTCCTCCTGGCTCCGGGTCGAGAAGGTCACCGCGAGCGGCACGCAGGTCCTCACCTCCGAACAGGTGCTGGCCGCCGCGGCCGTGCCGGTCGGGTCCCCGCTCGTGGGCGTGGACACCGACGAGATCGCGGGCCGGGTGCGCAGCCGGCTGCCCCGTGTCGATTCGGTCGATGTCGTGCGGTCGTGGCCGCACGGAATCGGGCTGAAAGTGACGGAGCGCAAACCCGTCCTGCTCATCAAAAAGGGCGCCAACTTCGTGGAAGTGGACGCATCGGGTGTGCGCTTCGACACGGTTGCGAAAGCACCCGCCGGCGTCCCCGTCCTCGAATTGAGCGCGGCGCAGTCGCCGAGCGGCCGCCGCTTCGACGAGGAGCGGCTGCTGCACGAGGCGGTGGGCGTCGCCGCGGACCTCCCGGAGGCGGTCGCGGGAGAGACCGTGCAGGTCAGGGTGGGCTCGTACGACTCGGTCGTCCTGGAGTTGACCGGGCGGCGCACCGTGGTGTGGGGGAGCGGCGAGCAGGGTGAGGCGAAGGGCCGCGCGCTGA
The DNA here is from genome assembly GCF_040704625.1 of Streptomyces sp. NPDC046866. Taxonomy (NCBI): domain Bacteria; kingdom Bacillati; phylum Actinomycetota; class Actinomycetes; order Kitasatosporales; family Streptomycetaceae; genus Streptomyces; species Streptomyces sp. NPDC046866. The sequence continues at coordinate 102,724 of NZ_JBEYXN010000014.1, forward strand.
CGGCCCTGCTGAAAGCGGCGCCCAAGGCAGCCCACTTCGACGTGAGCGTCCCCACCGCCCCTGCGGTGTCCGGGAGTTGACGTCGGGTCGAACAGCGACGCACCCTGGTTGGCCACCGATACGGGTGATCACATAGGGTGAAAAGAAAAACGGGAGGTTCGGCGTGTTCGTTGAACACGCGCTACTTGTCGACTTAGTGTCCTGTTCGGAAGAGTCCAGGGATCAGGCACATACTTAACCCTAAACTTCAGGGTTAGGGTTCGGGTCGGCGCGTTCGGACCGTCCCACATTTCGGCATCAGTCGTCGCACCGCAGGCCCGCGAGGCGGCGACACGTAACTCGAGGCGAGAGGCCTTCGACGTGGCAGCACCGCAGAACTACCTCGCAGTCATCAAGGTCATCGGTGTCGGCGGCGGTGGTGTCAATGCCATCAACCGAATGATCGAGGTCGGTCTCAAGGGCGTCGAGTTCATCGCCATCAACACGGACGCGCAGGCGCTGTTGATGAGCGACGCCGACGTCAAGCTCGACGTCGGCCGTGAACTCACCCGGGGCCTCGGCGCCGGCGCCAACCCGGCAGTCGGTCGCAAGGCGGCAGAGGACCACCGCGAGGAGATCGAGGAGGTCCTCAAGGGGGCCGACATGGTCTTCGTCACCGCCGGCGAGGGCGGCGGCACCGGCACCGGCGGCGCCCCCGTCGTCGCCAACATCGCGCGCTCCCTCGGCGCCCTGACGATCGGTGTGGTCACCCGGCCGTTCACCTTCGAGGGCCGGCGACGCGCCAACCAGGCGGAGGACGGCATCGCCGAGCTCCGCGAAGAGGTCGACACCCTCATCGTCATCCCCAACGACCGCCTGCTGTCCATCTCGGACCGCCAGGTCTCGGTGCTCGACGCCTTCAAGTCGGCCGACCAGGTCCTGCTCTCCGGCGTCCAGGGCATCACCGACCTCATCACCACCCCGGGCCTGATCAACCTCGACTTCGCCGACGTCAAGTCCGTGATGTCCGAGGCCGGCTCGGCCCTCATGGGCATCGGCTCCGCCCGCGGCGACGACCGTGCGGTCGCGGCCGCCGAGATGGCGATCTCCTCCCCGCTGCTGGAGGCCTCCATCGACGGCGCCCGCGGTGTGCTGCTTTCCATCTCCGGCGGCTCCGACCTCGGCCTCTTCGAGATCAACGAGGCCGCCCAGCTGGTCAGCGAGGCCGCCCACCCCGAGGCGAACATCATCTTCGGCGCCGTCATCGACGACGCCCTCGGCGACGAGGTGCGCGTCACCGTCATCGCGGCCGGTTTCGACGGCGGACAGCCCCCGGCCCGCCGGGACAACGTCATCGGCGCCGCCTCCACCAAGCGCGAGGAGCCCGCGCCCGCCCCGGTCCGCCCGGCCGAGCCGGTGCGACCCGCGTTCGGCGGACTGGGCACGGTCACCCCTCGTGAGGAGCCCCCGGCCCCGGTCGAGCCGGCCCCCGTCGAGACGGCGGCGCCCCCGGCGCAGGTCCCCACGGCCCGGCCCTACCAGGACAGCCCGGCCGAGGAGCTGGACGTTCCGGACTTCTTGAAGTGAGACTCGGGCAGCACATCGAGAACGGCGCCCACTTCGCCTTCACCGACCGGTGGGGCGGGGTGAGCGCCGTTCCGTACGAGGAGCTCAATCTCGGCGGCGCCGTGGGGGACGACCCGACCGCCGTCCTGGCCAACCGGGCACTGGCGGCGGAAGCCCTGGGCATCGCACCGGACCGCGTCGTCTGGATGAACCAGGTCCACGGCCGCGACGTGGCGGTGGTCCCCGGACCCTGGGGCGCCGCCGCCGACGTCCCCGAGGTGGACGCGGTGGTGACCGCCCGCCGGGGCCTCGCCCTTGCGGTGCTCACCGCCGACTGCACCCCGGTGCTGCTGGCCGACCCCGTCGCCGGGGTCGCCGGCGCCGCCCACGCGGGGCGGCCGGGACTGGTCGCCGGAGTCGTGCCCGCCGCCGTCGAGGCGATGGTCGCCCTCGGGGCCGAGCCCGGGCGGATCATCGCCCGCACCGGCCCGGCGGTCTGCGGCCGCTGCTACGAGGTGCCGGCCGAGATGCGCGACGAGGTCGCGGCGGTGGTACCGCAGGCCCGTTCCGAAACCAGCTGGGGAACCCCTGCGGTCGACGTCGTCGCCGGGGTGCACGCCCAGCTCGCCGGGCTGGGGGTGGTGAACCGGCACCGCTCGCCGGTCTGCACACTGGAGTCGCGGGATCATTTCTCGTACCGCCGCGACCGGGTGACCGGGCGGCTTGCCGGATATGTCTGGTTGGACTAGGTGATGACGGATCGTAAGTCGGAGCTCGCGGAGAACCTGGCCCGGGTGGAGGAGCGCATCGCGTCCGCCTGTGCCGCCGCGGGGCGCAAGCGGGAAGAGGTGACGCTCATCGTGGTCACCAAGACCTACCCCGCGAGCGACGTACGACTGCTGGCGGAGCTGGGCGTCCGTCATGTTGCGGAAAATCGCGACCAGGACGCCGCCCCCAAGGCCGCGGCCTGCGCGGAACTGCCGCTGCGCTGGCACTTCGTGGGCCAGTTGCAGACGAACAAAGTCCGTTCCGTTGCGCAATACGCGCACGTGGTGCAGTCGGTCGACCGGCCCCGACTGGTCACCGCGCTCTCGGCGGCCGCCGAGCAGAGCGGACGCGAGCTCGGCTGCCTCGTGCAGATCGCCCTCGACGCGGAGTCGGGCGGGCGGGGCAGCCGGGGCGGGGCCGCTCCGGAGCAGCTCACCGAGCTCGCGGACCTCGTGGCCGCGGCGCCCGGACTGCGGATGGACGGAGTGATGACCGTGGCTCCGCTGGTCGGACCGTACGCGGGACGCGAACGGGCCGCCTTCGAGCGGCTGATGGAATTGTCATCCCGCCTGCGCGCGGACCATCCGGCTGCCACGATGGTGTCGGCCGGGATGAGCGCAGACCTGGAGCAGGCCGTTGCGGCCGGTGCGACACATGTACGCGTCGGCACTGCGGTACTCGGCGCGAGACCCCGGCTCGGGTAACGTCGCGAAGAAAGTCGGACCACAGCAGAAAATATGGTCATTCCCGCTGATGGGCGGGCAGACCGCGTGGATCGCGGGCAGTTGGTGACTTCGGTGACACAGCGACACACCTGCGACAGGGCGATCCACCACAGAGCGGAGGACTCGGAGAATGGCCGGCGCGATGCGCAAGATGGCGGTCTACCTCGGCCTCGTGGAGGACGACCGGTACGACAACCCGGGGTACGACCCGGACGACGAATTCGAACCCGAGCCGGAACCGGAGCGGGACCGCCGGCGCCAGCAGCCCGTGCACCAAACACCCGTACCGGACGAACCGGTACGAGCCGTACAGCCCCCGGCGCAACGGGAACCCACCCCCTTGCCGGTGGAAAGCGGACGTCCTGCGCGAATCGCCCCCGTGGCATCCATCACACCTGAACGAACGAACCTGGAGAAGAACGCCCCCGTGATCATGCCCAAGGTCGTCTCCGAGCGGGAGCCGTACCGCATCACGACGCTGCACCCCCGGACCTACAACGAGGCCCGTACCATCGGGGAACACTTCCGTGAGGGCACCCCGGTGATCATGAACCTCACGGAGATGGACGACACCGACGCGAAGCGACTTGTCGACTTTGCCGCCGGTCTCGTGTTCGGATTGCACGGCAGCATTGAACGCGTGACACAGAAGGTGTTCCTGCTCTCGCCTGCTAACGTCGATGTCACGGCGGAGGACAAGGCCCGCATCGCGGAGGGCGGGTTCTTCAACCAAAGCTAGACCGATCCGTCAGGCACGGGGGACCGGGAAACAGAGCAGGAACAGAGCGAGAGCAGGGGAGAGGGAAGCGCGGGATGGGCGTCGCACTGCAGGTGGTCTACATCGCGCTGATGTGCTTCCTCATCGTGTTGATCTTCCGGCTGGTCATGGACTACGTCTTCCAGTTCGCACGTTCGTGGACACCCGGCAAGGCGATGGTGGTCGTCCTGGAGGCGACCTACACTGTGACCGATCCGCCGCTCAAGCTTCTCCGGCGCTTTATCCCGCCGTTGCGTCTCGGGGGCGTGGCACTCGACCTGTCCTTCTTCGTGCTGATGATCATCGTTTACATCCTCATCAGTTTCGTGAGCACCGCTGCGAGAAGCGTGTGAACGATGAGCATTCCCGCAGGCGCGGGGACAGTCCCGATACGGTCCTGCCGACTGCCGACGACTACGTAGAGGTGAAGAAGACATGCCGCTGACTCCCGAGGACGTGCGGAACAAGCAGTTCACGACCGTCCGCCTCCGAGAAGGCTATGACGAGGACGAGGTCGATGCCTTCCTCGACGAGGTCGAGGCCGAACTGACGCGCCTGCTGCGCGAGAACGAGGACCTGCGCGCCAAGCTGGCCGCAGCGACCCGTGCCGCCGCGCAGAACCAGCAGCAGCAGGGCATGCGCAAGCCGGAACCCCAGGACCAGCGCCCCGGCGGCCCCGTGCCCGCGGCCATATCCGGCCCGCCGGCCCAGCAGGGCCCGCCGCAGATGGGCCCGCCGCAGCTCCCGGGCGGCCAGCCGCAGCTTCCGGCCGGCCCCGGCGGCCCCGGCCCGCAGGGCCCCGGCGGCCCCGGCCCCATGGGCGGCCCCATGCAGCCCATGGGTCAGCAGATGCAGCAGATGGGCCAGCAGTCCATGGGCGGCCAGAACCCGCTCGGCCAGCAGATGCAGCCCATGGGGCAGCAGATGCAGCCGATGGGCCAGCAGATGCAGCCCATGGGCCAGCAGATGCAGCCGATGCAGCCCCAGCAGCCGCAGCTCCCGCAGCAGGGCCCCGGTGGCGACAGCGCCGCCCGCGTGCTCTCGCTGGCGCAGCAGACCGCCGACCAGGCGATCGCGGAGGCCCGCTCCGAGGCCAACAAGATCGTCGGCGAGGCGCGCAGCCGCGCCGAGGGCCTGGAGCGCGACGCCCGCGCCAAGGCCGATGCGCTGGAGCGGGACGCCCAGGAGAAGCACCGCGTCGCGATGGGCTCGCTGGAGTCCGCGCGCGCCACGCTGGAGCGCAAGGTCGAGGACCTGCGGGGCTTCGAGCGCGAGTACCGTACGCGTCTGAAGTCCTACCTGGAGTCGCAGCTGCGCCAGCTCGAGACCCAGGCCGACGACTCCCTGGCCCCGCCGCGGAACCCGGCCGGTCCGGCGCTGCCGCCGTCCCCGACGCCGTCGATGGCTCCGGCCGGTGCGATGGGGCACTCCATGGGCGGTCCGTCGCCGATGAGCAGCCCCTCGCCGATGGGCGGTCCGTCGCCGATGAGCGGGCCCTCCTACGGCGGGCAGCAGCAGATGTCCCCGGCGATGACCCAGCCGATGGCTCCGGTGCGGCCGGCTGCGCCGCAGCCGATGCAGGCGCCGTCGCCCATGCGGGGCTTCCTGATCGACGAGGACGACAACTGACGTAGCCGTCGGCAGTCACTACGGGCCGGGCCCGGGTTCCACGGAACCCGGGCCCGGCCCGTTCCCGTACCCGACGGCTCCGCCGCTCCGCGCAGCGGCGGCCCGCCAGGGGCGGGGTCGGTAGAGTGGGCGGGCGCACGGGGCGGTAGCGCAGAGGTCGTCGCGCCTTCTCGGCAAGAGGGAGGACGCCGGTTCGAATCCGGTCCGCTCCCTGCGTGTGAACGCAAAAGGAAGCGGCGCCCCCCGAACCGGGAGGCGCCGCTTCCGTACGAGCGCTTACGCCTTGCGGAGGCGGAACGTCAGGGACAGGGACTCGTCCGTGAACGGCGCCCCGTACGTGTCGTCGGCCTCACCCGAGGCGAAGTCCGTGGACAGCACCTCGTCCGCGATCAGCGACGCGTGGTCCGTCAGGGCCGTGGTGACCTCGGCGTCCGTCGAGGACCAGCGGAGGGCGATCCGGTCCGCGACGTCCAGGCCCGAGTTCTTGCGGGCCTCCTGGATCAGGCGGATCGCGTCACGGGCCAGCCCGGCGAGCCGCAGCTCGGGGGTGATCTCCAGGTCCAGGGCGACGGTCGCACCGGAGTCCGAGGCCACCGACCAGCCCTCACGCGGCGTCTCGGTGATGATGACCTCCTCCGGGGTCAGGACCACCGCCTCGCCGTTCACCTCCACCGTGGCCTCGCCGGAGCGCAGGGCCAGGGACAGCGCCGCCGCGTCCGCCGCGGCCACGGCCTTGGCCACGTCCTGCACGCCCTTGCCGAACCGCTTGCCCAGCGCCCGGAAGTTCGCCTTCGCGGTGGTGTCCACCAGCGACCCGCCCACCTCGGAGAGGGAGGCCAGGGAGGAGACGTTCAGCTCCTCCGTGATCTGCGCCTGGAGGTCGGGGGTGAGGGCGTCGAAGCCCGCCGCGCCGACCAGGGCCCGCGACAGCGGCTGGCGGGTCTTGACGCCGGACTCGGCGCGCGTGGCCCGGCCCAGCTCGACCAGGCGCCGCACCAGCTGCATCTGCTGCGACAGCACCGGGTCGATCGCCGCCGCGTCGGCCGTCGGCCAGCTCGACAGGTGCACCGACTCGGGGGCGCCCGGGGTGACCGGGACGATCATGTCCTGCCACACCCGCTCGGTGATGAACGGCGTCAGCGGCGCCATGAGCCGCGTGACCGTCTCGACCACGTCGTGCAGCGTGCGCAGGGCGGCCTTGTCGCCCTGCCAGAACCGGCGGCGCGAGCGGCGCACGTACCAGTTCGACAGGTCGTCCACGAACGCGGACAGCAGCTTGCCGGCGCGCTGCGTGTCGTACGCCTCCATCGCCTCGGTGACCTCGGAGGTCAGCGCGTGCAGCTCGGAGAGCAGCCAGCGGTCCAGGACGGTGCGCTCGGCCGGCGCCGGGTCGGCCGCCGAGGGCGCCCAGCCCGAGGTGCGCGCGTACAGGGCCTGGAAGGCGACCGTGTTCCAGTACGTGAGGAGCGTCTTGCGGACGACCTCCTGGATCGTGCCGTGGCCGACGCGCCGCGCCGCCCACGGGGAGCCGCCGGCCGCCATGAACCAGCGCACCGCGTCGGCGCCGTGCTGGTCCATGAGCGGGATCGGCTGCAGGATGTTGCCCAGGTGCTTGGACATCTTGCGGCCGTCCTCGGCGAGGATGTGGCCCAGGCAGACCACGTTCTCGTACGAGGACTTGTCGAAGACCAGGGTGCCGACCGCCATCAGGGTGTAGAACCACCCGCGGGTCTGGTCGATCGCCTCGGAGATGAACTGCGCCGGGTAGCGCTTCTCGAAGACGTCCTTGTTCTTGTACGGGTAGCCCCACTGCGCGAACGGCATCGAGCCCGAGTCGTACCAGGCGTCGATGACCTCCGGGACGCGGACCGCCGTGTGCGCGCAGCCCTCGGCCGTGCACGGGAAGGTGACGTCGTCGATGTACGGGCGGTGCGGGTCCAGGGACGAGTGGTCCTGCCCGGACAGCTCCGACAGCTCGGCACGGGAGCCGATGCAGGTCAGGTGGCCCTCCTCGCAGCGCCAGATCGGCAGCGGGGTGCCCCAGTAGCGGTTGCGGGACAGCGCCCAGTCGATGTTGTTGTTCAGCCAGTCGCCGAAGCGGCCCTGCTTGACCGACTCGGGGAACCAGTTGGTCTTCTCGTTCTCCCGCAGCATCGCGTCCTTGACGGCGGTGGTGCGGATGTACCACGACGGCTGCGCGTAGTAGAGCAGCGCGGTGTGGCAGCGCCAGCAGTGCGGGTAGCTGTGCTCGTAGGCGATGTGCTTGAAGAGCAGGCCGCGGGCGTCGAGGTCGGCGGTGAGCTTCTCGTCGGCCTTCTTGAAGAAGACGCCGCCGACCAGCGGGACGTCCTCGGCGAAGGTGCCGTCGGGGCGGACCGGGTTCACGACCGGCAGGCCGTACGCGCGGCAGACCGCGAGGTCGTCGGCGCCGAAGGCCGGGGCCTGGTGGACCAGGCCGGTGCCGTCCTCGGTGGTGACGTACTCGGCGTTGACCACGAAGTGGGCGGGGGCCTCGAAGGGCACCAGCTCGAACGGGCGCCGGTAGGTCCAGCGCTCCATGTCCTTGCCGGTGAAGGTCTGGCCCGTGGCCTCCCAGCCCTCGCCGAGGGCCTTCTCCAGCAGCGGCTGCGCGACGACCAGCTTCTCGGTCCCGTTGGAGGCCACCACGTACGTGACCTCGGGGTGGGCGGCGACGGCCGTGTTGGACACCAGGGTCCACGGGGTCGTCGTCCAGACGAGGAGCGCCGCCTCGCCGGCGAGCGGGCCGGAGGTCAGCGGGAAGCGGACGAAGACGGACGGGTCGACGACCGTCTCGTAGCCCTGGGCCAGCTCGTGGTCGGACAGGCCGGTGCCGCAGCGCGGGCACCACGGGGCGACCCGGTGGTCCTGGACCAGCAGGCCCTTGTTGAAGATCTCCTTCAGGGACCACCAGACCGACTCCACGTACTCCGGGTCCATGGTCCGGTACGCCTCGTCCAGGTCGACCCAGTAGCCCATGCGGGTGGTGAGCTCGGTGAACGCGTCGGTGTGGCGGGTCACGGACTCCCGGCACTTCGCGTTGAACTCGGCGATGCCGTAGGCCTCGATGTCCTGCTTGCCGTTGAAGCCGAGCTCCTTCTCGACGGCGAGCTCGACGGGCAGGCCGTGGCAGTCCCAGCCGGCCTTGCGGGCCACGTGGTAGCCGCGCATGGTGCGGAAGCGGGGGAAGACGTCCTTGAAGACGCGGGCCTCGATGTGGTGCGCGCCGGGCATGCCGTTCGCGGTCGGCGGGCCCTCGTAGAAGACCCATTCGGGGCGGCCCTCGGACTGCTCGAGGGTCTTGGCGAAGGTCTTGTGCTCCTGCCAGAACTCCAGGACGGCGTGCTCCAGCGCGGGCAGGTCGACCTGGGCGGGGACCGGGCGGTACTGCGGCGGGTTCGTCATGAGGCTTTTCGTCTTCCTCCGGCGGGTTTCGTCTCTCCGTCCGGAGGGACGAGAGCACTCGGCTCCCGCGGTACCACCCTCCTTGGCCGCCGGACGGGTCCGGTGGCCCCCTCATTGGGGTGCGAGCCGGTTCTACTGACCCGCGCTGCGGGCGTTCTTCCGGCGGCTCAGGGGTGATCCTTCACGTCGCGCTCGCCCCCGGGCTCTCACCGTCCCCGGGTCGCTCACGGCTGCGTCCGACGCTACTCGTCCCCGTCCATGCCTTTCGCTGGGCCCAGTGTACGGGGCGGGGGCGTCCCCGGCAGACCGGTTTCCCGGCGGCGGCGGGGCGCGGGCGGGGCGCGGGGCGGCGTACGGGGCGGGCGGTGGCTTGACCCGAACGGTCCGCTGCGCCGCCGGGGGGAGCGGGTGGGACGGATGGGGCGGATTACCGGGCCCCCTGCTGGGCACAACGGATGCAGGTTGGCCTCGACGGACGCGCGCCCCGTTGCCGCGGGACGGGAGCCGATTTATCGTTCCGGCACGATTCGCGTGCAAGGTCACAGTATGTGAAGGGGCCGCGGCCATGGTGGCGAAAAAGACTGCCGGGAATCCTCCCGAGAAGGCCGCCGGGAAGGCCGCCGAGAAGGCCGGGAAGGCGGCCGTGAAGACGGTGGCCGAGAAGGCCGCAGCGAGGAGCCCGGCGGCGGCGAAGAAGCCGGCGGCCGCGCACGCGACGCCCGTGAAGTCCACGGCGAAGAAGCCGGCGGCCGTGAAGTCCGCGGCCAAGGACTCCACCGCCAAGGACTCCACGGCCAAGAACTCCACGGCCGTGAAGACCACGACCACGAAGAAGGCGGCCACGAAGGCGGCGGCCACCAGGACCGCAGCCGGGAGGACGACGGCCGGCAAGGCCACGACCACCGCGACGGCGGCGGCCACCGGGACCCCGACCAAGCCCATGACCACCAAGCCCACGACCACCAAGCGCGCGGCCGGCAAGGCCGCGACCACCGAAGCCACGGCCGGCAAGGCGGCGGCCGGGAAGGCGGCCGGCGCCCGCACGGCGGCCGCGACGACCGCGAGGAAGGCCACGGCCAAGGCGGCCGGGGCCGAGGGGGCGGCGCAGGCCGCGCAACAGACGGGAGCCCTGAAAGTGGTTGCCAAGAAGAGCACCGGCACGGCGAGGAAGACGGCTGCGGCCGCCACCAGCGGGCTGCCCAAGACGAGGGTGACCGCCGCCACGGCGGCCCCCGGCGAGCTCGCCGTACGGCCAGGAGAGGAACCGTGGACCCCCGAGGAGGTCGCCGGGGCGCGGACGGAGCTGATGGGCGAGGTCACGCGGCTGCGCGCGGAGCTGCACGCCTCGGACGAGGCGATCTCGGGGCTGATGCGCGATTCCGGGGATGGCGCGGGCGACGACCAGGCCGACACCGGGACCAAGAACATCACCCGCGAGTCCGAGCTCGCCCTCGCCGCCAACGCCCGCGAGATGCTGGAACAGACCGAGCGGGCCCTGGAGCGGCTCGACGCCGGCACCTACGGGCTGTGCGAGAACTGCGGCCGGCCCATCGGCAAGGCCAGGATGCAGGCCTTCCCGCGGGCCACCCTGTGCGTGGACTGCAAGCAGAAGCAGGAGCGGCGGCACTGAGCGGCAACCGCACGAAAGGCCCGGCCCGGGCGGCGCCGACGGCGGACCCTGACGTACTCTCGTGCTCGTCAGGGTCCAGGAACCTGGCAGGACTGTGCCGTCGGAAACCTGGTTCGAGCTAGTTCGAGGGACTCACGTGACAGAGGCGGAGCGCATCATCGGTACGCCGGAGGTCGGGGACGAAGCCCAGCCCGGGTCCGCAGCGCCCCGGGGGCGCCGGCGGATCGCCGCGCTGCTGGTGGTGGCCGTGCTCGCCTACCTGCTCGACCTCGGCAGCAAGATGGTCGTCGTCGCCGAGCTGGAGCACCAGCCGCCGATCAGGATCGTCGGCGACCTGCTGAAGTTCGAGGCGATCCGCAATCCCGGCGCCGCCTTCGGCTTCGGCGAGGCCTTCACCATCATCTTCACGCTGATCGCGGCCACCGTGATCGTGGTGATCGTCCGGCTGGCCCGCAAGCTGTACAGCCTGCCCTGGGCGATCGCGCTGGGCCTGCTGCTCGGCGGTGCGCTGGGCAACCTGACCGACCGGATCTTCCGCTCCCCGGGCGTCTTCCGCGGTGCCGTCGTCGACTTCATCGCCCCCGCCCACTTCGCCGTCTTCAACCTCGCCGACTCCGCGATCGTCTGCGGCGGCATCCTGATCGTGCTGCTCTCGTTCAAGGGCCTGGACCCGGACGGCACGGTCCACAAGGACTGATCCGCGGCTCCCGTCAGGGGCCTGCGCGGGGCCCGGCCGGAACCGGGCCCGCGCGGAGTCCGGCATACTCGACGGGTGAGTACGATTCCCGAGATCCGCACCCTGCCCGTTCCCGATGGCCTCGAAGGCGAGCGCGTCGACGCCGCCATCTCCCGTATGTTCGGTTTTTCCCGGACCAAGGCGGCCGAGCTCGCCGCCGCGGGCAAGGTCTCGGTCGACGGCAGTGTCGTCGGGAAGTCCGAGCGGGTGCACGGCGGCGCCTGGCTCGAGGTCGAGATGCCGGCACCGCCGCGGGCGGTCGAGGTCGTCGCCGAGCCGGTGCCCGGCATGGAGATCATCCACGACGACGAGGACGTCGTCGTCATCATGAAGCCGGTCGGCGTCGCCGCCCACCCCAGCCCCGGCTGGACCGGCACCACCGTCATCGGCGGCCTCGCCGCGGCCGGCTACCGGATCTCCACCTCCGGCGCCGCCGAGCGCCAGGGCATCGTGCACCGCCTCGACGTGGGCACCTCCGGCCTGATGGCCGTGGCCAAGTCCGAGCGCGCCTACACCTCCCTGAAGAACCAGTTCCGCGAGCGGGTCGTGGACAAGCGCTACCACGCCCTGGTCCAGGGCCACCCGGACCCGATGAGCGGCACCATCGACGCGCCGATCGGCCGGCACCCCAACGCGGACTACAAGTGGGCCGTGACCCAGGACGGCAAGCCGTCGGTCACCCACTACGACCTGATCGAGGCCTTCCGCGCCGCCTCGCTGCTGGACATCAAGCTGGAGACCGGCCGCACGCACCAGATCCGCGTGCACATGTCGGCGCACCGGCACCCGTGCGTCGGCGACCTCACGTACGGGGCGGACCCGACCATCGCCAAGCGGCTGAAGCTGACCCGCCAGTGGCTGCACGCGGTCCGCCTCGGGTTCGAGCACCCGGCGGACGGCCAGTGGGTGGAGTTCGAGAGCAGCTACCCGGCCGACCTGCAGCACGCGCTGGACGTGATCCGCGCGGAGAGCGAGTGACGGGGTGACGCCCGCCCCGTTCACCGTCCGGCGCGCCGTCTCGAAGCAGGACGTCGAGGCCTGCTTCGCGGTGCGCACCGAGGTGTTCGTGGTCGAGCAGTCCGTGCCGCCCGAGATCGAGTACGACGCGTACGACGCGGACGCGGTGCACGTGCTGGCCGTGGCGGCCGACGGGACCGCGCTCGGCACCGGCCGCCTGCTGTACGGGCCGACCGCCCTCGGCAAGACCGGCGACCCGGCCGCGGGGTCGCTCGGGCGGCTCGCGGTGACCGCGGCCGCGCGGGGGCTGGGCGTCGGGGCCGCGCTGGTCCGGGCCATCGAGGCGGAGGCCTGCCGGCTGGGCCTGCGGTCCGTGGTCCTGGGCGCGCAGACGCACGCCCTCGGCTTCTACGAGCGGCTCGGCTACGAGCCGTACGGCCCCGAGTTCGTGGAAGCGGGCATCCCGCACCGCGCGATGCGCCGCCCCCTCCCCTAACGCTGCCGCTGCCGTAGCGCTGCCGCTGCGCGGAGCCGTTCCCCTCCCCGCCCCTTCCCGAAACCGGGGCTCCGCCCCGGACCCCGTCCGCCTCAATCGCCGGCGGGGCTGGAAGACCCGGGCGCTTCGCGCCCGGTGCGCTCAAACGCCGCGCGGGCTGGATGTGCCGCGCAGCGGAGGCCCGACACGACGGCGGGAGGCGGCTTCACCGCGCGGCACAGCGCAGCGTCCTGGCAGGGTGGGGGAGTGGATCAGCTTGCCCTGCTGTTCGTGCTGCTCCTCGGGGCGGTCGTCAGCGTGCCGCTCGGGGACCGGCTCGGGCTGCCCGCGCCCGTCCTGATGACCATCGCCGGCGCCGCCCTCGCCCTGGTGCCCGCGGTGCCGAACGTCGACGTCCCGCCCGAGTACATCCTGCCGCTGGTGCTGCCCCCGCTGCTGTACGCCTCCGTGCAGCGCACGTCGTGGCGGCAGTTCGCCGCCAACCTCCGGCCCATCCTGCTCCTCGCCGTCGCCCTCGTCTTCGTCACCACGGCCGCCGTCGCCGCCGTCGCGCACGCGGTCGTCCCGGGGCTGCCGGTGGCCGCGGCCGTGGCGCTCGGTGCGCTGGTGGCCCCGCCCGACCCGATCGCGGCCACGGCCGTCGCCGGTTCGCTCGGGCTGCCCCGCCGCATGGTGTCGATCCTGGAGGGCGAGGGCCTGTTCAACGACGTCACCGCGATCGTGCTGTACCACGTGGCCGTCGCGGCCGCCGTCAGCGGCACCTTCTCCTGGCCCGACGCGCTCGGCGAGTTCGTCCTGTCCGCGGTGGTCGCGCTCGCCGTCGGCGTCGGCCTCGGCTGGGCGGCGAACGCGCTCATGGGACGGCTCGGCGACGCCACGCTCCAGATCGGCCTGACGCTGCTCGTGCCCTTCGTCTCGTACGTGGTCGCCGAGGAGCTGCGCGGCTCGGGCGTGCTCGCCGTGCTGGTGACCGCCCTGTTCCTCGCCGAGTACGCCAACGACGCCGACGACGTCCTCGGCCGGCTGGCCGGGCACACCTTCTGGGAGGTCGTCGACGTCCTGGTCACCGGTGTGGCCTTCGGCCTGACCGGGCTCGAACTGCACAACGTGTTCGGGGTCGCCCGCGGCCGCGAGGCGGAGATGGCCGGCTGGGCGGCCGCCGTGGTGGCCGTGGTCGTGGGCGTCCGCCTGCTGTGGCTGCTGCCCGCCGGCTGGCTCGCCCAGCGGCTCCACCGGCTCCGTGACCGGGACGAGGAGATCCCGCACTCCTGGCGCGAGAGCGTGGTGATGTGGTGGGCCGGGATGCGCGGGGTGGCCTCGGTCGCCCTCGCGCTGGCCCTCCCGCTCAGGGTGGACGGCGGCGCGCCCTTCCCGGCACGGGACGAGATCATCTTCATCGCCTTCGCCGTGATCATGGCGACGCTGGTGTGCCAGGGCCTGACCCTGCCCTGGCTGGTGCGTCGGCTGGGCGTGGAGCCGGACACCGACGCCGAGCAGGAGATGGAGCGCCGGCTGGCGGTGCGCGCCGCCAAGGCCGCGAAGCGGCGGCTGAAGGAGATCGAGCAGGTGGAGGAGCTGCCGGAGGACCTGATGGAGCAGCTCTACCGGCGTGCGTACGACGTGGGCGCCCGCATCAGCCCCGAGATGGTGGACGAGGAGCGGCGCGAGGCGTACGCGCAGCGGGTGCAGCGCCTCCGCGACATCCAGCGGATCCAGAAGGAGATGATGTCGGCGGCCCGGCACGAGGTGCTGGCGGCGCGCAGCGAGCCGGGCGCCGATCCGGAGATCGTGGACCGGGTGCTGCGGCACCTGGACGTCCGCAGCCTGCGGACCCCCTGAGAGCAGCCTTAGCGTCCCGCCGCCGGACCCGCCGGCGGCGCGGCGGCCGGGGAGCTCGCGATGCGGGGCAGCGCGTACGGGTGGTGGGCCACCAGCCAGGTGATCAGGCGCTCGCGGACCGCGCAGCGCACCGTCCAGATGTCGGAGGCGTTCCGGGCGGTGACCACCGCCCGGACCTGGATGGTGTGCGGTGTGGTGTCCGTCACGGCCAGGCTCGCGGCGCGGCCGTCCCAGGCGGGCACCTGCTGAAGGATCCGGTGGAGCTGCTCGCGCATGAGCTCCACCGGGGCGCTGTGGTCCAGGTGCCAGAAGACGGTGCCGGTCATCTGCGCGCCGCCGCGGGACCAGTTTTCGTACGGCTTGGATGTGAAATACGACACCGGCATCGTGATCCGGCGCTCGTCCCAGGTGCGGACCACCAGGAAGGTCAGCGTGATCTCCTCGACGGTGCCCCACTCGCCGTCCACGACGACCGTGTCGCCGATGCGGACGGTGTCGCCGAGGGCGATCTGCAGGCCGGCGAAGAGGTTGCCCAGCGCGGACTGCGCGGCGATGCCGGCGACGATGCCGATGAGGCCCGCCGAGGCCAGCATCGAGGCCCCGACGGCCCGCATCTCGGGGAAGGTCAGCAGCATCGCCGCCACCGCGACCACGACGACCACCGCCGTCACGACCCGGTGGATCAGCGTGACCTGGGTGCGGACCCGGCGCACACGGGCCTCGTCGGCGGTCCGCTCGGCGAAGCGGGCGTACGCGGAGTCCACGACCGCGGTCGCGATGCGCACCAGCAGCCAGGCCGCCGAGGCGATCAGGGCGAGCTCCAGGGTGCGGCCCACGGCGGTGGAGTGCTCGGGCAGGATCCGGGCCTGCCGGTACGAGCCGCGCAGCAGCAGCGCGCACAGGAGCACCTGGAACGGCAGGCGGCAGCGGCGCAGCAGTCCCCACAGCGGCGTCTCGCCGTGCCGGGCGTCCGCCCGGACCAGCAGCAGGTCCAGCAGCCACCCGGCGGCCACGGTGACGGCCAGCGCGCCGCCGGCCACGGCGAGCGGGCGCAGAACGGAGTCCGAGTCCATGCCGTTGAACGTAACCGGAACGCGCGACCGGAAACTGGCACGATGGGGTGCATGAACATCGTGCTTTTCCATTCGACGTACGGGCTGCGGCCCGCGGTGCACGCGGCGGCCGACCGGCTGCGCGCGGCCGGGCACCGGGTGCAGGTGCCGGATCTGTTCGAGGGCCGCACCTTCGACACGGTCGAGGAGGGCATGGAGTACCGGGACGAGCTCGGCCGGGACGAGCTGCTCAAGCGCGCGGTGCTGGCCGCCGCTCCCCACTCCGACGAGGGGCTGGTCTACGCGGGCTTCTCCTTCGGAGGGTCGCTGGCCCAGCACCTGGCGCTGGCCGACGAGAAGGCGCGCGGGCTGCTGCTCCTGCACGGCACGGCCGACCTCCAGGAGGACGCGGCGGTCGACGACCTGCCGGTGCAGCTGCACGTCGCGGACCCGGACCCGTTCGAGTCGCACGACTGGCTGACGGCCTGGTACCTGCGGATGCAGCGGGCGGGCGCGGACGTGGAGGTGCACCGCTACCCGGGGGCCGGGCACCTGTTCACCGATCCGGAGCTGGAGGACTACGACGCGGAGGCCGCCGAGCAGGCCTGGAAGGCGGCGCTCGCCTTCCTGGACAGCCTGTAGGCCGGGCGCGGGTGCACGGAGGGGCAGGGCACGTGGTGTGCCCTGCCCCTCGTCTCATGGTGCCGTCACGGCGCCGCGGCCTGTGATCAGGCGCGGTAGGCGGTCCACATGCTCTTCATGCGGGCGACCTGACCCGCGGTGAACTGGTACATGCACGAGTCGTACGTGTAGTCCATGAAGTTGTGGATCGGGTCGACGCCCGCCTTGGTGGTGCAGGAGTCACGGCCGGTCGGGCACTCGAAGGCCGCGCTCTTCTCGGCCGGGGTGTCGGCGACGGAGTCGCCGCTGCCCGAGCAGCCGCCCTGGAAGGTGTGGTAGAGGCCCATCCAGTGGCCGACCTCGTGGGTGGCGGTGTCGCCCTCGTTGTAGTTGGCGGCGGAGCCGCCCGGCAGCGAGGAGTTGAGCAGGACCACGCCGTCCATGTTCGGGGCGGAGGCGTAGGAGCTCGGGAAGGTGGCCCAGCCGAGCAGGCCGCCGCCGAGGTTGGCGGTGTAGAGGTTGAGCGCGTTCTTGCCGCCCTTGCGCAGCGCGGTCTTCATGTCCTTCTCGGCCTGGGTGCCGTCGGAGACCGTGTACCAGGTCGCGTTGTCGGTGTAGTCGGTCCCGGCCAGGGAGAACTGGAAGCCGGAGTCGACGTTGCCGGTGCCCTGGCCGCTGTAGGCGGCGTTGAGGACGGCGATCTGGTTGTTGATGTCCGTCGACGTCAGCTGGCCCTGGGAGCCGTTGGTGATGACGTGGACGTAGACCGGGATGGTGGTCGCGGCGGTGACCTCGGCGGCGCGCATCTGGCGCTGCGGGCCGACCTGGGCGAGCTTCTTGGTCAGGTCGGCGTCCATGGCCTTGACCTGGGCGTCCGTCACCTCGTTGGGCTCGGCGGCGTGCCCGTCCTTGGGCTTGGCGACGCGGGCGTTGGCGGCGGCCGCCGGCGCGTCGGCACAGGACTCGGCACCGGTCTTGGCCGCGGCCACGGTGGTGGGGGCGGTGAGCGCGGCGAACGCCAGGGTTCCGGCCAGGACGGCCGTGCCCATGAGGCGGCGGCGGAGCTTGGGGGATATGCGGGCAGCAGCGCGCACGTTGACTCCTCGCGAAGCGTGGTGGGGGGTGAGGGATTTCCTCACGCTGGCGCGAAGCTTATGTGTCCATGTCATGCATGCCGCAAGACCTGGAGGTAAAAGATTTGTTGCTTCTGGGTGTCGCGGGGCTCCTGGTCTGCACCAGGAGCCCCCGGGAACAACAGAATTGACGGTCCGTCAGTGATTCCGCAGGAGGGTCAGCGGACCGGGTCCCAGCTCCGCTCCACCTTCTGGCTGCCGGTCAGCGTGCGGTACGAACGGGCCCAGGAAGAGGTGGCGTCCTGCTTCCGCTTGTCGGAGACGACGTAGTAGTCCATCTGCGAGCGCTCGGCCGTCACGTCGAGCACGCCGTAGCCGTGCGAGTCCATGTCCAGCCACTTGGCGTGCCAGCTGGCGGCCCGGATGGCGGCTTCCGCGGCCAGCGAGGCGGTGCGCGCCGGGACGTGCAGCAGGTCGTCGATGTTGTCCGAGGTCACCGAGGTCACCACGAACTCCGTCGCGGCCGTCCCCGAGCCCGGGTACGTCGCCATGTCGAGGGGGACCTCGTTGGCCCACGCCATGTGGATGTCGCCCGTCAGGAACACCGTGTTCTTGATGTTCCGGTCCTTCAGGTGGCCCAGCAGCTCCTTGCGGTCGTCGGTGTACCCGTCCCACTGGTCCGTGCTGATCGCGATGCCGCCCTCGGGCAGGCCGAGCAGCTTGGCGAGCGGCCCCAGCAGGTGTGCGGGCAGCGACCCGAAGGCGACCGGGGAGATCATCACCGAGGTGCCGACCAGCTTCCAGGTGGCGTTCGAGCCCGCGAGGCCCGCCTTCAGCCAGTCCAGCTGGGCGCGCCCGGTGATGGTGCGCTCCGGGTCGTCCACGGAGCCGCTGCCGATCTTGACCTGCTGGGAGCGGAAGCTGCGCAGGTCGAGCAGGTGCAGGTCGGCCAGGGTGCCGAAGCGCAGCCGCCGGTAGACGGTGCCCGCGGTGGAGGTGCGCACCGGCATCCACTCGAAGTACGCCTGCTTGGCGGCGGCCGCGCGGACCGCCCAGTCCCCCTCCGCGCCCGGCGTGTGGTTCTCCGCGCCGCCCGACCAGGCGTCGTTGGCGAACTCGTGGTCGTCCCAGATGGCGATGACCGGGTGCGCGGCGTGCAGCGCCTGGAGATCCGCGTCCGTCTTGTACTTCCCGTGCCGGGTCCGGTAGTCGGCGAGGGTCGTGATCTCGTGCCTCGGCTCGTGCGGGCGTACGACGTACTTCGCCTCGGGGTAGCCGCCGCTCTGGTACTCGTAGATGTAGTCGCCCAGGTGCAGCACCGCGTGCAGGTCCGTGCGCGCCGCCAGGTGCCGGTAGGGCGAGAAGTAGCCCGACTCCCAGTTGGCGCAGGAGACCACGCCGAAGCGGACCCCGGGGGTCCGTGCGTCGTGGCCGGGGGCGGTCAGCGTCCGCCCGACCGGGGAGACGGCGCCTTCGGCGGTGAACCGGTAGAAGTAGGGCGTCTGCGGCTGCAGTCCGCGCACGTCCGCCTTGACGGTGTGGTCGCCGGCGGCGCTCGCCGTGACGGTGCCGTTCGCGACGATCCGGGAGAAGGCCTTGTCCTCGGCGACTTCCCAGCCGACCCGGACGTCCGGGCCGGCGCCCGAGCCGGGCACGGCCTCGGGGGTCGGGGTGATGCGGGTCCACAGCAGGATGCCGTCGGGCAGCGGGTCGCCGGAGGCGACGCCGTGCAGGAAGGCGGGTCCGTTCGTGGCCGCCGAGGCGCTGGAGGCACCCAGGGCGGCAGCCGCGAAGGGCGTGAGGGCCGCGGTGGCCGCAGCGGCCTTGACGACCGTGCGGCGACGGGGAGTTGCCGCGGTGTGGGAGGTGAGTTGACTGGTCACGGGCGATGATATTACTGACGGGTATAACCGCCGGTACAGCCCCGTGCAAGCAACGGGCGGGCGAACTTTCGAAGTTCGCCCGCCCGTACCGGATGGAGGGTCAGCCCGCGAGGGCCTTGTCGACCGAGGCCGTGAAGGACTCCGGCGTCATCTTCTCGATCTCTATCTGCTTGCCGTCCATCTTCAGCGCCGGGGTGCCCTTGACGCCCGCCTTGTCGAAGAGCTTGGACATCTCGATCGCCCAGCGGTTGTACGTGCCGTCCTCGACGGCCTTCTTGAACTCGGCGTTGCCCTTGAGGGCCGGCACCTCGTCGGCGACCTTCAACAGGTAGTCGTCCTTGCTGAACTTGTCGTCGCGCTCGTCGGGGTGGTTCTCCTTCGAGTACAGCGCCGCCTTGTACTCCAGGAACGCCTCGGGGCTGACGTTCAGGGCCGCGCCGAGCGCGCTGAGCGCGTTCTTCGAACCGCTGCCGTTGAACGCCTTGTCGAGGAAGGTCGCGCCGACGAACTGCAGCTTGTACTTGCCGGCGTCGACGTCCTTCTTCACCTGCGGGCCGACGGTCTGCTCGAACTGGGAGCAGATCGGGCAGCGCGCGTCCTCGTACAGCTCCAGGGTCTTCTTGGCGTCGGCCTTGCCGATGACGACGGTCGTGCCGTTCTCGCCCGCCGTGTTCTTCGGGGCGACGAGAGCGGCGTCGGCGGCCTTCTCCCACTCGCCGGGCTGGTTGGCCTGCACGACCCAGTAGCCGATGCCGCCGGCCAGGGCGAGGGCCGAGACGACCGCGCCGGCCACGATCACCTGGCGGCGCACCTTGTCCTTCTTGGCCTGCTTCTCGCGCTCGGCCCGCAGCCGGTCGCGGGCCGCCGCCTTGTTCGCCTGGCTGTTGCGTGCACTCATGGTGGGTCTCCGTGGGGTGGTGTGACGTGAAGAACGTCAGGGTCGAAAAGAGGGGGAAGTGCCGTACGGGGGTCAGGCGCACACGAGTGCGCCGCGCCCGGGCGGCCCCCTGCGCCCCACGGAGTGGGCGGGGAAGCGGGTGCGGGCCGCCGGGCCCGCGGGGTCGGGCCGGCGCCCGCGGCCCCGGCGCCGGGCGGCCGGCACGGCGGCCGCCGAGGCGGCCGCCAGGGCCAGTGGCCGGAACGCGAGGGCGGCCGCCGCACGCAGCAGCCGGCCCAGCGCCCGTTCGCCGTGGCGCAGCCAGGCCGCGGCCAGCAGCCCGACGGAGACGTGCGCGCCGAGCAGCAGCCAGGGCGTCCACGGCCCGGGGGAGGCGAGCAGCGCGGCCGGGGCGCCGGCGGGGCCGGCCACCTCGGCCAGCGGCCCGCCCAGCGGGGCGCCGCCGCACAGCCCGTCCAGGCCGAGCGCGCGCAGCGGACCCGAGACGGGGCCGCCGGCCGGCCCGTAGCAGACGTGCTGGCCTGCGGTGAAGACGGTGTCGGCGGCCAGCTCCAGCGGCACCAGCAGGGCGGCGATGGGGCCGAAGCCCCGCTCGCGCCCGGCCAGCGCGTACGCGATCAGGAACACGGCGGCGAAGGCCCCGCCCACCGTCGACGGCGGCAGCGGAACCCGCGACATCAGGACGTGCGAGCCGGCCGAGAGCAGCACGACGAGCGCGCTGAACAGCGCGGCCCTCAGCCCCCTGGTGCCTGCCCCTGATATGTCCATCGGCGCGAGTGTGCCATGACTCCCTGTGAATCCGTGCCCCCGGGTTCGGCGGGGGCGGGGGACTACGGCCGGATCCGGCCGTTGCGGAAGAGGTCCACGAAGATCTGGTGGTCGGCGCGGGCCCGGGCCCCGTAGGCGTGCGCGAAGTCCACCAGGAGCTCGGCGAAGCCCTCCTCGTCGGCGGCGATCGCGGCATCGATGGCGCGCTCCGTGGAGAACGGGACCAGGCTGTGCCCGCTCTCGGCCTCGTCGGCCGCGGCGTGCATGGTCGCGGTCGCCCGGCCCAGGTCGGCCACCACGGCCGCGATCTCCTCCGGTTCGTCCAGGTCCGACCAGTCCAGGTCCACCGCGTACGGGGAGACCTCGGCCACCAGCTGCCCGACCCGGCGTCCCCCCTCTTCGATCTCCGTCCAGCCCAGCCACGGGTCGGCGTGGGCCTGGAGCGCCCGCTGCGAGATCACCGTGCGGTGCCCCTCGTGGCGGAAGTAGTCGCGCACCGCCCGGTCGGTGATGTGCCGGGAGACCGCCGGGGTCTGCGCCTGCTTGAGGTAGATCACCACGTCGTTCTCGAGGGCGTCGCTGTGGCCCTCCAGCAGGATGTTGTACGAGGGCAGGCCGGCCGAGCCGATCCCGACCCCGCGGCGGCCCACCACGTCCTTGACCCGGTAGGAGTCCGGGCGCACCAGCGACTCGTCGGGCAGGGTCTCCAGGTACCCGTCGAAGGCGGCCAGCACCTTGTACCGGGTGGCCGCGTCCAGCTCGATCGCGCCGCCGCCGGGGGCGAAGCGGCGCTCGTGGTCGCGGATCTCGGTCATCGAGTCCAGCAGGGAGAAGCGGGTGCGGGCGCGGGCGGAGCGCAGGGCGTCCAGCAGCGGGCCGCGGGAGGTGTCCAGGGTGAAGGAGGGGACCTCCGCGTGCTTGGCGCCGGCGGCCAGGACGCGGATCCGCTCCCGGTAGGCGGCCGCGTAGACCCGCACCAGCTCGCTGATCTGCTCGTCGGCGAGCGCCTTGGAGTAGCCGATGAGGGCGACGGAGGCGGCGAACCGCTTGAGGTCCCAGGTGAAGGGGCCCACGTACGCCTCGTCGAAGTCGTTGACGTTGAAGATCAGGCGGCCGTTGGAGTCCATGTACGTGCCGAAGTTCTCGGCGTGCAGGTCGCCGTGGATCCACACCCGGCCGGTCCGGTCGTCCAGGTAGGGGCCGCCGTGGCGCTCGCGCTCCAGATCGGCGTAGAAGAGGCAGGCCGTCCCGCGGTAGAAGGCGAAGGCCGACGCCGCCATCTTGCGGAACTTGACCTGGAAGGCCGAGGGATCGGCGGCGAGGAGCTCACCGAAGGCGGTGTCGAACACGTCGAGTATCTGCTCGGCGCGCTGCTCGTTCGTCGTCTCGGGGACCGCCATGGCGGGGTGCCTCCTGGTGCACGGGCTGGTACGGGTTCCGACCGACTGGACGCCGGAGCGGACCCTCTGGTTCTGCAACGCCCGACCGTACCGTCCGGTGCCCGGTATGTGTCAGCCGCGGGACGTAGGATTCGAAGCTGCCCCCTCACGCCCCCCACCCGCCCCTCAGGAGACCAGCGCCGTGGCCAAGACGCCGTTCACGCACCTGCACGTCCACACCCAGTACTCCCTGCTGGACGGTGCCGCGCGGCTCAAGGACATGTTCAGCGCGTGCAACGAGATGGGCATGACGCACATCGCCATGTCCGACCACGGCAACCTGCACGGTGCGTACGATTTCTTCCATTCCGCGCAGAAGGCCGGGATCACCCCGATCATCGGGATCGAGGCGTACGTCGCCCCCGAGTCCCGGCGCAACAAGCGGCGCATCCTGTGGGGCCAGCCGCACCAGAAGCGCGACGACGTCTCCGGCTCCGGCGGCTACACCCACAAGACGATCTGGGCGGCGAACAACACCGGCCTGCACAACCTCTTCCGGCTGTCCTCCGACGCGTACGCCGAGGGCTGGCTGACGAAGTGGCCGCGCATGGACAAGGAGACCATCGCGCAGTGGTCCGAGGGCCTGATCGCCTCCACCGGCTGCCCCTCGGGCGAGGTGCAGACGCGGCTGCGCCTCGGCCAGTTCGACGAGGCCCTGAAGGCGGCCTCGGACTACCAGGACATCTTCGGCAAGGGCCGGTACTTCCTGGAGCTGATGGACCACGGCATCGAGATCGAGCGCCGCGTCCGCGACGGCCTGCTGGAGATCGGCAAGAAGCTCGGCATCCCGCCGCTGGTGACCAACGACTCCCACTACACGTACGCGCACGAGGCCGGCGCCCACGACGCCCTGCTGTGCATCCAGACCGGCAAGAACCTCTCCGACCCGGACCGCTTCCGCTTCGACGGCTCCGGCTACTACCTGAAGTCCACGGAGGAGATGTACGCCATCGACTCCTCGGACGCCTGGCAGGAGGGCTGCGCCAACACCCGGCTGGTGGCGGAGCAGGTCGACACCGAGGGCATGTTCACCTTCCGCAACCTGATGCCGAAGTTCGACATCCCGGAGGGCTACACCGAGGTCACCTGGTTCCGCGAGGAGACCATGCGCGGCATGCACCGCCGCTTCCCCGGGGGGATCCCCGAGGACCGCATGAAGCAGGTCGAGTACGAGATGGACACGATCATCTCGATGGGCTTCCCCGGCTACTTCCTCGTGGTCGCCGACTTCATCATGTGGGCCAAGAACCAGGGCATCGCCGTCGGCCCCGGCCGAGGCTCCGCAGCCGGCTCGATCGTCGCCTACGCCATGGGCATCACCGACCTCGACCCGATCCCGCACGGCCTGATCTTCGAGCGCTTCCTCAACCCCGAGCGCATCTCCATGCCCGACGTCGACATCGACTTCGACGAGCGCCGGCGCGTCGAGGTGATCAGGTACGTGACCGAGAAGTACGGCGCCGACAAGGTCGCCATGATCGGCACCTACGGCACCATCAAGGCCAAGAACGCGATCAAGGACTCCGCGCGCGTCCTGGGCTACCCCTACGCCATGGGCGACCGGCTCACCAAGGCCATGCCCGCCGACGTCCTCGGCAAGGGCATCCCCCTCTCCGGCATCCTCGACCCGAACCACCCGCGCTACAGCGAGGCGGGCGAGATCCGCTCGATGTACGAGAACGAGCCGGACGTGAAGAAGGTCATCGACACCGCCCGCGGCGTGGAGGGCCTGGTCCGCCAGATGGGCGTGCACGCCGCCGGCGTGATCATGTCCAGCGAGCCGATCGTGGACCACGTCCCCGTCTGGGTGAGGCACACCGACGGCGTCACCATCACCCAGTGGGACTACCCGAGCTGCGAGTCGCTCGGCCTGCTGAAGATGGACTTCCTCGGCCTGCGCAACCTCACGATCATGGACGACGCCGTCAAGATGGTGAAGGCCAACAAGGGGATCGACATCGACCTCCTGGCCCTCCCGCTCGACGACCCCACGACCTTCGAGCTGCTCCAGCGCGGCGACACCCTCGGCGTCTTCCAGTTCGACGGCGGCCCCATGCGCTCCCTGCTGCGCCTGATGAAGCCCGACAACTTCGAGGACATCTCCGCCGTCTCGGCCCTGTACCGGCCGGGCCCGATGGGCATGAACTCGCACACGAACTACGCCCTGCGCAAGAACAAGCAGCAGGAGATCACCCCGATCCACCCGGAGCTGGAAAAGCCCCTCGAAGAGGTGCTCGCGGTCACCTACGGCCTGATCGTCTACCAGGAGCAGGTGCAGAAGGCCGCCCAGATCATCGCCGGCTACTCGCTCGGCGAGGCCGACATCCTGCGCCGCGTCATGGGCAAGAAGAAGCCCGAGGAGCTGGCGAAGAACTTCACGATCTTCCAGGCGGGCGCCCGGAAGAACGGCTACAGCGACGAGGCCATCCAGGCCCTGTGGGACGTCCTGGTCCCCTTCGCCGGCTACGCCTTCAACAAGGCCCACTCCGCCGCCTACGGCCTGGTCTCGTACTGGACCGCCTACCTCAAGGCCAACCACCCGGCCGAGTACATGGCCGCCCTGCTCACCTCGGTCAAGGACGACAAGGACAAGTCCGCGATCTACCTGAACGAGTGCCGGCGCATGGGCATCAAGGTGCTCCCGCCGAACGTCAACGAGTCCGAGCCGAACTTCGCCGCCCAGGGCGACGACGTGATCCTCTTCGGCCTCACCGCCGTGCGCAACGTCGGCCAGAACGTCGTCGAGTCGATCATCAAGACCAGGAAGGCCAAGGGGAAGTTCTCCTCCTTCCCCGACTTCCTGGACAAGGTCGAGGCCGTCGTCTGCAACAAGCGCACCATCGAGTCGCTGATCAAGGCCGGCGCGTTCGACGAGATGGGCCACACCCGCAAGGGCCTGGTCGCCCACCACGAGTCGATGATCGACAACGTCGTGGCGGTCAAGCGCAAGGAGGCCGAGGGCCAGTTCGACCTCTTCGGCTCCATGGGCGACGAGGGCGGCGGCGACGAGCCCGGCTTCGGCCTCGACGTGGAGTTCTCCGATGTCGAGTGGGAGAAGTCCTACCTGCTCGCCCAGGAGCGCGAGATGCTCGGCCTGTACGTCTCCGACCACCCGCTCTTCGGCCTCGAGCACGTCCTGTCCGACAAGACCGACGCCGGCATCTCCCAGCTCACCGGCGGCGAGCACGCCGACGGCGCCGTCGTCACCATCGGCGGCATCATCTCCGGCCTCCAGCGCAAGATGACCAAGCAGGGCAACGCCTGGGCCATCGCCACCGTCGAGGACCTCGCCGGCTCCATCGAGTGCATGTTCTTCCCGGCCACCTACCAGCTCGTCTCCACCCAGCTGGTCGAGGACACCGTCGTCTTCGTCAAGGGCCGCCTCGACAAGCGCGAGGACGTCCCCCGGCTCGTCGCGATGGAGATGATGGTCCCCGACCTGTCCTCCGCCGGCACCAACGCCCCCGTCGTCCTCACCATCCCCACCGTCAAGGTCACCCCTCCGATGGTCACCCGGCTGGGCGAGATCCTGCGCCACCACAAGGGCAACACCGAGGTCCGGATCAAGCTCCAGGGGCCGCGGACCACCACCGTGCTGCGCCTCGACCGCCACCGGGTCCAGCCCGACCCGGCCCTCTTCGGCGACCTCAAGGTCCTCCTCGGCCCGTCCTGCCTGGCCGGCTGACGCGGGCACGCGACCCCCGCCGCGCGCGGGGCGCGAGGAAGGGCGCGCCCGGAACCCCGGGCGCGCCCTTCCTCGTACGCGGCCTCAGTTGTGGCCGAAGCGCTTCTGCTTGCCCTTGCGCGCCATGTCCATGGGACTCGGCGCGGAGGACGAGGACTCGTGCGCCGTATCCACCGAGCTCCTCGACGCGTCCTGGGCGCCGGAGCGGGACTGCTGCTTGGCGGGGGTCTTCTGGTTCTTGTTCTTGGCCATGGTGGAGCCTCCGTGAGGGTCTAGGGGCCAGGACCGCCTTCACACTCACACAGCATCACGAACCACGCATTTTGGATCTTTACTGCGCGTAGTCGGCGCAACCGTGAACTCCGCCACGCCGATGATCGAGTTCCGGCCGTCAACACCCTTGCGGTCGGGCAGACTCGGGGAAAACCCGAGCACCCCCCCACGGAAGAGGTGGAACGCGTGGACCGCTGCGTCGTCCTGGTGGACGCCGGCTATCTGCTGGGCGCCGCCGCCAGCCTTCTCGCGGGGGAGCCCTCCCGCTCCCGCATCACCGTCGACCACGCCGCCCTCATCCAGGGCCTGCGCGAGCGCGCCGAGGCCGACACCGCGCAGCCCCTGCTGCGCATCTACTGGTTCGACGGCGCACCCGACCGGGTGCCCCAGCCCGAGCACCGCAGGCTCCGCGTCATGCCCCGGGTCACCGTCCGCCTGGGCGCCCTGACCCGCAGCGACGGGCGCTGGGCCCAGAAGGGGGTCGACGCCGCCATGCACGCCGAGCTCACCGAACTCGCCCGCAACCGGGCCTGCTCCGACGTGGTCCTCGTCACCGGCGACGGAGATCTGCTGCCCGGCCTGATGTCCGCCAAGGAGCACGGCGTCGCGGTCCACCTCTGGGCCGTCCAGGCCGCCGACGGCGACTACAACCAGTCCGAGGACCTCGTCGCCGAGGCCGACGAACGCCGCGTCCTGGACCGGGCCTGGATCACGGGCGCCGTCCGCGCCAAGGACCTCGCCGGGCTCTGCTCACCGCCGCCCGCCCCCCGCCCCGAGATCGCCGCGATCCTCTCCGCCCCCCTGCCGGAGGCCGCCCTCGCCGAGGCCGCCCGCAGCGCCGGCGGCACCGGAGCCGCCGCCCCCGCCGCCGCACCCGTCCCACCCGAGGCCGGAGCCGCCGCCCCCGTGCCCGCCCCCGCCGCCGGCGGCAAGACCGTCCCCACGCCGAAGGACCTCGCCGGCTCCCTGCGGGCGCCCGGCCAGCAGGCCGGGCCCGGGCACGCCCCCGCCCCGTCCCCGGCCAGCGCCCTGCGCTGGTCCTCCGACAAGGGCTGGATCGACCGGCCCGGACCCCTCGGCGAACCCGCCGAGACCGCCTCCCTGCCCACCCTCGCCCAGCTCACCAGCGCCGAACAGCGCTGGGCCGACCGCGAGGAGGACATCACCACCGTCGGCGGCGACCCCTTCGAGGTCGGCCAGGTCTTCGCCCGCCGCTGGATGGAGCGCCTCCCCGAACCCGTCCACCTGCACAAGCTCGCCACCATGTACCCGCGGATCCCGCACCGCATCGACGGGGAGCTGCTGCGCTACGCCGCCCGGTTCGGGCTGCTCGCCCACAAGGACGACCAGATCGACGAACACGACCGCTACGCCATCCGCGCCGGGTTCTGGCGGGAGATCGACGTCCGTGCCGCGGCCGAGCACGTCGCCGGTGCGGCGGCCGCCGTGCCGGGGAGCCCGGCGACCCCGGCCGCCGACTAGGGCCCCGAGCCGCGTAGGCTGCTCCCTCGTGAGTACGGGCACAGCACCAGCAAGACCGCCGGGCAGCCGCAGCGCGGCAGCGGCCGCCCCGGCAGCGGCGGCGGCCGACGGCGCGGCAGCGGCCGAGACCCCGGTCTGCACGGTGCGTGACCTGGTCAAGACCTATCCCGCCGTGCGCGGCCGGCGCGGCGCCCCCGCCCTGCCCGAGACCCGCGCCAGCGACGGGATCTGCCTCGACGTCCTGCGCGGCGAGGTCTTCGGCCTCCTCGGCCCCAACGGAGCCGGCAAGTCCACCCTGGTCCGGCAGCTGACCGGGCTGCTGCGGCCCGACTCCGGCTCCGTCACCCTGCTCGGCCACGACCTCGTGCGCCACCCCGAGCGGGCCTCCCGGCTCCTGGCCTACCTCGGACAGGAATCCACCGCACTCGACGAGCTCACCGTGGCCCTCGCCGCCGAGACCACCGGGCGGCTGCGCGGACTCGACGCCCGGGCCGCCCGCGCCGCGCGCGACGCCGTCCTGGACGAACTCGGCCTGGCCCCCCTCGCCGGCCGGCCCCTGAAGAAGCTCTCCGGCGGCCAGCGGCGCCTCGCCTGCTTCGCCGCCGCGCTCGTCGGCGAACGGGCGGTGCTGGTGCTCGACGAGCCCACCACCGGCATGGACCCGGTGGCCCGGCGGGCCGTGTGGGACGCCGTGGACCGGCGCCGCGCCGAACACGGCACCACCGTGCTGCTCGTCACCCACAACGTGATCGAGGCCGAGACCGTCCTCGACCGGGTCGCCGTCATCGACCAGGGCAGGGTCATCGCCTGCGACACCCCGGCCGGACTGAAGGCCGAGGTCTCCGGCGAGGTCCGCCTCGAACTGGTCTGGCGCAGCGCGCCCCCGCTCGATGTCCCCGAGGTCGCGGCGCTGGCCGCCGCGGCCGCCGCCTCCGGCCGGCGCTGGGTGCTGCGGCTCGACCCCGACGCGGCGCGGGCCGCCGTGGGCGCCGTCACCGGCGGGCCCGCGTTCGCCGCCCTCGACGACTTCACGCTGGCGACCCCGAGCCTGGAGGACGTCTACCTCGCGCTGGGCGGGCGCACCGCGAAGGGACTGGTGAAGGCGTGACCGCCGGGCTGCCGACCACGGCCCCCGGCGTGCTGGCCCCGCGGGCCCGGCTGCTGCCGGCGCTGGCCGCCGTGTACCGGGCGCAGCTGTCCCGGGCCCGGGTGGCGCGGATCCCGCTGCTCTTCGTGGCCACCTTCCAGTCCGTCGGGATCATGGTCCTGATGCGGGGCGTGGTCGACGGGGGCTCGGAGGCGCGGGCGGTGGTCGCCGGCTCCTCGGTGCTGGTGGTCGCCTTCGTCGCGCTGAACCTGCTCGCCCAGTACTTCGGGCAGCTGCGGGCGAGCGGCGGACTCGACCACTACGCCACGCTGCCCGTGCCGCCCGCCTCGGTGGTGCTCGGCGCGGCCGCCGCGTACGCCTCCTTCACCCTGCCGGGCACGCTGGTCACGGCGGTGTTCGGGTGCCTGCTCTTCGGGCTGCCGATGGGCGGACTGTGGATCCTGGGCGCGGTGGTGCCGCTGGCCGGGGCCGCCCTGGCCGGGCTGGGCGCGGCGCTCGGGCTGCTCGCGCCCCGGCAGGAGCTCGCCACCCTCGCCGGGCAGCTGGGCATGTCCGCCGCGCTGCTGCTGGGCGTGCTGCCGCCCGAGCGGATGCCGGACGCGATCGTGTGGGCGCGGGACCTGCTCCCCTCCACGTACGGGGTGGAGGCCTTCGCGCGGACCTTCGCCCCGCACCCCGACTGGGCGGCCGTCTGCCTGGACCTCGGGGTGTGCGGGGCGGTCGGCGTCCTCTCGCTGGCCGTCGCGACGTGGGCGTACCGGCGGGCAGCGGTCCGCTGACACCTGGCACGATGTGGGAGTGACCGAAGCCGTGACCACGCCGAACCCGTTCGAACCCCCGCCGCAGCAGCCGGCGTCCGCCGGTGCGCCCGACGGCGCCGGCGGGCGCATCACCGCCGGGGACGTCCGCGACGGGGCCGCGATCACCCTCGTCGTGGGGGTGGCCGGGGTGCTCCTCGGGCTGCTGTGGGTGTGGCTCGCGCCGCGGGCGCAGTACGTGTCCAACGGCGAGGCCGTGTTCCTGCGCAACACCGAGAGCGAGGCCCGGATCGGGGCCGACGCGGTGTTCCTGCTGCTGTCGGTGGGACTGGGGCTGCTGAGCGGGGCGCTGGTCTTCCTGTGGCGGCGCCGCGGCGGCGTCCCGCAGGTGGTCGGCCTCGGGGCCGGCTCCTGCCTGGCCGCGCTGCTGGGCTGGCGGACGGGCCTGTGGCTGGGGCCGACGCAGGACGTGGCCGCGGCCGCGCTGAAAGCCGGCAAGGGGGTCCCGTTCGACGCCCCCCTCCAGCTCCTCGCCCACGGGGTCCTGCTGGGCTGGCCCATGGCGGCCCTGGCCCTCCACCTGGCCCTGACGGCCCTGTGGGCCCCGCATGACCCGGCCCCCGCGGCGCCGGACGGGCCGTACCCGCCGCCCCACGTCCACGGGGGCGGCCCGGTGCCGCCGGCCGCCCCGGAGCCGCCGCAGCCCTGACGGCCGCCGCGGCTTGCCGCTGCGCGGAGCCGTTTCCCCACCCCGCCCCTTCCCGAAACCGGGCTCCGCTCGGACCCGGTTCCGGGCGCTTCGCGCCCGGTGCGCTCAAACGCCGCGCGGGCTGGATTTTCCAGCCCGCCGGCGTTTGAGGCGCTGGGGGAGGGTCCGGGGGCGGAGCCCCGCCGCGCGGCGGAGCCGCATATCCGGCACAGCGGGAAGGGGCGGGGAGGGGACGGCTCCGCGCAGCGGTGGTCGCTACGGGCGGGCGATGGGGGCCAGGGTGGCCGACGTGAGGGCGGCCAGGGCACCGGGGGCCAGCTCGACCTCCAGACCCCGGCGGCCGGCCGAGACGCAGATCGTGGCGTGGGCCGAGGCGGACTCGTCCAGAACCGTGCGCAGGCGCTTCCGCTGCCCGAGCGGGGAGATCCCCCCGACCACGTACCCCGTCGTCCGCTCGGCGAGGGCGGGGTCCGCCATGACGGCCCGCTTCGCCCCCACCGCCGCCGCGAGCGCCTTCAGGTCCAGGCTCCCGGAGACCGGTACGACGGCCACCGTCAGCACGCCGTCCACGTCCGTGACGAGCGTCTTGAAGACCTGGTCCGGGCTCACGCCCATCGCCTCCGCCGCCTCCTGGCCGTAGGAGGGGTGCGCCGGGTCGTGGTCGTACGCGTGCGTGGCGAACTCCACCCCCGCCGCCGACAGCGCGGCCACCGCGGGCGTCGCCCCCGCCCCGCTCCTGTTCTTGCCGGCCTTGGCCGCCTTGGCCATCGTTGCGCCCCCTCGTCTCAGTTCGGGCTCGTCGGCGCCCGCGTCAGATCCACCGCCGGCAGCGACGGCAGGTGCCGGATCACCGCCGCCTCCGACCGGAGCAGCTTCAGCTCCTCCGCCAGCCGGGTCGCCGTGTCCGGGGCCTGGAGCAGCCGCTGTTTGGCCGGGACGTCCAGGACGGCCGCGGCCGCCACCAGGTACGACACCACCGACGGCTCGTCCGGCAGGTCCGCGCCCGTGGTCAGGGACCGCTCCCGGGCCCCCGCCAGCCGCTTCTGGTAGTTGCGGAAGGCCCGCAGCACTCCTTCGGCCAGCGCGCCCGCGCCGTCCCCGGCGTCCTCCGGGATCTCCTCCAGCTCGGCCACCAGGAACGGGCCCGAGGCGTCCACCGACAGCAGCCGCACCCGGGTCGTGCCGGTGGCGAGGACCTCGAAGCTGCCGTCCTCCCGTTCCCGGATCGTCGCGGCGTCGGCGATGCAGCCGACGCGGTGGAAGGCCTGGATCGGGTCGGAGCCGAAGCCGGCGGCCGGGCCCCGCTCGGGCCGTGCCGTCTGGTCGGGCAGTCCGGGGGCGGTGGGGGCGACCTCCCGGCCGTCGCGGATCGCGACGACCGCGAAGCGGCGCGGTTCGTCCTCGCCCGTCTTCAGCAGCTCCCGCATCATGGCGCGATAACGCTCCTCGAAGACGTTCAGCGGAAGCACGAGTCCGGGGAACAGCACCGTGTTCAGGGGGAAGAGGGGCAGGCGAACGGTGGTCACGACGCACAGGGTAGTGGCCGCAGGGCGGGCCCTGTCACCTCGGTTCTTGCCCGTCACCCGCCCCGTCGGCCCCCGTCACGGCCCCGCCACGCCCCCGTCGCGGCCCCGCGCGCCCGTCAGCCCCGCCTCAGCAGCCGCGTCGCCCCCGCCGCCACCGTCGTCGCCAGGATCCAGCCCAGCAGGACCAGGACGGCCGCCCCCCACTGCCAGTAGCCCGCCATCCTCCACTGGCCCTCCTGGCCGAGGTCGATGACCGGCAGCAGCAGGTCCAGGGCGTACAGGGCGGGGTTCCACTCCGGGTGCTCGTCCGCCTTGATGGCCTGCGCGTCGTGCTGCGCGAACAGCAGCGCCCCCGCCGCCCACAGCACCGCCATCCACAGCGCGGCGCGGCCCGGCCGGTACCCGTACGCCACCGTCCAGTCCTGCAGGTACCCCCACGCCTTCGCCGCGGGCGGGAGCGTCGCCCGCCGGCGGCGCTGCTTGGCCAGCAGCACCTCGCGGGCGTCCGCGTCCTCCCCGCTGGTCCGCAGCACCGCCGCCAGCCGCTCGTACGGCTCCGGCGAGTACTCCGGGGTCGCCGCCGCCAGCCAGGCCAGCCGCCGCGCCAGCGGGAAGTGGCCGCGGGGGGCGAGGTTCTCGTACACGAAGCCCTCGATGGCCACCCCGCCCTGCCCCGGCCAGCTGGTGGAGGTGTCGACCAGCTTGACCACCTTGGCCCCGGACAGCACCACCCGCCCCGGCTCGGGCCGCTCGCCGACGAACCGCAGCTCCGGGGTCTGGATCCGGCGCAGCGACACCTCCTGCTCCTCGCCGAGGGTGAACCGGGCCCCGTAGAAGTCGACGGCGTCGCCGAAGCGGCCGTCGTCCAGGCGCAGCCCGCCCCGGCAGTCGAAGGGCCGGGCACGCTGCCCGCGCGTCGGGGTCTGGCCGAGCCCGTAGGGGGGAGTGGAGGAGCCGGAGTCGCCGAGCACGTAGTCCAGGGCGATCGAGGTCAGGTACAGGGTGCGCTCGACGGTCAGCTGCGGGGCGTTCAGCGCCCGCCGCCCGCCCGGGTTCTGCAGCCGGGCCCCGCGCAGGTTCATCGACACGCCGACCTTCGCGCCGCGCAGGCTCACCTCCCCGTACGCCTCCAGCAGCTCGCCCTGGAAGTCCTGGGCGACCGACAGGCCGTCCGCGGCGATGGCCCGCCCGCGGCTGTCGCGCCGCACCACGGCCTGGCTGATCAGCAGGTCGGTGCCGATCTGCGCGTCGGTGAGCCGGATCCCGCGGGCGACCCGGCAGCGCGGCAGGTGCAGGTCGCCCTCGGTGTGCAGCCGGGAGGCGTCCAGCCGGGGGATCGCGCAATTGATCAGGCGCAGCGTGACGAACCGGGTCTCCGACAGCTGGACCTCGCTGTCGAAGCGGCAGGACTGGAGTTCGACGTACGGCACCACGGTGCCGCCGGACAGGTCCAGGCGGCCGGTGATCCGCACGCCGCGCAGCTTCAGCGCGGCCACCCGGCCCGGCACCGGCGGCGGCCCGTGGAGCAGCAGCAGGGCCACGGTCTGAGCCCGGACGCTGCGTCCCTCGGACCACACCCGGTCGTTGTGCGGATCGTCGTGGTCGGCCGCGCGGGCGCTGAGGTCGCACACGCTGCCGGTGCGGAAGGCCTCCCACATGCGCCGCTCGGCGGCGGTGAGGTCCGCCGGCTCCCCGTCCCCCTGCGACGCCCCCGACGCCCCCGTCATGGCGGCCCCCTCCGCTGAGATGTGTGTACGAAACACCGGGAACGCTAGACGCAGCCGGTGACGTGCGGGGCGTGTATCAGCCAGTGATACGGGCGGACGGCCCCGCCGGGTGGTCTGAGAGAATTGGGAGGTGATCTCTCGTATCGACCTGCGCGGCAACGCCCTCCCCGAGGGCGGCGCCCTGCGCGACCTGCTGCCCCGTGCCGAGTTCGACGTGGAAGCCGCCCTGGAGAAGGTGCGGCCCATCTGCGAGGACGTCCATCATCGTGGCACGGCGGCGCTGATCGAGTACGCGCAGAAGTTCGACGGGGTCACCCTGGAGAAGGTGCGGGTGCCCGCCGAGGCCCTGGCCAAGGCCCTCGACGAGCTCGACCCCGCCGTCCGCGCCGCCCTGGAGGAGTCGATCCGGCGCGCCCGGACCGTGCACCGCAGCCAGCGCCGCAGCGAGCACACCACCCAGGTGGTGCCCGGCGGCACCGTGACCGAGAAGTGGGTTCCGGTCGAGCGCGTGGGCCTGTACGCGCCGGGCGGCCGCTCGGTGTACCCGTCCTCCGTCGTGATGAACGTCGTGCCGGCCCAGGAGGCGGGCGTGGAGTCCATCGCGCTGGCCTCCCCGCCGCAGGCGGAGTTCGGCGGCCTGCCGCACCCGACGATCCTCGCGGCCTGCGCGCTGCTCGGCGTGGACGAGGTGTACGCGGCCGGCGGCGCCGTGGCCGTCGCGATGTTCGCGTACGGCACCGACGAGTGCCTGCCGGTCAACATGGTCACCGGCCCCGGCAACATCTGGGTCGCCGCGGCCAAGCGCTACTTCACCGGGAGGATCGGCATCGACACCGAGGCCGGCCCGACCGAGATCGCCGTCCTCGCGGACTCCACCGCCGACCCGGTGCACGTCGCCGCCGACCTGATCAGCCAGGCCGAGCACGACCCGCTGGCCGCCGCGGTCCTCGTCACCGACTCCGAGGAGCTCGCGGCCGCCGTCGAGAAGGAGCTGGAGCCACAGGTCGCCGCCACCAAGCACGTCGAGGACCGGATCAGGCCCGCCCTCGCCGGCAAGCAGTCCGCGATCGTGCTGGTCGACAGCCTGGAGGACGGCCTGAAGGTCGTCGACGCGTACGGCGCCGAGCACCTGGAGATCCAGACCGCCGACGCCGCCGCCCGGGCCGCCCGCGTCCGCAACGCCGGCGCGATCTTCGTCGGCCCGTGGGCCCCGGTCTCGCTCGGCGACTACTGCGCCGGGTCGAACCACGTCCTGCCCACCGGCGGCTGCGCCTGCCACTCCTCCGGCCTGTCCGTGCAGTCCTTCCTGCGCGGGATCCACATCGTCGACTACACGCGCGACGCCCTCGCCGAGGTCACCCACCACGTGGTGACGCTGGCCGAGGCGGAGGACCTGCCGGCGCACGGCGCGGCCCTGAAGGCGCGCTTCGGATGGAAGGTCCCGGTCACGTGAGCACCATCGGCATGGACGACCTCCCCATCCGGGACGAGCTGCGCGGCAAGTCCCCGTACGGCGCCCCGCAGCTGGACGTGCCCGTCCAGCTGAACACCAACGAGAACCCCTACGAGCTCCCCGAGGAGCTGGTGCGGCGCATCGCCGAGCGCGTCGCCGACGCCGCCCGCACCCTCAACCGCTACCCGGACCGGGACGCGGTCGAGCTGCGGACCGCGCTCGCCGCCTACCTCACCCGTACCGGCAAGCACCCGGTCGCCCTGGAGAACGTCTGGGCCGCCAACGGCTCCAACGAGGTCATCCAGCAGCTGCTGCAGACCTTCGGCGGGCCCGGCCGCACCGCGATCGGCTTCGAGCCCTCGTACTCGATGCACGCCCTGATCGCCCGCGGCACCGGCACCGGCTGGATCTCCGGCCCGCGCCGCGAGGACTTCAGCCTGGACGTGGCGGCGGCCGAGCAGGCCATCGCCGAGAACGCACCCGACGTCGTCTTCATCACCTCGCCCAACAACCCCACGGGCACCGCGGTGGAGGCGGAGACGGTCCTCGCGCTCTACGAGGCCGCGCAGGCGGCCAAGCCCTCACTCGTCGTCGTGGACGAGGCGTACGTCGAGTTCAGCCACCGCGACTCCCTGCTGCCCCTCATCGAGGGCCGCCCGAACCTGGTGATCTCCCGGACCATGTCCAAGGCCTTCGGCGCCGCCGGACTGCGCCTGGGCTACCTCGCCGCGCACCCGGCCGTGGTCGACGCCGTCCAGCTGGTGCGCCTGCCGTACCACCTGTCGGCCGTCACCCAGGCCACCGCGCTGGCGGCCCTGGAGCACACCGACACCCTGCTCGGCTACGTCGAGCAGCTCAAGGCCGAGCGGGACCGCCTCGTCGGCGAACTGCGGGCGATCGGGTACGAGGTCACCGCGTCGGACGCGAACTTCATCCAGTTCGGCAGGTTCGACGACTCCCACACCGCGTGGCAGAAGATCCTCGACCAGGGTGTCCTGGTCCGTGACAACGGCGTGCCGGGCTGGCTGCGGGTCACCGCGGGCACCCCGGCCGAGAACGACGCGTTCCTGGAAGCGGTTCGCGCACTGAAGAAGGAGCAGCACGCATGAGCCGCATCGGACGGGTCGAACGGACCACGAAGGAGACCTCCGTCGTCGTCGAGATAAACCTCGACGGGACCGGGCAGGTCGACGTCTCCACCGGCGTCGGCTTCTACGACCACATGCTCGACCAGCTCGGCCGCCACGGCCTGTTCGACCTCACGGTCAAGACCGACGGCGACCTGCACATCGACAGCCACCACACCATCGAGGACACCGCCCTCGCGCTCGGCGCCGCCTTCAAGCAGGCCCTCGGCGACAAGGTCGGCATCTACCGCTTCGGCAACTGCACCGTCCCGCTGGACGAGTCCCTCGCCCAGGTGACCGTCGACCTGTCGGGCCGCCCCTACCTCGTGCACACCGAGCCCGAGAACATGGCGCCCATGATCGGCGCGTACGACACGACGATGACCCGGCACATCCTGGAGTCCTTCGTCGCGCAGGCCCAGATCGCCCTGCACGTCCACGTCCCGTACGGCCGCAACGCCCACCACATCGTGGAGTGCCAGTTCAAGGCGCTGGCCCGGGCGCTGCGCTACGCGTCCGAGTTCGACCCGCGCGCCGCCGCGGCCGGCATCCTCCCCTCCACGAAGGGCGCCCTCTAGCCGTGACCGGCCTCAGCACCGTCCTGATCGTCGTCGGCCTGTTCCTGGCCGGCGGCGTCTGGTCGTTCCAGAAGCAGCAGATGCCCAAGTCGGTCGTCGTCCTGCTCGCCATCGGCTCCGCGATGTGCCTGGCCGCCGGAGTCCTGCGGATCGAAGGAATCTGGGAATGAGCGCATCCCGACCCACCAAATCGGTCGTCGTCCTCGACTACGGCTTCGGAAACGTCCGCTCCGCCGAGCGCGCCCTCGCCCGCGTCGGCGCCGACGTGGAGATCACCCGCGACTACGACAAGGCCATGGACGCCGACGGGCTCCTCGTCCCCGGCGTCGGCGCCTTCTCCGCCTGCATGCAGGGGCTGAAGTCCGTCCGCGGCGACTGGATCATCGGCCGCCGCCTCTCCGGCGGCCGCCCCGTGATGGGCATCTGCGTCGGCATGCAGATCCTCTTCGAGCGCGGCATCGAGCACGGCGTGGAGACCGAAGGCCTCGACGAGTGGCCCGGCACCGTCGGCCCCCTCAAGGCCCCCGTCGTCCCCCACATGGGCTGGAACACCGTGGAGGCCCCCGCCGACAGCAAGGCCTTCGCCGGCCTGGACGACGACGCCCGGTTCTACTTCGTGCACTCCTACGCGGCGCACGACTGGACCCTGGAGGTCACCAACCCCAGGATCGCCGGCCCCAAGGTCACCTGGGCCACGCACGGCCGGCGCTTCGTCGCCGCGGTGGAGAACGGGGCCCTGTGGGCCACCCAGTTCCACCCCGAGAAGTCCGGCGACGCCGGCGCCCAGCTCCTCACCAACTGGATCGAGACCCTGTGATGACCGAGCCCGCAGCGAAGCTGGAACTCCTCCCCGCGGTCGACGTCCGCGACGGCCAGGCGGTACGCCTCGTCCACGGTGTCTCCGGCAGCGAGACCTCCTACGGCTCCCCGCTCCAGGCGGCCCTCGCCTGGCAGTCCGCAGGCGCCGAATGGCTGCACCTGGTGGACCTCGACGCCGCCTTCGGCACCGGCGACAACCGCGCCCTGGTCGCCGAGATCACCGGCGCCATGGACATCAAGGTCGAGCTGTCCGGCGGCATCCGCGACGACGCCACGCTCGCCGCGGCCCTGGCCACCGGCTGCACCCGCGTCAACCTCGGCACCGCCGCCCTGGAGACCCCCGAGTGGGCCGCCAAGGCCATCGCCGAGCACGGCGACAGGATCGCCATCGGGCTCGACGTGCGCGGCACCACCCTCAAGGGCCGCGGCTGGACCAGCGACGGCGGCGACCTGTACGAGACCCTCGCCCGCCTGGACTCCGAGGGCTGCGCCCGCTACGTCGTCACCGACATCGGCAAGGACGGCACGCTGACCGGCCCCAACCTGGAGCTGCTGCGGAACGTCTGCGCCGCCACCGACCGGCCGGTCGTCGCCTCGGGCGGCGTCTCCTCGCTGGACGACCTGCGGGCGCTGGCCGCACTGGTGCCGCTGGGCGTCGAGGGGGCGATCGTCGGCAAGGCCCTGTACGCCGAGGCCTTCACCCTGGAGGAAGCCCTGCGGGTGGTGGCGGACGCATGAGCGGGACCGACGGCATCCGCCGCATCTCCTCCGGCGGCCCGTGGGAGGAGGCCGTGGGCTACTCCCGCGCCGTCGAGCTGCCGAACGGGCTCGTCCTCGTCTCCGGCTGCACCTCGGTGGTCGACGGCAAGATCGTGGCCGGCGGCCCGTACCAGCAGACCCTGAACGCCTTCCGCGTCGCGATCGACGCCCTGGGCCAGGCGGGCCTGGGCGCGGAGCACATCGTGCGCACCCGCATGTACATCACCCACGCGCGGGACGTGGAGGAGGTCGGCCGGGCCCACAAGGAGCTCTTCGACTCCGTCCGCCCCGCCACCTCCATGATCATCGTGTCCGGCTTCATCGACCCCAGCC
Organism: Streptomyces sp. NPDC046866; assembly: GCF_040704625.1. Taxonomy (NCBI): domain Bacteria; kingdom Bacillati; phylum Actinomycetota; class Actinomycetes; order Kitasatosporales; family Streptomycetaceae; genus Streptomyces; species Streptomyces sp. NPDC046866. Next base: position 141,300 of record NZ_JBEYXN010000014.1, read on the forward strand.
TGGTCGTCGAGGTCGAGGTCGAAGCCTTCCGAGGGGAGTCCTGATGTCACTCGCCGTACGGGTGATCCCCTGCCTGGACGTGGACAACGGCCGCGTCGTCAAGGGCGTCAACTTCCGGAACCTGCGCGACGCGGGAGACCCCGTCGAGATGGCCAAGCTCTACGACGCCGAGGGCGCCGACGAGCTGACCTTCCTCGACATCACCGCCTCCTCCGGGAACCGCGAGACCACGTACGACGTGGTGCGGCGCACCGCCGAGCAGGTCTTCATCCCGCTGACCGTGGGCGGCGGCGTCCGCACCGCGGACGACGTGGACAAGCTGCTGCGGGCGGGCGCGGACAAGGTCGGCGTCAACACCGCCGCCATCGCCCGGCCCGACCTGATCCGGGAGATCGCCGAGCGCTTCGGCCGCCAGGTGCTCGTCCTGTCGGTCGACGCCCGCCGCACCGACACCGGCTCCTTCGAGGTCACCACGCACGGCGGCCGCCGGGGCACCGGGATCGACGCCGTCGAGTGGGCCCACCGGGCCGCCGAACTCGGCGCCGGGGAGATCCTGTTGAACTCGATGGACGCCGACGGCACCAAGGACGGGTACGACACCGAGATGATCGCGGCGGTGCGCAAGCACGTCACCGTGCCGGTGATCGCCTCGGGCGGGGCGGGGGAGCTGGCCCACTTCCCGCCGGCCATCGACGCCGGGGCCGATGCGGTGCTCGCCGCCTCGGTGTTCCACTTCGGCGACCTGCGCATCGCCGAGGTCAAGTCCACCCTCCGCGCAGCCGGCCACCCGGTCCGCTAGCCGCCGCTGTTCCGCTGCGCGGGACCGCCCCCTCCCCGCCCCGAAACCGGGGGCTCCGCCCCCGGACCCCGCGCCTCAAACGCCGGCGGGGCTGGAAAATCCAGCCCGCGCGGCGTTTGAGCGCAAACGGGTCCGGGCGGAGCCCGGTTTCGGGAAGGGGCGGGGAGGGGAACCGCTCCGCGCAGCGGCAACCGGCACGGGCGCGGCCGTGCGGCTAGATGCCCAGCTGGGCCGTGGTGAGGCGGGCGACGGCCTCCTTCTCGCCGTCCAGGGAGACCTCGGCGGCGGACTGGCGGCCGAAGCAGAAGAGCGTCAGCTCACCCGGCTCCCCGGTCACCGTGACCACCGGCGTCCCCTTGTGGGCCACGGCCGTCTGACCGTTCGGGCGCCGCAGGACCAGCCCCACCGGCGAGCGGCGGCCCGTCAGCCGGGCCAGCTTCTCCAGCCGCGCCCACAGCGCGTCCGAGAACACCGGATCCAGCCCCCGCGGCGCCCAGTCCGGCTGGGCCCGGCGCACGTCCTCCGCGTGCACGTAGAACTCCACCGCGTTCGCGGCCTCGTCGATCTGCTTCAGCGCGTACACCGACAGCTTCGGCGGCCCGGTGCGGATCAGCTGGATCAGCTCCTCGTACGGCTTCGCCGTGTACTCGGCCATCGCCCGGTCCAGCCGCTCCTTCAGCACGCCCAGCAGCAGGCCGCCCGCCGCGTCCGGCCGCCGCTCGCGGACCACCACGTGGGCCGCCAGGTCCCGGGTCAGCCAGCCTTCGCACAGGGTCGGCGCCGTCGGCCCGGCCGCCTCCAACAGGTCCGCCAGCAGCAGCCGTTCACGCTTCGCATGGGTAGACATGCGCGCAAGCCTACGGCCGGAACACGCCGCGCGCCCGCTCATCAGGCGGACGGTGATCCGTACCGGCCGCCGCCGCGCGGCACAATGGCCCGCATGACCTCCGCACTCGACCCCGCCATCGCCGCCCGGCTCAAGCGCTCGCCCGACGGCCTGGTGCCGGCCATCGCCCAGCAGTACGACACCGGTGAGGTGCTCATGCTCGGATGGATGGACGACGAGGCGCTGCACCGGACCCTGACCACGGGCCGCTGCACGTACTGGTCGCGCAGCCGCCAGGAGTACTGGGTGAAGGGGGACACTTCCGGCCACGTCCAGCACGTGAAGTCCGTCGCCCTCGACTGCGACGCCGACACCGTGCTCGTCAAGGTCGACCAGGTCGGCGCCGCCTGCCACACCGGCGCCCGTACGTGCTTCGACGCCGACGTCCTCCCGCTGGCCGCCGACCAGGCAGACAGGTGACGCATCCCATGGATCTCGAACAGTTCCGCAAGCTCGCCGCCGACCGCCGCGTCATCCCGGTGAGCCGCAAGCTGCTGGCCGACGGCGACACCCCCGTCGGCCTCTACCGCAAGCTGGCCGCCGAGCGCCCGGGCACCTTCCTGCTGGAGTCCGCCGAGAACGGCCGCTCCTGGTCGCGCTACTCCTTCGTCGGCGTCCGCAGCGACGCCACGCTCACCGTCCGCGACGGCGAGGCCCACTGGATCGGCACCCCGCCGGTCGGCGTCCCCACCGGCGGCGACCCCCTCCAGGCGCTGCGCGCCACCGTGCAGGCCCTGCACACCCCGCGCGACCTCGCCGCCGGCATGCCGCCCTTCACCGGCGGCATGGTCGGCTACCTCGGCTACGACATCGTGCGCCGCCTGGAGCGCATCGGCGAGCACGGCTCCGACGACCTGCGGCTGCCCGAGCTGACCATGCTGCTCACCTCCGACCTCGCGGTCCTCGACCACTGGGACGGCACCGTCCAGCTCATCGCCAACGCGATCAACCACAACGACCTGGACACCGGGGTCGACGAGGCGTACGCCGACGCCGTCGCCCGGCTCGACGCCATGGAGGCCGACCTCGCGCGGCCCGCCCCGTACACCCCGGCCCCGCTCCCGGCCTCCGAGCTGCCCCAGTACTCCGCGCTGTGGGGCGGTGCGGACTACCAGGCCGCCGTCGAGGACATCAAGGAGCGCATCCGGGCCGGCGAGGCCTTCCAGGTGGTGCCCTCGCAGCGGTTCGAGACGGCCTGCGAGGCCTCCGCGCTGGACGTCTACCGGGTGCTGCGGGCCACCAACCCGTCCCCGTACATGTACCTCTTCCGCTTCGAGAACGGCTTCGACGTCGTCGGCTCCAGCCCCGAGGCCCTGGTCAAGGTCGAGGACGGCCGGGCCATGGTGCACCCCATCGCGGGCACCCGCCACCGCGGGGCCACCCCGCAGGAGGACCAGGCCCTCGCCGAGGAGCTGCTGGCCGACCCCAAGGAGCGCGCGGAGCACCTGATGCTCGTCGACCTCGGCCGCAACGACCTCGGCCGGGTCTGCGAGCCGGGCTCGGTCGAGGTGGTCGACTTCATGTCCATCGAGCGGTACTCGCACGTGATGCACATCGTCTCCACCGTCACCGGCCGGGTCGCCGAGGGCCGCACCGCCTTCGACGTGCTGACCGCCTGCTTCCCCGCAGGGACCCTGTCGGGCGCGCCCAAGCCGCGGGCCATGCAGATCATCGAGGAGCTGGAGCCCTCGCGCCGCGGCCTGTACGGCGGCTGCGTCGGCTACCTGGACTTCGCCGGGGACTCCGACACCGCCATCGCCATCCGCACGGCCCTGCTGCGCGACGGCACGGCCTACGTCCAGGCCGGCGCGGGCGTGGTCGCGGACTCGGTGCCCGAGCTGGAGGACGACGAGTGCCGCAACAAGGCCGCGGCGGTGCTGCGCGCGGTGGCGGCGGCCAACCGGATGACCCGCTGACCGGCCCGCAGGGGCGTAGGGGATAGTGGGGTACGTGAGTGCCGTACCCCCACCCCGAAACGACACCGGCGAAGCCCCGGGACAGGACGCCGCGGACGCCGCAAACGCCGCGGACGCCCCTGGTGCCGCGCAGGCCCCCGGCGGTGCCGGCGGCCGCCGCAGCGTGGCCGCCGCCCTGCTGCTCGGCGCCCTCGGCGCCACCGTCGTCCTCCTGGCCTCCGGCCGGGTGTGGGCCCGGGGCACCGCCGCCGTCGGCGGCGGCTCGCTCCCGCTGACCGCGGACGGGCGCGCCGTCACCGGGCTGCCGGCGGCCCTGGCCATCGTGGGCCTGGCCGCCCTGGTGGCGGTCTTCGCCGTGCGCGGCAGGGGCCGGCTGGTGGTCTCCGCCCTGCTCGCGCTGAGCGGTCTGGGCGCGGCCGTCTCCGCGGCCCTGGCCGCCGGCGACCGGCAGGCGCTGGACGCCCAGGCCGCCCGGGCCACTGCGGACACCGCGGCCCGCGTCGGCGCGCTGACGCACACCGCATGGCCGTACGTGACCGCGGCGGGGGCCGTGCTCATCCTGGCCGCCGGACTGCTGGCCCTGAGGTTCGGCAGCAGCTGGCCCGCGATGGGCGGCCGCTACGAGCGCGACGGCGCCTCCCGCGGCCGCCGCGCCGCAGCCGTCGACACCGACCGGCCCGAGGACCTCTGGAAGGCCCTGGACCGCGGCGAGGACCCCACCCGCTGACCACGGTGCTGCCCTCGTGCGGGACAATGGGCAGCGAGCGTGCGACACAGCACTTGCGACAGAGCGAACGTGAAAACGTTAAAACGTTAAAAATGAGGAGCAACTCATGGCGGGCAGCAACCACGGACACACCCCGGCCGCCTGGACCGGTGTCATCATCGCCTTCATCGGTTTCTGCGTTTCCGGCGCGTTCATGGTGCTCGCGAACCCGATCGGGTTCTGGGCCGGCATCGTCATCGTCGCCCTCGGTGGTGTCGTGGGCATGGCGATGAAGGCCGCGGGCATGGGCGCCCCGAAGCCCGCCCACGAGGACCTCGCCAAGGCCATCGCCGCCGCCAAGGCCTGAGTGCCCGGCCGTCGGCCCAGCCGACACCGCGGACACCGACGCGAGAGGCGCGGCCCGCCGGGCTGCGCCTTTCGTCATGACCGGAGAGAATCAGCGCGTGGACGCCTCCCGCACCCCCCGCACCGCACCCGTGCCGCCGCCCGCTGCCCCTCCGGCCGTGCCCGCCCCCCATGCCCCCGGATGGCCCCCGGGCGCGCCTCCCGGCGCCTTCGCCGCCCCGCACGGGCCCGCCGCGGCAGCCCCGGCCTCCCGGGCCCGCCGCCTGGCCGCCCCGGTGCTCACGCTGGCCGGAGCGGCCGCGGCATTTGCGTACGTAGGCGCCGTGGACCCCAATGAACCCGGCCACTATCCGGTGTGCCCGCTTTTCCGCGTCACCGGAATCCTGTGTCCCGGATGCGGCGGCCTGCGCAGTGCGCACGCGTTCGCCCACGGCGATCTGATCACCGCTCTCGGGGCGAATGCGCTGGCCGTCGTCGCCTACTTCGTCTTCGCCGGCTTCATGGCCCGGTGGCTGCTCACCGCCTGGCGGGGCGCCCCCACGCCGCGTTTTGCCCTGAAGGGGCCGTACTGGTGGGCCCTGGGCGGTCTCGCCCTGGTGTTCTGCGTCGTCCGCAACCTTCCCTTCGGATCCGCGCTGGCCCCGTGAGACCTATATGAAGCCCAGATTCCGAATGTCCAGGTAATGGGACGCCGGTCAACCGCGTGCGGAGGGCAACGCCTCCTGCGGATACCATTTGATTGCCGACCTTGCAGTCGTACGTGTCTGCGAGGCGGCCGACCGTCATCGACCCGGAAGGGGGCCGCTCGCGTGAGTGTGCTCGACGAGATCATCGAAGGGGTCCGCGAAGACCTTGCCGAACGGCAGGCCCGCGTGAGCCTCGACGAGCTCAAGGAGCGTGCCGCCAAGGCGCCCCAGGCCAAGGACGGCGTCGCGGCCCTGCGCGGCGACGGCGTCAAGGTGATCTGCGAGGTCAAGCGCTCCAGCCCCTCCAAGGGCGCGCTGGCCGCGATCGCCGACCCGGCCGGGCTCGCCGCCGACTACGAGGCGGGCGGTGCCGCGGTGATCTCCGTCCTCACCGAGCAGCGCCGCTTCGGCGGATCGCTGGCCGACCTGGAGGCCGTCCGCGCCCGCGTGGACATCCCGATCCTGCGCAAGGACTTCATCGTCACCTCGTACCAGCTCTGGGAGGCCCGGGCCTACGGCGCCGACCTCGTGCTGCTGATCGTGGCGGCGCTGGACCAGGAGGCCCTCGTCTCCCTCATCGAGCGGGCCGAGTCCATCGGCCTCACCCCGCTCGTCGAGGTCCACGACGAGGAGGAGATCGAGCGCGCGGTGGCCGCCGGCGCCAAGATCATCGGCGTGAACGCACGCAACCTCAAGGACCTCACCGTCGACCGCTCCACCTTCGAGCGCGTCGTCGGCGAGATCCCCGCCCACATCGTCAAGGTCGCCGAGTCCGGCATCCGCGGACCGCACGACCTGATCGCCTACGCGAACGAGGGCGCCGACGCCGTCCTCGTGGGCGAGTCCCTGGTGACCGGACGCGACCCGAAGGCGGCCGTGGCCGACCTCGTCGCCGCCGGCGCCCACCCCGCCCTGCGCCACGGACGGAGCTGACCCGACCCATGGCCTGTGACCGCCCCTCCGTCCGCACCCGCCCGGGCAGTGGCCCGGCCGGCGTGCCGACGGCGCACGCGCCCCTGGCGCGCGGCTGCCGCCCCCGCGGCTGCCGCGCCCCGGCCCGGCGCGTCCACGGGCGGCGGGTCCGGTACGTGATCGGCTCGGAGCCCGGCCAGGTCAACGGCATGCGATGGCGCCCCGGAGGCGCGCCGTAACGGACGGGCCCGGCGGCCGATCGCCGCGGGACCCCTCCGCGAGGGCCCTTGCTGCCCGGGACCGGACAACGACCGGACCGGGGCGGCGCGGCCTTCCCGCCCCGTACGCACGCACCACGAGCCCCCACCCTCCCCGCCGGACTCCGTGTCCGGTCGGCGGGGTGCGGCGCGCGGGCCACGGGCGGGCGGCGCAATACGGTGAAAACCACCCGCCGCACACGCATCCCACAGGAGTGACTGGGCATGTCCAGCGCCACTGAATTCTTCATCCCGGACCCGGAGGGTCAGGTTCCGAACGCCGAGGGGTACTTCGGCGACTTCGGCGGCAAGTTCATCCCGGAGGCGCTCGTCGCCGCCGTGGACGAGGTCGCCGTGGAGTACGAGAAGGCCAAGGCCGACCCGGCCTTCGCGGCCGAGCTCAACGACCTGATGGTCAACTACACCGGCCGCCCCAGCGCCCTCACCGAGGTGCCGCGGTTCGCCGAGCACGCCGGCGGGGCCCGGATCTTCCTCAAGCGCGAGGACCTCAACCACACCGGCTCGCACAAGATCAACAACGTGCTGGGCCAGGCCCTGCTCACCAAGCGCATGGGCAAGACCCGCGTGATCGCCGAGACCGGAGCCGGCCAGCACGGCGTGGCCACCGCCACCGCCTGCGCCCTCTTCGGCCTCGAGTGCACCGTCTACATGGGCGAGATCGACACCCAGCGCCAGGCCCTCAACGTGGCCCGCATGCGCATGCTCGGCGCCGAGGTCATCGCCGTGAAGTCCGGCTCGCGCACCCTCAAGGACGCCATCAACGAGGCCTTCCGCGACTGGGTTGCCAACGTCGACCGCACCCACTACCTCTTCGGCACCGTCGCCGGCCCCCACCCCTTCCCGGCCATGGTCCGCGACTTCCACCGCGTCATCGGCGTCGAGGCCCGCCGCCAGATCCTCGAGCGCGCCGGACGCCTGCCCGACGCCGTCGCGGCCTGCGTCGGCGGCGGCTCCAACGCCATCGGCCTCTTCCACGCCTTCATCCCCGACGCCGGGGTCCGCCTGGTCGGCTTCGAGCCCGCCGGGCACGGCGTCGAGACCGGCGAGCACGCGGCCACGCTGACCGCCGGCGAGCCGGGCATCCTGCACGGCTCCCGCAGCTACGTCCTGCAGGACGACGAGGGCCAGATCACCGAGCCGTACTCGATCTCGGCCGGCCTGGACTACCCGGGCATCGGCCCGGAGCACTCCTTCCTCAAGGACACCGGCCGCGGCGAGTACCGCGCGGTCACCGACGACGCGGCCATGCAGGCCCTGCGCCTGCTCTCGCGCACCGAGGGCATCATCCCGGCCATCGAGTCCGCCCACGCCCTCGCCGGCGCCCTCGACCTGGGCCGCGAGCTCGGCAAGGACGGGCTGATCGTGGTCAACCTGTCCGGCCGCGGCGACAAGGACATGGACACCGCCGCCCGCTACTTCGGGCTGTACGACGCGGAGCAGCCGAGCGCGACCGAGAACGACGCCGAGGGGGAGTCGAAGTGAGCAACACCAGTGAGAAGACCGGGCGCATCCAGCTCCTGAGCGACACCCTCGCCAAGGCGAAGTCCGAGGACCGCGCCGCCCTCGTCGCCTACCTCCCCGCGGGCTTCCCCACCGTCGACGGCGGCATCGAGGCCGTCAAGGCCGTCATCGAGGGCGGCGCGGACGTGGTCGAGGTCGGCCTCCCGCACAGTGACCCCGTCCTCGACGGAGCGATCATCCAGACCGCCGACGACATCGCCCTGCGCGGCGGGGTCAAGATCGCCGACGTGCTGCGCACCGTGCGCGAGGCGCACGAGGCGACCGGCGCCCCCGTGCTGGTCATGACGTACTGGAACCCCATCGACCGCTACGGCGTGGAGCGGTTCGCCGCCGAGCTCGCAGAGGCGGGCGGCGCCGGCTGCATCCTGCCCGACCTGCCGGTCCAGGAGTCCGCGCTGTGGCGCGAGCACGCCGACCGGCACGGCCTGGCGACCGTCTTCGTCGTCGCGCCCAGCAGCAAGGACGAGCGCCTGGCCACCATCACCGCAGCCGGGTCCGGCTTCGTCTACGCCGCCTCCCTCATGGGCGTCACCGGCACCCGCGAGTCGGTCGGCCACGAGGCCCAGGAGCTGGTCCGCCGCACCCGCACCACGACCGAGCTGCCGGTCTGCGTGGGCCTCGGCGTCTCCAACGCCGCCCAGGCCAAGGAGGTCGCCGGCTTCGCCGACGGCGTCATCGTCGGCTCGGCGTTCGTGAAGCTGCTGCTGGACGCCCCCGACCTGCCGGCCGGGCTGGACGCCGTACGGGCGCTGGCGGGCGAACTTGCGGAAGGCGTACGCAGGAGCTGACGCCGACCGGAGCCCCGGAAGGTTATGTAACCCGATCGGGTGGATCTGGGAGCAGGGAGGCACGCGAGTGCCTCCCTGCTTCGTTTGGCCGACCGTGAGCGAGAAGAACGACGGTGCGAACCGCCAAGCGAAACGATCGGCCCGGGAACGACTCCAAGCGGAGCGCGAGCGGGAGAAGAAGAAGGACAAGCGCCGGCGGACGCTCGTCGTGGCGGGCGCGGTGGTCGGCGTCCTCGGCCTGGCGGCCGTGGTCGGCCTGATCGCCGCCAACAGCGGCAAGGGCGGCAAGACCACCGGGAGCGGACCGGTGACCGCCCCCTCGGGGGCCACCGGCAAGGACGCCCTGGCCATCCAGACGGGCCGCAGCGAGGCCGCGTCCACGCTGACGGTGTGGGAGGACTTCCGCTGCCCGGCCTGCAAGTCCTTCGAGACCAACTACCGGGACACCGTCCACGAGCTGGAGGCCAAGGGCCTGCTCAAGGTCGACTACCACCTGGTCACCCTCATCGACGGGAACATGGGCGGCAGCGGCTCACTGCGCGGCGCCAATGCGGCCGCCTGCGCCCAGGACGCCGGGAAGTTCGCCGCGTACCACGACCTGCTCTTCCAGAACCAGCCGGAGGAGACGGACGACGCCTACGGCAAGAACGCCAAGCTGCTGGAGCTCGCCGCCAAGGTGCCCGGGCTCGACACGCCGGAGTTCCGCACCTGCGTCGAGAAGGGCACGCACGACAGCTGGGTGGCCAAGTCGCACGAGGCGTTCCGCGCCGGGAAGTTCCGGGGCACCCCGAGCGTCCTGCTGAACGGCAAGGACATCTTCGCCGACCAGGCCCACCCGATCACCCCGCAGAAGCTGAAGGAAACGGTGGAGGCGGCGGCCAGGGGCGGCAGCCCCTCGGCGACCCCTTCCCCGTCCGCGTCCCCCTCGGCCTCCCCGGCCGGAGCCCGTACGAAGCCCTCCGCGGCGGCGACGGGGGCGACGGGGGCGGCGCGCGCGGGCGCCTCGGCGTCGAAGGGAGCCGCGGGAGAGTGAGGCGGGCGGGGGGAGGAGGTGTCGATTTGATGGCGGCTTGCCGGGCGGGTTGCGATCCGTACCGCCCGGCAGGGTAGCGTCGGTCCTGCCATGAACCTTGCCTACATCCCCAGCCCGTCGACCGGCGTGGTCCACCTCGGGCCGATCCCGCTGCGCGGCTACGCGTTCTGCATCATCATCGGCGTCTTCGTCGCCGTCTGGCTCGGCAACAAGCGCTGGATCGCGCGCGGCGGAAAGCCGGGCACGGTCGCGGACATCGCCGTGTGGGCCGTCCCGTTCGGCCTGGTCGGCGGTCGCCTCTACCACGTGATCACCGACTACCAGCTGTACTTCGGCGAAGGCCGCAACTGGGTCGACGCCTTCAAGATCTGGGAAGGCGGCCTCGGCATCTGGGGCGCGATCGCGCTGGGCGCGGTCGGCGCCTGGATCGGCTGCCGCCTGCGCGGCATCCCGCTGCCGGCCTGGGCCGACGCCCTGGCCCCCGGCATCGCCCTCGCCCAGGCCTGCGGCCGCTGGGGCAACTGGTTCAACCAGGAGCTCTACGGCCGGGCCACCGACCTGCCGTGGGCGCTGGAGATCAGCGAGGGGCCGAACCGGGTCGCCGGTACCTACCACCCGACGTTCCTGTACGAGTCGCTGTGGTGCATCGGCGTGGCCCTGCTGGTCCTGTGGGCCGACCGGCGCTTCACGCTCGGGCACGGGCGCGCGTTCGCGCTGTACGTGGCCGCGTACTGCGCGGGCCGCGGCTGGATCGAGTACATGCGGGTCGACGAGGCCCACCACATCCTCGGCGTCCGCCTGAACGTGTGGACCGCCATCGTGGTCTTCGTCCTGGCGGTGGTCTACTTCATCCTCTCGGCGAAGCTCCGGCCGGGCCGCGAAGCGGTGGTCGAACCGGACCGGGGGCCCGCGGCCGCGGACCCGCAGACGACCGGGGCCGAGGCCGACGCCGCGCCCGCGACCCCGGCCGAGGCCGAGCCGGCCGCTGCCGAGGTCAGCCTCACGAAGCCGGAGCCGGCGGCCGACGCGGCCGTCGCGGCCGAGGCCCCGAAGGCCGAGGCTTCGAAGGCCGAGGTCCCGGGTGCCAAGAGCGGCGACACCGCGGCCGCAAAGGCCGACGCGACCGACGCCTGACCCGTCGGCCTCGTCGCCCGCCCCCTGCCACCGCGGCAGGGCCCGGCAGCCTCCGCCCACCCCCCGCTTCGGAAGCGGGGGGTGGGCTTTTTCGGCCGCGGCCTGCGGGCCCTCGTCTCCGCCGACCACCGGGCTCAGCCCGGCCCCGCGCCTCAAACGCCGGCGGGGCTGAGTGTGCGGGACCGGGGTCCAGGGGTGGGCGGTAGCCGGTCGGCTTGGGAGGCCGCCCCGGCCGCTGGCGGGGCTGGCTCCTCCGCCGTCGAAGCAGGGGGTCGGCCGCCTCGGCCTCCCTGGCGCAGCAGGCGGGGGCGGAGCTCCAGGCAGCGCGGCTGGGGCGGGGTGCGGGCTCTGCTCGGGCCCAGGGCTCAGGTGTCGGGGCTTGTTCCGCTTGCGAAGCGGGGGTGGGACATGTCAGCCTCGCCGGCGTTTGAGGCGCGGGGTTCGGGGCGGAGCCCCGAGGGCCTCGGGGCCGCCGGGTGCCGCCGGCCGGGGGTCAGGAGGGGATCGGGGATTCTCGGCGGGACAGGGCCACCACCCGTTCCGCGCCGGCCAGGACGGCCGGGTCGACGAAGCGGCCGTCCGGGAGGGCCACCGCGCCCGGGCTGCGGCGGGCCGCCGCGACGATCTCCTGCGCCGCGGTGACCTCCTCCGGGCCGGGGAGATAGGCCCGCTCGATCACCGGCAGCTGCCGGGGGTGGATCGCCGCCCGGCCCAGGAAGCCCAGCGCCCGGCCCCGGGCGCAGGAGGCGGCCAGGCCGTCCAGGTCCCGGATGTCCGGGTAGACCGACTGGGCCGGCGGCGCCAGGCCCGCCGCCCTGGCGGCGACGACCACCCGCGCGCGCGGCCAGTCGAGGCCGCCCTCCGCGGTGATCCCCAGGTCGGCGCGGAGGTCGGCCTCGCCGAGGGACAGCCCCCGCAGGGCCGGGTGCGCGCGGGCGATGTCGTACGCCCGCTCCACCCCCAGCGCGGATTCCAGCAGGGCGTGCAGGGCCACCCCGCCGGTGCGGTCCGCCGCCTGGACGATCTGCTCCGGGGCGGTGATCTTCGGCAGCCGCAGCCCCGCCAGCCCCCGCAGCCCGGTCAGTGCGGTGAGGTCGGCCCCGCCCCACGGGGAGTCGAGTGCGTTGACGCGGACGTGGACGGGGACGGGCGGCCGTTCGCCGAGCAGCTCGGCGGTGGCGGCCCGCGCGTACTCCTTGCGGGAGGCCGACACGGCGTCCTCCAGGTCGACGATGACCGCGTCGGCCCCGGACCGCAGGGCCTTGGCGACCACCCCGGGCCGGTCGCCGGGCACGTAGAGCCAGGTCAGGATCACAGGGCCCCCTCCATCCGGAGCGCGCTGATCTCGGCCTCGGTCAGGCCGAGCTCGGTCAGGACGGCGTCGGTGTCGGCGCCGTGCGGGCGGCCCGCCCAGCGGATCCCGCCCGGCGTCCCGGACAGGCGGAACAGGACGTTCTGCATCCGGAGCGGGCCGAGCTCCGGGTCCTGCACCTCCGTGACGGTGTCCAGGGCCGCGAACTGCGGATCGGCCATGACGTCCCGTACGTCGTAGACCGGCGACACGGCCGCCTCGGCCTCCTCGAAGGCCGCGGCCACCTCCTCGGCCTTGTGCCGGCCGATCCACCCGCCGACCGCCTCGTCGAGGACGGCCGCGTGCGCGGCCCGCCCCGCCCCGCTCGCGAACCACGGCTCGCCGGCCAGCTCCGGCCGGCCCACCAGGCGTACGACCCGTTCCGCGACGGACTGCGCGGAGGTGGAGACCGCCAGCCAGCGGCCGTCGGCGCTGCGGTAGATGTTGCGGGGGGCGTTGTTGGTGGAGCGGTTCCCGGTGCGCGGCTGGACGTAGCCGAGCTGGTCGTACCAGAGCGGGTGCGGGCCCAGCACGGTCAGGATCGGCTCGATGATCGCCAGGTCGACCACCTGGCCGTGACCGGTCCGGTCCCGGCCGGCGAGCGCGGTCATCACGGCGTACGCGCAGGTCAGCGCCGCGATCGAGTCGGCCAGCCCGAACGGCGGCAGGGTCGGCGGGCCGTCCGGATCGCCGGTGATCGCGGCGAAACCGCTCATCGCCTCCGCGAGGGTGCCGAAGCCGGGGCGGCGGGCGTAGGGGCCCTGCTGGCCGAAGGCCGTGACGCGGGCCAGGACGAGGCGGGGGTTGGCCGACGACAGCTCGGGCCAGCCCAGGCCCCACCGCTCCAGGGTGCCGGGGCGGAAGTTCTCGACGATCACGTCGGCGGTGGCGGCCAGCCGCAGCAGGGTGTCCCGCCCGCCCGGAGTGGACAGGTCGAGGGTCATCGTCCGCTTGTTCCGCCCGAGCAGCTTCCACCACAGCCCCACCCCGTCCTTGGCGGGGCCGTGCCCGCGGGAGGGGTCGGGGCGCCCGGGGTGCTCCACCTTGACCACCTCGGCCCCGAAGTCCCCGAGCAGGGTGGCGGCCAGCGGCCCGGCGAACAGCGTGGCGAGGTCCAGCACGCGCAGCCCCCGCAGCGGGCCGGGGGCGGCCTCCGGCGGCGGGTTCACGAGGATCCGGCCCCGGCCGCGGCGGCGTAGGCCGCGTACGCCGCGTCCGTCTCCGGACGCCCCGGCATCGAGTCCTGCGCCCCCGGCCGCTGCACCGACAGCGACGCCGCCGCGGCCGCCCACCCCAGCGCCTCCCGCATCGGCCGGCCCTCGCCCAGCGCCACCGCCAGCGCCCCGACGAACGTGTCCCCGGCCGCCGTGGAGTCCACCGCCCGGACCCGCGGCGCCGGCACCGCGTACGGCTCGTGCCCGCGCGCCGCGTACAGCGCCCCGGCCGCGCCCAGGGTGACCACCACCTCCGGGACCTGCTCCAGCAGCGCCGCCGCGGCCTGCCGCGGGTCGGTCAGCCCCGTCAGGGCCGCCGCCTCGTGCTCGTTGGGCACCAGCAGGTCCACCGAGGCCAGCAGCCCGCCGGGCAGCGGCTGCGCCGGCGCGGGAGTCAGCACCGTCCGTACGCCGTGCGCCCGGGCCGCGCGCGCGGCCGCCGTGACCCCGGACAGCGGCACCTCCAGTTGCAGCAGCAGGGACCCGGCCTCGGCGATCCGGGCCTCGTCGCCCGCCTCCAGCCCCGTGACCAGGGCGTTCGCGCCGGGGATGACCACGATGCTGTTGCCGCCCTCGTCGTCCACCGTGATGTGCGCGGTCCCGCTGGCCCCCTCCACGGTCCGCAGCCCGCCCGTGTCGACCCCGGCCGAGGCCAGCGCGGAGCGCAGCCGAACGCCGAACTCGTCGGCGCCGACCGCGCCGATCATCACCACGCGGGCCCCGCACCGGGCCGCGGCGACGGCCTGGTTGGCGCCCTTGCCGCCGGGGACGGTGCGGAAGGCGCGGCCGGTGACGGTCTCCCCGAGGCGGGGGGCTTTGGTGACGTAGGCGACGAGGTCCATGTTCGTACTGCCGAGCACGGCGATGGCCGTCATGAGCGTGCTGCCTCCTGTGCGGTGAGCTGGGCGAGGGTGTCGAAGCCGATGCCGTCGAAGCCGGCGATGCAGGTGGCCAGGCGGTTCTTCAGCGGAGCGCGCCAGCGGTCCGGGACCCGGCCGGCGACCAGCGCGGCCAGGGAGCCGGCGGTCGCGCCGTTGGAGTCGGTGTCCCAGCCGCCGGAGACGGCCCGGCACACGGAGCGGGTGAAGTCGCCGTCGGCGTGGGTCAGGGCCGCGGCGATCAGGGCGGTGTTGGGGACGGCATGGACCCAGTGGTAGTGACCGTAGCGCGCGTGCAGGCGGTCCACGACGCGGTCGAAGTCGGCCTCGTCGTCGTGCGCGGCCCGGATCCCGAAGCGGACGGCCTCGGCGAGGCGCGAGCCGGGCGGTACGACGGCCAGCCCGGCGCGCAGGGCGGTGTGCACGTCGGCCCGGCCCGAGGCCGCCTCGGCGATCGCGGCGGCGGCGAACAGGGCTGCGTAGAGGCCGTTGCGGGTGTGGGTGAGGGCGGCGTCGCGGTGGGCCTGCGCGGCGGCGGCCGCGGGGTCGCCGGGGTTGGTCCAGCCGTGCACGTCGGCGCGGATGAGGGCGCCGATCCACTCGCGGAAGGGGTTGTGGTGCACGGCGGTGGCCGGGGGCTCCAGGCCCAGCAGCAGGTTGCGGTAGGCGGCGCGCTCGGCCGTGAAGGTCCGCCCGGCGGGCAGCTCCTCGAGCCAGAGCCGGGCGACGTCGGCGGTGGCGAAGCCCCGTCCGTGGCGCCTGAGCAGCAGCAGGTTCAGCAGCGGGTAGTCGAGGTCGTCGTCCTCGGGCGCGCCGTCGATGTTCTCGGCGAGGGAGGTCGCGGCGGAGCGGCGGTTCCACGGGTACGCGGCCAGCAGGGCGGGCGGTACGCCGCGCGCGGTGAACCAGTCGTCCAGCGGCCAGTTGCCCGCGGCCCGGGCCAGCGCCCGGATCCCCTCCAGCGGCAGCTTCTCGACCGGCTTGCCGAGGACGCAGCCGACGGCCCGGCCCGTCCAGGCGGCCTCCAGCCGGGCCCGCAGGCCGCCGGGCGCGGGGCCGTCCGGCTCCGGCGGGGCGGCCGGGGGCGGGCCGGCCGGCCAGGTACGGGTGACGGCCGCCCAGGAGTCCGGCTCGGCCGCCGCCAGGGCCGGCTCCGCGGGCAGCTCGGCCAGCTCGGCCAGCAGCCGCCCGGCCAGCTCCCGCAGCCCGGGCGCCGCAGGCCCGGCCCCGGCCCGCGCCGGGGCGGCCGAACCGCCGGCCCCGAACCAGACCCGCGCCACCCCCGCGGCATCCCGCCCGTCCTCCGCGGCGAGCCGCAGCTCATGGCCGACCAGGACCTCGGGCTGCACCCAGGTCAGCCGCAGCCCGCCCGCCCCGCCGCCCGAGGGGCGGTCGCCCTCGGGGCGCCCCCGCCGTGCGCGGCCCCCGTGCGGACCACGCCCCTGCGGCCGGGTGCCCGCCGCCGCGTCCCCGGGTCCCGGGCCGACCGGCCCGGCGCATGCCGGCCCGGGGCCGCCCGGCTCGGGGGCCGGGGGCCCGACGGCCCGGCCGGTGGCGCGTCCTCCCGCGCCGCCCGCCCCGGCGCCGTGGGGCGGGGTGCTCGGCGGCCGGGGGGATCCCCGCCCGGGCGGGTCGCTCTCCGAGCCCCCCGGGCCGCCGGGTTCCGCGGCGCGTCGTGCCGTGCGGGGCGCCTCCGCACGGCCGGGCCGTTTCGGCCTCGCCGGCGTGGCCGGTCCGGCAGCCGCGGCGGGGGCGGGCCGGTCGGGGGCGGGATTGCCGGAGAGCGCTCGGGGCACGGCTTCCGGGGCCGTGGTGCGGGCCCGTCCGCCCGGGTCGGCGGCGGTCATCGGGGGGTCGTCAGGGCCGCGAAGGCCGCCTCGTGGCTGCGGCGGCGGGAGCGGTCGCGGGCGTGGACCTCGCGGGCCACCGCGGCCAGCGCCGCCGCCGGGGCGTGCAGGTCGAGGCGGCTGGCCTCGGCGACCCGCGCGGCCCAGTCGGCCGGGACCGCGGCCGCGCCCGCCAGGGCTCCGGCGACGGCCCCCGCCATGGTGGCGGTGGAGTCGCAGTCCCGCCCGTAGTTGACCGCTCCGAGGACCGCGTCCTCGTACGCGCCGCCCGAGACGACCAGCATGCCGAGCGCGATCGGCAGCTCCTCGACGGCGTGCAGCCGCGAGGGGCGCCGGGCGCCCAGCGAGGGCCTGCGGTAGTCGGGGCCCACCGAGTCGTACGGGGCCACGGCCTCCCGCAGCGGGCCCAGCGCCGACTCGAAGTCCCCGTGCCGCGAAGCGACGTCGCACACCGCCTCGATCGCGTCCCGCGTGCCGTCCTTGGCCAGGGCGAGGGCGGCGTCCACCACCGAGGACACCGTCGCCCCCGGCGTGCACGCGGCCGCCACCGCCGCGGCGAGGACGCCGGCCGCCTCCCGCCCGTACGAGGACTGGTGCGCGCCGGCGACGTCCAGCGCCTCCGCGTACGCGCCCCGCGGGTTCCCCGCGTTGACGATGCCGACCGGCGCCATGTACATCGCCGCACCGCAGTTGACGATGTTTCCGCTGCCCGCCTCGCGCGGGTCGGCGTGCGCGTAGTGCAGCCGGGCCACGATCCACTTCTCGGCGAGGAAGATCCGCTGCAGGGGGATCGCCTCGGCCTCCAGCTCCGGGATCCAGCGGGGATTGGTCATCAGGTCCGGGACGAGGTGGTCGGCGACCGCATACGCGTCGAGGTGGTCGCGCACGGTCTCGTAGACCCGGACCAGGGCGTGGGTCATGAGGGTGTCGTCGGTGACGTGGCCGTCGCCCTTGTGGTACGGGGCGATGGGCCGGGCGGTGCGCCAGTCCGCGTGCCAGGGGCCGACGATGCCGCGGACGCGGCCGCCGTGGCGGTCGGCGATCTGCTCCGGGGACCAGCCTTCCACCGGGCCGCCGAGCGCGTCGCCGACGGCGGCCCCGACCAGGCAGCCGGCGGCCCGGTCCTCCAGTGTGAGCGTCGGCGTCCGCCGGGGCGTCGGCGCCTGCGTCTGCGTCATGTCCGAATCATCCCTTGGGTGAGGTGAGTTCCGTACGGGCCAGGTGTGCGGCGAGTTCGACGAGGTCGGTGCCGGCGAGGCGGGGCAGGGCGCAGCCGGACAGGGTGCGGCAGGCCTCGCGCCAGGCGGCGGGGACGCAGTCGCCGCCGCCGAGGGCGCCGGTGAGCGCGCCGGCCAGCGCGGGGGCCGAGTCCGCGACGCGGGACAGGCAGGCGGCCGCGGGGACGGCGTCGACGGCCCGGCCGCGGGCGGCGGTGGCCAGGGCGAGGGCCACGGGGACGGTCTCGGCGGCGGCGATGCCGTAGCTGTAGACGTGGTCGACGATCTCGTGCTCGAGGGTGGGCACGATGGCGAAGGCGCCGCCGCCCTCGGTGTGGGTCCGGGCCAGCTTGACGGCGTGGCGGGCGTTGCGGCCGATCTCGGTGGCGGCCGGCAGCTGCTCGAGGGCGGCGTCGACGGCGGCGTCGACGCAGGCCCCCGCGAGGGCGGCGGCCACGGCGGCGGCCATCGCGCGGGCGCCGTGGACGCCGTCGCCGTCCTGGGTGTAGCGGGCGTCGAACTCGGCGAGGTCGGCGGCCGCCTCCGGGTCGCCGGGGTGGACCACGGCGAGGACGCAGGCCCGAACGCAGGCGGCGTCGTCGAAGTAGTGCGGGTTGTCGTGGCCGGTGGCGGGCGGGCGCAGCCCGGCGGCGAGGTTGCCGAGGCCCGCCCGTACGGAGATCCGGGCGCGCAGCGGCAGCACGGCCGACTCGACCTCGGGGGCCCGCTCGGCGGCGGCGGCGACCTCGCTGGCCAGGGCGTTCCAGGCCAGGTCGATCGCGGCCCGCATCCGGCGCGACCGGCTGAGGTCGCTGAGCAGGACCCCGGCCGCGGTCAGCACCGACTCGGCGGCGAAGGCGGCCCACTCGGCGTCGTCGGAGGGGCCGAGCAGCAGGGGCTCGGGCGGCTGGTTGAGGGCGATCGGGACAGGGAGGGTGGTGGTGGCGTTCTGCTCGGCGAAGGTGTCGAGCTCCCGGGTCAGCCGGCGCGTCCACTCGGGCATGCGGCTGGCCCGGTGCCGGGCCGCGGGCCACCCGGCGGCGTCCCCGGCCGCCAGCCCCAGCAGCAACCCCTCGATCCGCCGCCCGCCCGTCTCCGCTCCGGACTCCCGGTCGCGCGGGCTGTGCCCCGCGGGCGCCCCGGCCCGCCCGCCCGGCTCCGCCGGGTGCCCCCGATCGCGTGGGCCGGGTTCGGCGGGCGCCCAGGCCTGCCCGCCCGTTTCCGCCCCGTCCTCCCGGTCGCGTGGGCCGTGCTCCGCAGCCGCCCCGGCCCGTACGCCAGCCTCGGCCCCGTGTTCCCGGTCGCGTGGGCCGGGTTCGGCGGGCGCCCAGGCCTGCCCGCCTGTCTCCGCCCCGTCCTCCCCGCTGCGCGGGCCGGGGTCCGTGGGCGCGAAGCTCCCCGCGTGCGCCCTCCCGCTGTCGTTCTCCGGCGAGCCGTCCGCCGCGCCGGCCGGCACGGGGTGGGGAAGCCGCCCCCGGCCGCCGGCCGGCGCCGTGGGAGCGGGTGGGGCAACGATTCGCCTCGGGTCGGGGGCTTCGGCCTCCGGGTCCCCCGGCCCGTGCACGCGCGCCCCGGGTGCCGGTGCCGTCGGCGGGTGGGGCGTTCCGTCCACGGGGGGTTCGCCGGCGGGGGCGGGGGGTGCGGTGGTCCGCGGTTCCGCCGGGGCCGTGCCGTCGCCCCGGGCCGCGGCAGCGATCGGCTCCGTGCCGTCGGCGGGGCGCTCCGTCGTCCGGGGCGTCCTGGGGGCGGTCACCGGGCGGGCTCGGATTCCGGGGTGAGGAGGTCCGCCACGTCCAGGACGTGGTGGCCCCGCATCGACGGCAGGCAGCTGCCGCGCACCGGCCCGACCGCCGCGGCCCAGTCGGCGGGGATCGCCGCGACCCCGGACAGGGCCCCGGCCAGCGCCCCCGCCACCGCGGCCGTGGTGTCCGCGTCGCGCCCCATGTTGACGGCCGTCAGGACGGAGCCCGCGAACTCCCCGCCGCAGGCCGCGAACGCCCCGAACGCCAGCCCGACCGCCTCCGGGGCCAGGTCGGTCCACGGGTAGCCGCCGATCACCACCGCGGAGCGCACCGCCCGTTCGCCGTGCGGGGCGGCGGTGACCGCCCGGCGCAGGGAGCGGGCGGTCCAGGAGTCCGAGGGGATGACCGAGAGGGCGGCGGAGACCACCGACGCCGGCCCGGCGCCCGCCATGGCCGCCGCCACCCCGGCCGCGACCGCCTGGCCGCCGTAGATGCCCTCCCCGTCGTGGCTGACGCTGCCGTCGATGGCGACGAGCCGCGCCGCCTCGGCCGGCCGGCCCGCCGCGAACACCCCGAACGGGGCCGCCCGCATCGCCAGCCCGTCCGACCACGCGTGCCGGTGCTGCGCCGAGATCGGCGCCGCGAGCCCCCGCCGCAGGTTCTCCAGCGTGCCCCGCTCCGAGAACCCGGCGCCGCGGAACGGCCCGACGTCCAGGTCGGCGATCCAGTGGTGCCAGGCCCGCTCGACGTGCGAGACGCTCAGCGCCGACCCGTGCCGGGCGAGCAGCAGCCCGGAGAAGATCGCGTACTCGGTGTCGTCCGTCCCGGCGGGATCGTCCGCGACGAACCCCTCGATCCGGCCCCAGCGGGCCCGGATCTCCGACGGCTTCATGTTCTCCGCGGGAGCGCCCAGCGCGTCGCCCACGGCGAGGCCCAGCAGGGCGCCCCTGGACCGTTCCAGGAGGACCTGCGGATTGCATGCAGCGGTCAGCTCCACGGCGCGCCTCTCCATGTGACGGAGCCATCGTGGTGGGGCCATCGTGGCCCCTAGGGGGATTTGTGCCACGGCAGACGGTTTGTCGCTCACCGCGAAACACCCCGCCCGCCCCCTCGTCACCCGGTCGCCGACCCCCAAATGCCCAGGTAAGTACGGCCTTCCTTGCTGGCGGGCAACAGAAATCGTGCGTAATTTCGAGGTGTTCAGGGGGAGCGGAGCGCCTCACGGCTCCCGTACGCGCATAAGGGGAGATACGCCGCATGTCCATCATCGACATCGAAGCACCGCTGCACACCGCCCACCGCGACAACCACACCCACCGCGACGTCAACGGCGGCTGGCTGCGGCCGGCCGTGTTCGGTGCGATGGACGGCCTGGTCTCCAACCTCGCGCTGATGACCGGCGTCGCCGGCGGCGCCGTCGCCCCCCACACCATCGTCATCACCGGGCTCGCGGGCCTCGCGGCCGGCGCCTTCTCGATGGCCGCGGGCGAGTACACCTCCGTCGCCTCGCAGCGCGAACTGGTCCTCGCCGAACTCGACATAGAGCGGCAGCAGTTGCGCAAGCACCCGGTCGACGAGATGGAGGAGCTCGCCGAGCTCTACGTCTCGCGCGGGGTCGAGCCGGCCCTGGCCCGCGAGGTCGCCATGCAGCTCTCCCGCGATCCCGAGCAGGCGCTGGAGATCCACGCCCGCGAGGAGCTCGGCATCGACCCCGACGACCTGCCGTCGCCGCTGGTCGCGGCCGCCTCCTCGTTCGGCTCCTTCGCGCTGGGCGCGCTGCTGCCGGTCCTGCCGTACCTGCTCGGCGCCACCGCCCTGTGGCCCGCGGTGCTGCTCGCCCTCGTCGGCCTCTTCGCCTGCGGCGCGGTGGTCTCCCGGGTCACGGCCCGCTCCTGGTGGTACAGCGGCCTGCGCCAGCTCGTGCTGGGCGGTGCGGCCGCCGGTGTGACGTACGTCCTGGGAACCTGGATCGGCGCAGCCATAGGCTGATCGCCCCCCGAATGAGACACTATGCACCGCGCAACATAAGTAGTCCGGAGCAATGTCCGTTACCCGGCGGTTTCGATCCCGTGTCCGCCGGGCATCAGACGAGGGCGAAGCGGGCGACGATGCCCGCTGCTCGCACCGGGACCCTTCGCCCCTTCGCTCCGCGGTGCGCCCCGATCCAGCCGGTCAACGGACCACGTCGATCAGCCGGATCAGCCGCCCCGTCGCCCCGAACCGCCGACTACTGCCTGCTCCGCCCCCGAAGGTCCCTTCTTTCTGCCTCGTGCAGCACCCACGGTGTCCGCATGCTGAAACGGCAATATCCGCTTCGCGGGATAGCGGTCATCATGTAACCTGCACGAAATTTCGCAGAGGGCCAACGTCGTCCCTCGGCTTGCACCAATGCCACGACGACGACGGGAGAGCCGATGCGTTCCGCATCCACGCACTCCGCGACCGGCCCCAGCACCACTGCCTGGTCGCCCATGGACGGTCGCCCCGCCCAGCAGGGCCTGTACGACCCGCGCAACGAGAAGGACGCCTGTGGCGTCGGATTCGTGGCGAACCTCACCGGCGAGGCGACCCACACCCTCGTGGAGCAGGCGCTGACCGTACTGCGGAACCTCGAGCACCGAGGCGCCACCGGCTCCGAGCCCGACTCCGGCGACGGCGCCGGCATCCTGTCCCAGGTTCCGGACGCGTTCCTGCGCGAGGCCGCCGGATTCGAGCTCCCCGCGGCCGGCGCGTACGCCGTCGGCATCGCCTTCCTCCCCGCCGACGGTACCGCACAGGCCGTCGCCGTGGAGCAGATCGAGGCCATCGCCGCCGAGGAGAACCTCACGGTCCTCGGCTGGCGCGAGGTCCCGGTCACCCCGGACCTGCTCGGCAACGGCGCCCGCACCACCATGCCCGCCTTCTCGCAGCTGTTCGTGGCCGACGGGGAGAGCGAGGGGATCGCCCTCGACCGCAAGGCGTTCGTCCTGCGCAAGCGCGCCGAGCGCGAGGCCGGGGTGTACTTCCCGTCGCTGTCCGCCCGCACCATCGTCTACAAGGGCATGCTGACCACCGGCCAGCTGGAGCCCTTCTTCCCGGACCTCTCCGACCGCCGCTTCGCCTCGGCGCTCGCCCTGGTCCACTCGCGGTTCTCCACCAACACCTTCCCGTCCTGGCCGCTGGCGCACCCGTACCGCTTCGTCGCGCACAACGGTGAGATCAACACGGTCAAGGGCAACCGCAACTGGATGCGCGCCCGCGAGTCCCAGCTGGTCACCGACGCCTTCGGGCCCGGCGCCCTGGACCGCATCTTCCCGATCTGCACCCCGGACGCCTCCGACTCGGCCTCCTTCGACGAGGTCCTCGAGCTCCTGCACCTCGGCGGCCGCTCGCTGCCCCACTCGGTGCTGATGATGATCCCGGAGGCGTGGGAGAACCACACCTCCATGGACCCGGCCCGCCGCGCCTTCTACCAGTACCACTCCACGATGATGGAACCCTGGGACGGCCCGGCCTGCGTCACCTTCACCGACGGCACCCAGGTCGGCGCGGTCCTCGACCGCAACGGCCTGCGCCCCGGCCGCTACTGGGTCACCGACGACGGCCTCGTCGTGCTCTCCTCCGAGGTCGGCGTCCTCGACATCGACCCCGCCAAGGTCGTCCGCAAGGGCCGCCTCCAGCCCGGGAAGATGTTCCTCGTCGACACCGCCCAGAAGCGGATCATCGAGGACGACGAGATCAAGGCTGAGCTCGCGGCCGCCGCCCCGTACGGGGAGTGGCTCGAGTCCGGCGAGATCGAGCTGACGGACCTGCCCGAGCGCGAGCACATCGTCCACACCCACGCCTCGGTCACCCGCCGCCAGCAGACCTTCGGCTACACCGAGGAAGAGCTGCGCGTCCTGCTCGCCCCGATGGCCCGCACCGGAGCGGAGCCGATCGGCTCCATGGGCACCGACTCGCCCATCGCGGCCCTCTCGGAGCGCCCGCGGCTGCTCTTCGACTACTTCACCCAGCTCTTCGCGCAGGTCACCAACCCGCCGCTGGACGCCATCCGCGAGGAGCTCGTCACCTCGCTGCTGTCCTCCCTCGGCCCGCAGGGCAACCTGCTGGAGCCCAACGCCGCGTCCTGCCGCAGCGTCACGCTCCCCTTCCCGGTGATCGACAACGACGAGCTCGCCAAGCTCATCCACATCAACGCCGACGGCGACATGCCCGGCATGAAGGCCGCCACGCTCTCGGGCCTGTACCGGGTCTCCGGCGGCGCCGAGGCGCTGGCCGCCCGGATCGCCGACATCCGCGCCGAGGCCGACGCCGCCATCGAGGCCGGTGCCCGCCTGATCGTCCTGTCGGACCGCCACTCCGACGCCGAGCACGCCCCGATCCCCTCGCTGCTGCTCACCGCCGCCGTGCACCACCACCTCATCGCCACCAAGCAGCGCACCCAGGTGGGCCTGCTGGTCGAGGCCGGCGACGTCCGCGAGGTCCACCACGTCGCCCTGCTCATCGGCTACGGCGCCGCCGCGGTCAACCCGTACCTCGCCATGGAGTCCGTCGAGGACCTGCTGCGCGACGGCACGTTCATCGAGGGCATCGAGCCCGAGAAGGCCATCAGGAACCTCATCCACGCCCTCGGCAAGGGCGTCCTGAAGGTCATGTCCAAGATGGGCATCTCCACCGTGGCCTCCTACCGCGGCGCCCAGGTCTTCGAGGCCATCGGCCTCGACGAGGAGTTCGTCGAGACGTACTTCCAGGGCACCGCCACCAAGATCGGCGGCGCCGGCCTGGACGTCATCGCCAAGGAGGTCGCCGCCCGCCACGCCAAGGCCTACCCGGCCTCCGGCATCGCGCCCGCGCACCGCGCGCTCGACATCGGCGGCGAGTACCAGTGGCGCCGCGAGGGCGAGCCGCACCTGTTCGACCCGGAGACGGTCTTCCGCCTCCAGCACGCCACCCGCAACCGCCGGTACGACATCTTCAAGAAGTACACCGACCGGGTGAACGAGCAGTCCGAGCGCCTGATGACGCTCCGCGGCCTGTTCGGCTTCAAGTCCGACCGCCCCTCCATCTCCGTGGACGAGGTCGAGCCGGTCTCCGAGATCGTCAAGCGCTTCTCCACCGGCGCCATGTCGTACGGCTCCATCTCGCAGGAGGCGCACGAGACCCTCGCCATCGCCATGAACCAGCTGGGCGGCAAGTCCAACACCGGTGAGGGCGGCGAGGACCCCGAGCGCCTGTACGACCCGGCGCGCCGCTCGTCGATCAAGCAGGTCGCCTCCGGCCGCTTCGGCGTCACCAGCGAGTACCTGGTCAACGCGGACGACATCCAGATCAAGATGGCCCAGGGCGCCAAGCCCGGCGAGGGCGGCCAGCTGCCCGGCCACAAGGTCTACCCGTGGGTCGCCAAGACGCGTCACTCGACGCCCGGCGTCGGCCTGATCTCCCCGCCGCCGCACCACGACATCTACTCCATCGAGGACCTGGCCCAGCTGATCCACGACCTCAAGAACGCCAACCCGGCCGCGCGCATCCACGTGAAGCTCGTGTCCGAGGTCGGCGTCGGCACGGTCGCGGCCGGCGTGTCCAAGGCCCACGCGGACGTCGTCCTGATCTCCGGCCACGACGGCGGTACGGGCGCCTCCCCGCTCACCTCGCTCAAGCACGCGGGCGGCCCCTGGGAGCTCGGCCTCGCCGAGACCCAGCAGACCCTGCTGCTCAACGGGCTGCGCGACCGCATCGTCGTCCAGACCGACGGCCAGCTCAAGACCGGCCGCGACGTGGTCATCGCCGCGCTGCTCGGCGCCGAGGAGTTCGGTTTCGCGACCGCCCCGCTCGTCGTCTCCGGCTGCGTCATGATGCGCGTCTGCCACCTGGACACCTGCCCGGTCGGCATCGCCACCCAGAACCCGGTCCTGCGCGAGCGCTTCTCCGGCAAGCCCGAGTTCGTGGTGAACTTCTTCGAGTTCATCGCGGAGGAGGTCCGCGAGCTCCTCGCCGAGCTCGGCTTCCGCTCCATCGAGGAGGCCGTCGGCCACGCCGAGCTCCTCGACACCACCAAGGCCGTCACCCACTGGAAGGCCCAGGGCCTCGACCTCGAGCCCCTCTTCCACGTGCCCGACCTGCCCGAGGGCGCCGTGCGCCACCAGCTCGTCGAGCAGGACCACGGCCTGGAGAAGGCCCTGGACAACGAGCTGATCGAGCTCGCCGCCGACGCGCTGGCCGCCGCCACCGCCGAGGAGGCCCGCCCGGTCCGCGCCCGGGTCGCCATCCGCAACATCAACCGCACGGTCGGCACCATGCTCGGCCACGAGGTCACCAAGAAGTTCGGCGGTGCGGGCCTGCCCGACAACACCATCGACCTGACCTTCACCGGCAGCGCCGGCCAGTCCTTCGGCGCCTTCCTGCCCAAGGGCGTCACCCTCCGCCTGGAGGGCGACGCCAACGACTACGTCGGCAAGGGCCTCTCCGGCGGCCGGGTCGTGGTCCGCCCGGACCGCGGCGCCGACCACCTCGCCGAGTACTCCACCATCGCCGGCAACACCATCGGCTACGGCGCCACCGGCGGCGAGATGTTCCTGCGCGGCCGCACCGGCGAACGCTTCTGCGTCCGCAACTCCGGCGCCCTGGTCGTCTCGGAGGGCGTGGGCGACCACGGCTGCGAGTACATGACCGGCGGCACCGCCGTCGTCCTCGGCGAGACCGGCCGCAACTTCGCGGCGGGCATGTCCGGCGGCGTCGCGTACGTCGTCGACCTCGACCGGGACAACGTCAACACCGGCAACCTGGAGGCCGTCGAGGCCCTCTCGGACGCGGACAAGCAGTGGCTGCACGATGTGGTGCGCCGCCACGAGGAGGAGACCGGCTCGACCGTGGCCGCGAAGCTCCTGGCTGACTGGGACGCCGCCGCGGCCCGCTTCAGCAAGATCATCCCGACCACGTACAAGGCAGTGCTCGCCGCCAAGGACGCCGCTGAGCTGGCCGGACTCTCCGAGTCCGAGACCAACGAGAAGATGATGGAGGCGGCGACCCATGGCTGACCCGAAGGGCTTCCTCACCACCCCGCGCGAGACCGCCTGTTCCCGTCCCGTGTCCGAGCGGCTGAAGGACTGGAACGAGGTCTACGTCCCCGGCTCCCTCCTGCCGATCATCAGCAAGCAGGCCGGGCGCTGCATGGACTGCGGCATCCCGTTCTGCCACAACGGCTGCCCGCTCGGGAACCTGATCCCCGAGTGGAACGACTACGCCTACCGCGAGGACTGGAGCGCGGCCTCGGAGCGGCTGCACGCCACGAACAACTTCCCGGAGTTCACGGGCCGCCTGTGCCCCGCCCCGTGCGAGTCGGCGTGCGTGCTCGGCATCAACCAGCCGGCCGTCACCATCAAGAACGTCGAGGTCTCGATCATCGACAAGGCGTGGGACAACGGCGCGGTCGCCCCGCAGGCCCCCGAGCGCCTCTCCGGCAAGACCGCCGCCGTCATCGGCTCCGGCCCGGCCGGCCTCGCCGCGGCCCAGCAGCTGACCCGGGCCGGCCACACCGTGGTCGTGTACGAGCGCGCCGACCGCATCGGCGGGCTGCTGCGCTACGGCATCCCCGAGTTCAAGATGGAGAAGGTGCACATCAACCGCCGCATCGAGCAGATGCGCGCGGAGGGCACCAAGTTCCGCACCGGCATCGAGGTCGGCCGCGACATCACCGCCGGCGACCTGCGCAAGCGGTTCGACGCGGTCGTCATCGCGGCCGGCGCCACGGTCTCGCGCGACCTGCCGGTCCCGGGCCGTGAACTGAAGGGCATCCACTTCGCGATGGAGTACCTGCCCCTCGCGAACAAGGTCCAGGAGGGCGACTTCGTGGCCCCGCCGATCACGGCCGAGGGCAAGCACGTCGTCGTCATCGGCGGCGGCGACACCGGCGCGGACTGCGTCGGCACCGCCCACCGCCAGGGCGCCCTGTCGGTCACGCAGCTGGAGATCATGCCGCGCCCGAACGAGGAGCGGAACACGGTCTCGCAGCCCTGGCCGACCTTCCCGATGCTGTACAAGGTCACCTCGGCCCACGAGGAGGGCGGCGAGCGGGTCTACTCCGTCTCCACCACCCGCTTCGAGGGCGACGAGGACGGCAACGTCCAGGCCCTGCACCTGGTCGAGGTCGCCTTCGAGGACGGCAAGCTGGTCCAGAAGCCCGGCACCGAGCGGGTCATCCCGGCCCAGCTGGTCACCCTGGCGATGGGCTTCACCGGCACCGACCAGTCCAACGGCCTGGTCGAGCAGTTCGGACTGGACCTGGACGAGCGGGGCAACATCGCCCGCGACGCCTCCTACGCGACCAACGTCGACGGCGTCTTCGTCGCCGGCGACGCGGGCCGCGGCCAGTCCCTGATCGTGTGGGCCATCGCCGAAGGCCGCTCCGCGGCCCGCGGCGTGGACCGCTACCTCACGGGCTCCAGCACCCTCCCGTACCCGGTCAAGCCGACGGACCGAGCTCTGACGGTCTGACCCTCCCGCCCTCCGGCCCCGCTCCCCTGCGGGCGGGGCCGGCCAACGCAACACCCCCCTCCCTGTGCGGAGGACCCCTCATACGGTCCGTACAACGGCGTGCGGAAATCCGACACGGCGCCCGTCATGTCCCCGACCAGGGATGACGGGCGCCGTGGCGTTCGAGGGCCGTCTCTACTCCGGCCGGAACTCGTACTGGAGCTCGTACAAGTGACCCGCCTTCACCATCACGGTGACCTCGACCGGCCGATGGTGATCGCTGTACACGGTCCTCAGCGTGCGCAGCACCGGCAGATCGCCGGGCAGGCGCAGGGCGGTGTGCTCCGCCTGAGTGGGGATGCGCGCGGAGACGCGGTCCACGCTCGTGCGCGGTGGGAAGCCGAGCGCCGTCAGCAGGGTCGGGGTGCCGCCCCGGATCTTCCGCAACTCGGCGAGTGCCGTGCCACGCGCGATGGCGAGCGGATAGTAGGAGCAGACGAGTTCGGCCGACTCCCCCTCGATGGTGATCAGCTGCCGGCGCACCACGGCCGACGTGCCGTTCTCCTGGCCGAGGGCGGCGGCGATGTCGCCCTGGACACCGGCCTCGTCGACGCTGAGCAGCTCGGTGCGCACTGCGGCCCCGGACCGGCCGGCCATCTCGGCCAGCCACGGATAGGCCGACCCTGTCGGCGCCGGGGCGAGAGAGGCCGCCGGGCGGACGGTCTGCTGCCGATGCTCGCGGACGGTCACAGCGGCACCTGCCCGGCCGACGACCAGCCCTTCGGCCTTGAGTACTTGCAGAGCCTTCTGGATGGTGGCGTTCGACGCGTCGAAGCGTTCCTTCAGCTGTGCAGTCGACGGGATCTTCGCACCCGGTGCCAGGTCGCCATTCATGATGGCGTCGCGCAGGTCGGCTGCGATGCGCGCATGCAGGGGCCGGGGGTCCGGTGTGAGGGCTTCGACGGCGGACACGGTCACCCGATCCTGGTCTCATAGCGCAGCTGTTGCCGCGCCGCAGGCATGACCATCAGGTCGGCCTGCAGAGGGGTGTCCGCCGCGTCGTACGTGACGCGGGCGATCCGCAGTACAGGTTCCTCCTGTCCCATGCGCAGTTGGTCGTGTTCTTCGTCGGACGGCATCCGGGCGGTGACGATCTCGACCACACGCGCGCCGACGTGTCCGAGGGAGGCGAGGAGCGTGACCGCGCCGCCGCGAATCCGGGCCGCTCCCGCCAGCGGCGTGCCGGCCGCGATACGGGCCGGGTAGAAGGTGTCGGTCAGCTCGCAGGGCTGTCCGTCGAGCTCGATCACCCGCCGACGGACTACCACGGTTTCGCCTTCGTCCGTACCGAGCAGCGCCGCGACCTCGGCTGAAGCAGGCGTCTCACCGGCATGGACGATGCGCTGACCGCCGCGGCGTCCCGCCGCCATGGTCTCGTGTGTCCACGCGTCCGACTCCCCGGCCGCACGCGGCGTCAGATAGGGCATCGACGTACTGGTCCATCCGGTCCCGCTCATGTGTCCTCCCGTACGCCTGACTGCTGTTGCCGCACCACGCTATGCGAAGCCCACGCGAGAGCTCATCCTTGCCGACCTTGCTGCTTTTCGCGAATGGCGATACGGTCCGTGACGTTCTCGGAACTCAGAGTCAGGGTGGTGGGGTGGTGTGATCCTTTCCCGACAGCAGCGATTCCCCCGTGCGCGGACGTCAGTGCGTGCGACCCGGCAATTCGTAGGTGACACGCTCGGGCAGTGGGGCATTGCCGATCGGGGGGACGACATCCGCCTCTGCGCATCCGAGCTGGCAACCAATGCGGTGCTCCACGGAGTCCCGCATGGACGCGAGTTCTGCGTGCGGCTGCTCTGGGAGCAGGGATTGATGAGGCTCGAGGTGAGGGACAGCGGCCCCGGGCAGCCTGTGGCCCGACAGCCTCGTTTCGATGCGCTGTCAGGCCGAGGGCTGTGGCTGGTCTCTGAACTGGCCGACGAGTTCGGCGTCGATGCCCAGACGGTCGGAAAGACGGTGTGGGCGCGCTTCAAGTGCTCCGCGAACCGACACGGCGCCCGTCATGTCCCCGACCAGGGATGACGGGCGCCGTGGCGTGGGTGGCTACTCGGGCTGGACGACCGTGGCGGCCCAGCGGAGGGTCGGGGTCGAGGTGGTCACTCCTGCGGCGAAGCCGCCGTGGAGGCCCGTGCCCAGGGGGACGGTGATGCGGGACGGGCCGTCTGCGGGGCAGTCCAGCGTGAAGGGGGCCGGGCTGCGGTCCGGGTGTTCGTCGAGGGTGAAGGACACCGTGATGCTGCCGCCGCCCTCGCAGGCGAACGTGGTGTACGTGTCCAGCGACGGGGCGAGGCCGCCCGAGACGAAGCCGCTGGACCCGGTCACCTCCGGCACCCAGATCAGCCCGTCGGGGCCCGGATGGGGGAGGAGTTCCTCCTGCGCCGCCGCCTGGCCGGCTCCTGCCGTCAGGGTCAGCGCCGTGGCGGCCGCCACCGCCGCAGCGGCGGCCGTCCGTGGGCTGCGTACCTGGAACGTGTGCCTCATGGGATCCCCCCGGAGTTCGTCTCGCTCGTGCACGACTCCGGTCCACGCTAGGCGCCGGCACTGACGCGGGAGGCGGTGCGGTAAGCGGTGGGGGTGAGGCCCGTGTGGCGGTGGAGGTGGGCGCGGAGGGAGTCCGCCGTGCCCAGGCCGCTTCGGGCCGCCACCTGGTCCATGGGAAGGGCCGTGGTCTCCAGGATCTCCCGGGCGCGGTCCAGGCGCTGGTGCAGGAGCCACTGGAGCGGGCTCAGCCCCGTCTCCGCGCGGAAGCGGCGGGTCAGGGTGCGGACGCTCGTGCCCGCGTGCCGGGCCAGGTCCGCCAGGGTCGTCGGCTCGTCCAGGCGTGCCAGGGCCCAGGCGCGCGTCGCGGCGAGCGAGGTCCCGCGCTCGGGCGGCAGGGGGGTCTGGACGAACTGCGTTTGATGGCCCGGCCGTACCGGCGCGGCCACCACCAGCCGGGCCGTGGCGTTCGCGACCGCCGCCCCGTGGTCGCCGCGCACCATGTGCAGGCACAGGTCGATGCCGGCCGACATCCCCGCCGAGGTCAGCACCCCGCCGTCCTCGACGAACAGCACGTCGGGGCGCACGTCGACCCGCGGGAACAGCCGGCGGAACTCATCCGACACCGCCCAGAACGTCGTCGCGCCCCGCCCGTCGAGCAGGCCGGCCTGCGCCAGGACGAACGCGCCCGTGCAGATGGACGCGATGCGCAGCCCCCGTGTGGCGGCGGCCCGCAGGGCGTCCAGCACCCGGGGATCGCTGCCGGTGCGCGAGCCGGTCCCCGTGACGATCACCGTGTCGGCCCGCTCGATCGCCCGTAGCCCGTGGGGGACCACCACGTCCATGCCGTGCATCGCCTTCACCACCCCCGGGTCCGGGGTGCACACCGCCACCTCGTACGCGGGCCGCCCGTCGACCCGTGCCGTACCGAAGACCACGTTCGGAATCGACAGGTCGAAGGTGGTCACGGGCGGCAGGGCGACGACCGCGACGCGGTGAGGGCGCCGCACGGATGGCGAGGGCGTCATGGCTCGAACCTCCGGAGTCCTGGCATTCCGGCCACTACTGTACGGGCCGCCGGAAGACGAGAGTTGGGAGCCGAGGGAATGGAATCAGCCTCTTTCGCAAGGGAGTTATCGGTATGGGTCTGCACGTCATCGCCGGCGCCGGCGCGATCGGCACCGCCACCGCCCGCCAGCTCGCCGCATCCGGGGAACGGGTCCGGATCATCACCCGCAGCGGCGGCGGGCCCGAGCACCCGCTCGTCGAGCGGGTCGCCGCCGACGTCACCGACACGGCGGCCGTCGCAGCCCTGCTCGACGGCGCCCGCACGCTCTACAACGCGGCCGCCCCCGCCTACCAGCACTGGCGGACCGCCTTCCCGCCGCTCGCCGCATCGCTCCTCGCCGCCGCCGAGAAGGCCGGCACGGACCTCGTCATACTCGGCAATGTCTACGGCTACGGCTACGGCTACGGCCACGGCTCCGGCCGCGGCGATGCGCAGGGGCGGGGCGGTGCCGCCGCGCTCACGCCCGACCTGCCCCTGCGGCCCGTCTCCGACAAGGGCCGCGTCCGCGCCGCCATGTGGCAGGAGGCGCTCGCCGCGCACGGGGCGGGCAGGGTGCGGGCCGCAGAGGTCCGGGCGTCCGACTTCCTGGGCGCGACCGCGGTCGGCCTCCTGCCCCTCATGGTCGTCCCCGCCGTCCTGGCCGGCGAGGAGGTGGCGGCCCCGATCGCCCTGGACGCGCCCCACGCCTGGTCCTACGTCGAGGACGTCGCCCGCACCCTGATCGCGGTCGCCGCCCGGGACGACACCTGGGGCCGCGCCTGGCACGTGCCCTCCACCTCCGAGCTGTCCGCGCGCGAGCTGATGGCCCGCCTGGCCGACCTCGCCGGCGCGCCCGCCCCCCGACTGCGGACCATGACCCCGCAGGAGCTGGCCGCTGCCGTCGCCGTCGACGAACTGATGGCCGAGCTCCCCGAGATGGCGTACCTGTACGACCGCCCGCTGCGCCTGGACGCCTCCGACACCGAGCGCCTGCTCGGCGTACGGGCCACCGCACCGGACACCGTGCTGCGCGAGCTGCTGCCCGCGGGGCCGCGGTGACCTGCTGGAGGGGGTGGTCCCGGCTGCCGTGACGGGCCCGGGCCGGTTCGCTCGTGCGGGTGATGCGCGTACTGCCGCTGCCGGGCGGGAGGTGCGGACCCGCCGTTTCCGATCTAGGCCGTACGGGCCATGTGGCGGTCGAAAACCGTGCAGTTGGGGGCGGTTCGGCTCTGGTAACAGTGGGGCGCATGCCCTCCCGAACCCTGCCGCCGCGGTCGTTGCCGCTGTCGTGGCCCCTGTCCTGCGCCCTGGTGGCGGTGGCCCTGCTGGCGCCCGCCACGTCCGTCTCCGCCGACGACGGCCCCGGGTCCGGTTCCGGGCGGACGGTCGACTACCGGGGCCTGCGCCTGACCGTCCCCGGCGCGTGGAGGGTCGTCGACCTCGACCGGCATCCCGACGCCTGCCTGCGCCTGGACCTGCCCACCCTCTACCTCGGGCGCGCCGGCAGCCAGCGCGAGTGCACCGGCCGCGCCGTCCGCACCCGGGCCGACACCCTCCACCTGGAGCCGCTCACCGGAGCCCCGCCGCGCGCCGACATCCCGACCGTACGGGTCGACGCGGTCGAGGGCGGCGGCGTACCGGCTCCGCCGCAGGGCGACAGCCGCGAGGTCCGCTACGCCCTCCAGCGCCGCGGGCTGATGGCGACGGTCTCGTACGGGGACGGCCCCGACGCCGTACGGGAGCTGCTGGCACGCGCCCGTACGGCCCCCGCCGCAGCCCCCGGCGCCGCCGCGCACCCCACCCCGGCCCCGGCCGAGCCGGCGGTGGCCGCCGGCCCCGGCCCGCGGTCCGCCGCCGCCCCGCAGCCCTTCACCGGCAGCGGCTTCGACACCTGCACCGCCCCGACCCAGAGCGCCATGGACGCCTGGCGGACCGCATCCCCCTTCGGCGCCGTCGGCATCTACATCGGCGGCCGGGCCCGCGCCTGCGCCCAGCCGCAGCTCACCGCCGACTGGGTCAGGCGCCAGACCGGGGCGGGCTGGCACCTGATGCCGCTGTGGGC
The DNA here is from genome assembly GCF_040704625.1 of Streptomyces sp. NPDC046866. Classification (NCBI taxonomy): domain Bacteria; kingdom Bacillati; phylum Actinomycetota; class Actinomycetes; order Kitasatosporales; family Streptomycetaceae; genus Streptomyces; species Streptomyces sp. NPDC046866. The sequence goes on from NZ_JBEYXN010000014.1 coordinate 174,676, forward strand.
GGGCCCGCAGCCCTGGCAGAGCCCGACCACCGGCCTGTCCACCGACCCCGCCACCGCCGACGACCAGGGCCGGGCCGCCGCCGACGGGGCCGCCCGGGCGGCCGGGGCGCTGGGCTTGCCGGAGGGGACGGTGCTCTACAACGACCTGGAGAGCTACACCGACCGCCGGACCTGGGACCCGCCGGTCGTGGCCTACCTCACCGCCTGGACGGTCCGGCTGCACGAGCTGGGCTACCGCGCGGGGGCCTACGTCCCGGCGGGTTCCGGGGCCAAGGCGCTCAGCGCCCGCTACGACGGGGCCCCGCACGCCGTGCCGGACGTGCTGTGGGCGGCGTCGTGGAACGGCCGGGCCTCCGTAGCCGACGCCGACATGGGCCTGCCCGAGGGGACCCGCCAGTGGGCCGGGCGGCGCCGCGCCCACCAGTACCGGGGGGACCACGAGGCCACGTACGGCGGCGTCACGCTGCACATCGACCGCAGCTGGGCCGACGTCGACCCGGCCGCCTCGGAGGCCCCGGCCGCCCCGGACTCCCCGGCCGGCGTGCCCCTGATGCCCGCGGTGCCGGGCCTCCCCGTCGCCGTCGGCCCGGCGTGGCCGATGACCCTGCCCGGCTAGGCGTCCTCCACGTCCTCCCGCGGCGGCTCGTCGTCGTTGCCCCGGCGGAAGGTGTGCAGGCCGCGCTGCGGCGTCCACGTGCGGACCACGAGCTCCTCGCCGTCGATGCCGACGTGGACCACCTCGGTCAGCTCCGCGTGGAACACGTGGGCCGGGGACGGGTGCTCGGCCTGCGTCTCCTCCGCGTACCGGTGCAGCTCCGGCGGGTCCAGCAGCTCGATCGCCCGCCCGGAGATCCGTACGTCGCCCCCGGCCATCGCGTCGTCCGGGCCGGGGTTGCTGTGCAGCGCGAAACGCGGGTCGCGCTGCAGGTCCCGGGCCTTGAGGGAGCCCGCCATCATGCCGAGCCACAGCTCCCCGCCCCGGAACTCGACGTTCAGGCCGGTCAGCCGCGGGGAGCCGTCCTTGCGGAGGGTGGCGAGGACGTGGTGCGGGAACGCGGCGAAGCGGGCCCTGACGGCCGCCGCGAACTCCGGTTCCTGCTTCTCGAACGCGGCCCAGTTGTTCGTCGTCATACGTCCATCAAAGCGCGTGCGGCGGTCGGCGGCCGCTCAGGCGCGCACGATGCCCGCCGCCCGCGCCGCCGCCAGCCAGGCCGGGAACTCCCCGAGCAGGCGGTCGTACAGCACCTGGTCGGGCACGGTGCGCGGATCGGGACCGGCGTGGAAGTAGCCGGCGTTGTCCACCACCCGGTACTGCGGCACGGGCAGTTCGTCGAGGCGGCGCAGGAAGTCGAACTGGTTGCTGCGGGTGTTGCCGAAGCCGACGAACTGCCAGAAGAGGGGCAGCCGGGCCGCCTTGCACAGGTAGCGCTCGGCCTCGGGGCGGCTGACGGGGCCGCCGTCGGTCTGGAAGACGACGAGGGCGGGTTCCGCCGTGCCGGAGTCCAGGTAGTGGTCGATGACCGCGTCCATCGCGGCGTGGTACGAGGTCTTGCCCATGTGGCCGAGGCGGGAGGCGATCTCCGCGACCCGGCCCTCGTGGCCGGCGAGGGGGATCTCCTCCACGGCGTCGATGTCGGTGGAGAAGAACACCACCGGGACGCGGCCGTCGTCGTCCAGGTGCGCCGACAGGCCGAGTACCCGGTCCGCGAAGGCCTGCACGGTGCCGTCGCGGTAGTACGGGCGCATCGAACCGGAGTGGTCGAGGACCAGGTACACCGCGGCCCGGCCGCCGTACAGGCCGTGGCGGCGGAGGGAGTCGCCGGCGCGCTTGTAGAGGTCCACCAGCGCGGGCGCCGCCCGCTCCACCGTGCGGAGGTCGATCGCACTGCCGTTGCCGTTGCCGTTGCCGCTTCCGCCGCCCCCGCTGCCCCTCATGCCGCGAGGGTACGCCCACCCGCCCCGGCCCCGGGCGGAGTCCCGGGATATGGAGGCAAGGGCGGGGCGGATGCGGCACGCGGGCCGGAAGAACCGGCTGGTCCGGCGGGCGGGAGATCGCCAAGAATGGCCGGATGACACCGACCCCCGCCTCCGCACCCGGGAGCCCGAACCGCGCCCGCTCCTTCGACGCGGCCGCCCGGCTGTACGCGGCCCACCGCCCGGGCTACCCGGCCGAACTCCTCGACACCGTCGAGGAACTCGCCGGGCGCCCACTCCGCGGTTCCCGGGTCGCCGACATCGGCGCCGGCACCGGCATCGCCACCGCCCTCCTGCACGCCCGCGGCGCCGACGTCCTCGCCGTCGAGCCGGGCGACGGCATGGCCGCCGAGTTCCGGCGCGCCCACCCGGACATCCCGATCGTGCGGGGCGACGGCGACCGCCTCCCGCTCGGCGACGCCGCGTGCGACTTCCTGACGTACGCCCAGGCCTGGCACTGGACCGACCCCGACCGGTCCGTCCCCGAGGCCCGCCGCGTGCTGCGACCCCGCGGGGCGCTCGCACTGTGGTGGAACGACCTGGACACCGCCGTCCCGTGGATCGCCGAGCAGGACGCCCGCCTGGGCGCCTTCTTCGGCCGCGCCGGTGCTCCGGATCCGCACCCGGTCCGGGGCCTGCCCGCCGAGCTCGCGTTCACCACCCGCCGGGTGCCGTGGGCGCGGCGGATCCCGCTCGAGGCACACCTGGCCAACCACGCCAGCCACTCGGCGTTCCTGGTCCTGGGCGAGGCGGGCACGCGGGAGTTCATGGACGCCGAACGGGGCCGGCTGAGCCGGCTCTTCCCCGACGGCACGGTGGAGGAGCGGTACGTCGTCACCGTCAGCGTGGCCGTCGTATGAGGCGGGGGGCTGCCCTGCCCGCCGTGCCCGCTCTGCCCGCCGTGCCCGCTCTGGCCGCCGTGCTCGCCCTGCTCGGCGGCGCCGGGCTGACCGGGTGCGCGGCCCTGCAGGGCGAGGGCGGCGGCGGCCCGGGAGTGCGGTACTCCCAGGACTACGAGCGGCACGAACCGCTGCGCGTGGAGGGCTACCCTTCGGCCGGCTCGCTGCGGGTGGTCCAGGAAGTCGTCTGGCGGATCGGGGACGGCGAGGCGGGGGCGCTGGCCGCGCTGGGCAGCAGCGACAGCTCGGAGGGGGAACGGGAGCGGGCAGCGAAGCGGTGGGTCGCGCAGTACCGGGGCGGCGCCGCGGGGCCGGTCACCGCGGCGTTCTGCGAGACCGGGCCCGCGGGCGGACGGCAGGTGGTGGCGCTGCGGTTCGCGGCGACCGGCCAGACCAAGGTCCTGCACGTGCGCCTCGACGGCCCCGGCGGCGAGTCCGGCTGGCGGGTCCGCCTCCCGGCCCAGGACACCGCCGAGCCGCCGCCGTCCTGCCCTTAGCCTGCGGCGGCGGTCCGGCCGTTCCGGCTCCGCCGGCGGGTGAGCGCGGGTCCCCCGACACCGTCTGGGGGAGGCTCGGGCGGAGCGCGGTGCGCGGCGGAGCCGGGTTCCTTGGGGCTCCGCCCCACACCCCGCGCCTCGAACGCCGGCGGGGTGGGGTGGGTCGTCGGAGATCCGGGGGCGGGGGTCGTCGGGGTAGGGGTCAGGTGGCGGGCGGGGGGAGGATCGTGGCTCGGCACTGGGCCGGGGTGCCCCAGGCGTTGCGCAGGGGGCGGGCCTTGCGGAGCCACAGGGACAGGTCCAGTTCCTCCGTGTAGCCGACCGCGCCGTGGATCTGGAGGGCGGTCAGGGCCGCGCTGTAGGCCGCCTCCCCGCACCTCAGTTTGGCCGCGGCGACGTCCGGGGGAGCGAGGGAGAGGGCCGCCGCCCAGAGCAGCGGGCGGGCGAACTCCAGGTCCAGGAAGGTGTCCGCCAGGCGGTGTTTGACCGCCTGGAAGCCCCCGATCGGCATGCCGAACTGGGTGCGCTGCTTCGCGTACTGCACCGTGCGCTCCAGCAGCGTCTCGCCGACCCCCTGGCACTGGGCGGCGGTCAGCAGCCGGGCCCAGTCGGCCGCGGCCCGGGCGGCCTCGAGGACGTGCGGGCCCGCGGCCAGGAGTTCCCCCCGGCCGGCCGCCACCGGCGAGAGCCTGCGCGTCGGGTCCGTGGAGCGGGCCGGAGGGCCGGACGCAGGGCCCGCGGACACGCGGAGTTCGCCCGCCGGCGACACCGTGAAGCAGTGCGCGGAGGCGTCCGCGTCCAGGGCGTACGGGCTCCCGCTGGGCCCCGGCAGCGCCAGCGTGGCCAGCGCCTCGCCCGCCACCAGGGCCGGAACGTACCGCTTGGCCGCCGCCCCGTCCCCCAGCTGCCCCAGCCGCCCCAGCAGCACCGCGGCCGCGGCCGTCTCCACCACCGGCCCCGGCATCCCGGCCCGGCCCACCTCCACCATCGCCACGGCCAGCTCCACCGGCAGCAGGCCGACGCCCTCGTACGCCTCCTCCGCGGCCGGCGCGAACAGCCCGGCGGCCGCGAGGCGCCCCCACAGGGCCCGGCCCGGCGCGTGGTCCCCGGCCGCCCAGGCCCGTGCCGCGGCCGGGACGTCCGCGGCGCCCAGCAGCCCGCGCAGGGTACGGGCGAAGTCCGACTGCTCCTCGGTGGGCAGGAAGCGCATCAGCGGCGGCCCTTCGGCAGGCCGAGCAGCCGCTCGGCGATGATGTCGCGCTGGATCTCGTTCGTCCCCGCGTAGATCGGCCCGGCCAGCGCGAAGAGCCACGGCTCCGCCCACGCCCCGTCCGCCAGCTCCGCGTCCGCGCCCAGCAGGTCCAGCGCCGTCTCGTGCAGGGCGATGTCGTACTGCGACCAGAACACCTTGTTCAGGCTGGACTCGGCGCCGATCCGCGTCCCCGCCGCCATCCGGGCCGCGCCGGCCCAGGTGAACAGCTCGTACGCGCGGGCCCCCGCCAGCGCGTCCGCGACCCGGTCCCGCAGCGCCGTGTCCGCGGGATCGCCGACGGCCCGCCACAGCTCCCGCAGCCGGCCGGCCGCGGCGAGGTACCGGCCGGGGGAGCGCAGGGTCAGCCCGCGCTCGTTGCCGGTCGTCGACATGGCGATCCGCCAGCCCTGCCCCGGCTCCCCGATGACGTCCTCGTCGGGGACGAACACCTCGTCGAGGAACAGCTCCGCGAAGGCCGGCTTGCCGTCGAGGCGGCCGATCGGCCGCACCGTCACGCCCGGCGCCCGCAGGTCGAACATCAGGTACGTCAGCCCCCGGTGGGGCTCGGCGGCCGCCGGGTCCGTACGGAAGATGCCGAACGCCCGGTCCGCGAACGCCGCCCGTGAGGACCACGTCTTCTGCCCGGACAGCAGCCAGCCGCCCCCGGTGCGCTCGGCCCGCGAGCGCAGCGCGGCCAGGTCCGAGCCGGCCTCCGGCTCGGACCAGGCCTGCGCCCACACCACCTCCCCGCTCGCCATCGGCGGCAGGACCCGCTCCCGCTGCGCGGGCGTCGCGTACTCGAAGAGGGTCGGCGCCAGCAGGCTGATGCCGTTCTGCGAGACCCGGCCCGGCGCACCCGCCGCCCAGTACTCCTCCTCGAAGACCAGCCACCGCTCCAGGTCCGCGCCCCGGCCCCCGTACTCCTCGGGCCAGCTCACCACCGACCAGCGGTCCGCGTGCAGCCGCGCCTCCCACGCGCGGTGCGCGGCGAAGCCCTCCGCCGTCTCCAGCGAGGGCAGGGGGTCGGCCGGGACGTGGCGGACGAGCCACTCCCGTGCCTCGGCCCGGAAGGCCTCGACCTCCGCCGTATGGGTCAGGTCCATCGGTGCTCGCCTCCGCTTCCCTAACAAGTGTTTGGTAGGTTAACGTGCGTCCACCGGCGCGTCGAGACGAACGCCGCGAGCCGGGCCCCGCACAACCGGCAGAGGAGGCAGCCCCGTTGGACACCACGGTCCCGGTCCCCGTTCCCGGTCACGGTCTGCTGCGGGGCCGCTCGGCGGTCGTCACCGCTGCCGCCGGAGCCGGCATCGGCGGGGCCACCGCCCGCCGCTTCCTCGAGGAGGGCGCCCGCGTCGTCCTCGGCGACGCCCACGCCCGCCGCCTGAAGGAGACCGAGGAGGCGCTGGCCGCCGAGTTCGGCGCGGACCGGGTCACCTCCCTGCCCTGCGACGTCACCGACGAGGCCCAGGTCCAAGCCCTGTTCGCGCACGCCGAGCGCACCCACGGCCGCCTCGACGCCGTCGTCAACAACGCCGGGCTCGGCGGCACCGCCGCCCTCGCCGACATGACCGACGAACAGTGGCTCAGGGTCCTCGACGTCACCCTGAACGGCACCTTCCGCTGCACCCGCGCCGCCCTGCGCTCCTTCCGCGCCGCCACCCCCCGGGGCGGCGGCGTCATCGTCAACAACGCCTCGGTCATCGGCTGGCGCGCCCAGGCCGGCCAGGCCCACTACGCCGCCGCCAAGGCCGGGGTGATGGCGCTGACCCGCTGCGCGGCGCTGGAGGCGGCCGAGTTCGGCGTACGGGTCAACGCCGTCGCCCCGAGCCTGGCCATGCACCCGCACCTGGCCAAGGTCACCAGCGAGGAGCTGCTGCAGGAGCTGACCGCCCGCGAGGCCTTCGGCCGGTACGCCGAGCCGTGGGAGGTCGCCAACGTCATCGTCTTCCTGGCCAGCGGCTACTCCTCGTACATGACCGGCGAGACCGTCTCCGTCAGCAGTCAGCGCGCCTAGGCCGAGAATGGGCGTGTGCCAACGAACAAGCCGACCAGCAGACCGACCGGCAAGCCGACGGCCGCGCCGGCTGCCAAGCCGACCCCGTCCGGGAAGAGCGCCGTGACGCCGCCGCCCGAGCGGCGCCGCGAACTCCTCGGCACCGCCGCCGAGGTCTTCGCCGCCCAGGGCTACAACGCCACCACCGTCCGCAAGATCGCCGACGCCGCCGGCATGCTCGCCGGCAGCCTCTACTACCACTTCGATTCCAAGGAATCGATGCTCGACGAGATCCTCTCCACCTTCCTCGACGAGCTGTGGGAGGGCTACGACGCCGTCCTCGCCGCCGGCCTCGGCCCGCGCGAGACCATCGAGGCCCTCGTCACCGAGTCCTTCCGCGAGATCGACCGGCACCGCGCCGCCGTCGCGATCTACCAGAAGGAGTCCCGGCACCTGGCCGCACAGCCCCGCTTCCGCTACCTGTCCGAGTCCCAGGCGAAGTTCGAGAAGGCCTGGCTCGGCACGCTGGAGCGCGGGGTCGCCGACCGGGTCTTCCGCGCCGACCTCGACGTCCGCCTCACCTACCGCTTCGTGCGCGACACGGTGTGGGTGGCGGCGTCCTGGTACCGGCCGGGAGGGCAGCACAGCCCCGAGGAGATCGCCCGCCAGTACCTGTCGATGGTCCTGGACGGGATCGCCGTACGCAGCTGACCGCCCCCGGGCCCGGCCGGGCCCGACCCCGTCGAAGGAGCCCCCGATGCCCGAGGCCTACATAGTCGAAGCGGTACGCACCCCCGTGGGGCGGCGCGGCGGAGGCCTGTCCGCGGTCCACCCGGCCGACCTGGGCGCGCACGTCCTCACCGCCCTGGTCCGGCGCAGCGGGATCGACCCGGCTGCCGTCGACGACGTGGTCTTCGGCTGCCTGGACGCGGTGGGCCCGCAGGCCGGGGACATCGCCCGCACCGCCTGGCTGGCGGCCGGCCTGCCGCAGGAGGTGCCGGGGGTGACGGTGGACCGCCAGTGCGGCTCCTCGCAGCAGGCCGTGCACTTCGCGGCGCAGGGGGTGCTCTCCGGCACCCAGGACCTCGTCGTCGCGGGCGGCACCCAGAACATGTCGATGGTCCCCATCGCCTTCGCCTCCCGGCAGGCGGCCGAGCCGCTGGGCCTGACCGAGGGCCCGTACGCCGGCAGCAGCGGCTGGCGCGCCCGGTACGGGGACGCACCGGTCAACCAGTTCCACGGCGCCCAGCTGATCGCGCAGAAGTGGGGCATCTCGCGCCGCGACATGGAGGAGTTCGCCCTGCGCTCCCACCGGCGGGCCGTGCGCGCCCTCGACGAGGGCCGCTTCGTCCGCGAGACCGTCCCGTACGGGGACGTCACCGCCGACGAGGGGCCCCGCAGGGACACCACCCTGGAGAAGATGGCCGCCCTGAAGCCGGTCCTGGAGGGCGGCACCATCACCGCGGCGGTCTCCTCGCAGGTCTCCGACGGCGCGGCGGCGATGCTGATCGCCTCGGAGCGGGCCGTCGCCGAGCACGGCCTGCGGCCGCGGGCCCGCATCCACCACCTGTCGGTCCGCGGCGAGGACCCCATCCGCATGCTGTCGGCGCCCATCCCCGCCACCGCGCACGCCCTGAAGAAGACGGGCCTGTCCCTGGACGACATCGACCTGGTGGAGATCAACGAGGCCTTCGCGCCGGTCGTCCTGGCCTGGCTGAAGGAGACCGGGGCCGACCCCGACCGGGTCAACGTCAACGGCGGCGCCATCGCGCTGGGCCACCCGCTGGGTGCGACCGGGGTGAAGCTCATGACCACCCTGCTGCACGAGCTGGAGCGCACCGGCGGCCGCTACGGCCTGCAGACGATGTGCGAGGGCGGCGGCCAGGCCAATGTGACCGTCATCGAGCGCCTGTAGCCGGGCGCAGGGGGCGGGGCCCGCCGGGTGCCCGCCCCCGGCGGCGGCGAGGTGTGCTAGCTTTAACAGCGTTGCAGTTGTGGTACCCATGAACCTTATGTGCGCCTGACGGGTATGTTCCTTCAGGCGCTTTTATTGTTTTTCGCCGGAATCGCCGGTTGGGGCCCTGCCGCCTTATTACGGAGATTCATCATGGCACTTGGCACCGTGAAGTGGTTCAACTCGGAAAAGGGCTTCGGCTTCATCGAGCAGGACGGCGGCGGCCCCGACGTCTTCGCCCACTACTCGAACATCGCCACCCAGGGCTTCCGCGAGCTCACTGAGGGTCAGCGCGTTTCCTTCGACGTCACCCAGGGCCAGAAGGGCCCGCAGGCCGAGAACATCCTGCCTGCCTGACGCATCCAGCATGCCGGGGTCCGCACCGCGAGGTGCGGACCCCGGCTTGTCTGCTGTCTCGACCTTGTCATACCTGCCGGTCTTCAGGAGGGCCTTACCGCATGATCAGCTCCAGCTCCGCACGTCCCGGCCGCCGACCCGCCCGGGGCCGAGGTGCGGCACAGGGACGTCCGAAGACTGGCGCCGAACGGCAGCGGTCCGCGCCGGCCCCCGCCCGGCCGCAGGAATTCACCATGCCCGAGCCCGTGGTCCCGGCGCTGCCGCCGGCCGCCGCCTTCGAGGACATGGACCTGCCCGAGGCGCTGCTGAAGACCCTCGCCGCCCAGGGCGTCACCGAGCCCTTCCCGATCCAGGCCGCCACCCTGCCGAACTCCCTCGCCGGCCGCGACCTGCTCGGCCGCGGCCGCACCGGCTCCGGCAAGACCCTCGCCTTCGGCCTGGCCCTGCTCGCCCGCACCGCCGGCCGCCGCGCCGAGCCGAAGGCTCCGCTCGCGCTGGTCCTCGTACCGACCCGCGAACTGGCCCAGCAGGTCACCGACGCCCTCACCCCGTACGCCACGGCCGTCCACCTGCGCCTCGCGACCGTCGTCGGCGGCATGTCGATCAACCGGCAGGCGGGCGCGCTGCGCCGCGGCGCCGAGGTGCTCGTCGCCACGCCGGGCCGGCTGAAGGACCTCATCGACCGCGGCGACGCCGTCCTCGACCAGGTCTCGATCACGGTCCTCGACGAGGCGGACCAGATGACCGACATGGGGTTCATGCCGCAGGTCACCGCCCTGCTCCAGCAGGTCGAGCCGGACGGCCAGCGGCTGCTGTTCTCGGCGACCCTGGACAAGAACGTCGACAAGCTCGTCAAGAAGTTCCTCAGCGACCCGGTCGGCCACTCCGTCGACCCGTCCGCCGGCGCGGTCACCACCATGGAGCACCACGTCCTGTATGTGATGGACGAGACCGACAAGAAGGCCGTCGCCACGCGCATCGCGGCCCGCGACGGCCGCGTGATCATGTTCGTGGACACCAAGCGCGGTGTCGACCGCATGGTCAAGCGGCTGCTCGCCGACGGCGTGCGCGCCTCCGGCCTGCACGGCGGGCGCTCCCAGCCGCAGCGCAACCGCACCCTGGACTGGTTCAAGACCGGCGAGGTCACCGCGCTGATCGCGACCAACGTGGCCGCCCGAGGCATCCACATCGACGACCTCGACCTCGTCGTCAACGTGGACCCGCCCACCGACCACAAGGACTACCTGCACCGCGGCGGCCGCACCGCCCGCGCCGGCGAGTCCGGCAGCGTGGTCACCCTGGTCCTGCCCGACCAGAAGCGCGACATGTCCCGCCTGATGGCGGACGCCGGGATCTCCCCGCAGACCGCGCAGATCAAGTCCTCCGACGAGGAGCTGGCCCGGCTGACCGGCGCCCGGCAACCCTCGGGCGTCCCCGTGGTGCTCGAGGTGCCCCAGCCCACCCCGCCGAAGCCGCGCAGCGGCGGCGGCCGCTCCGGCTCGGGCGGTGGCGGACGCCGCCGCTCCGGTGGCGGCGGCCAGGGCGGCCAGGCAGGCCAGGGCGGTCAGTCGGGCCGCAGCGGCTCCCGTACCGGCGCGGCCGCAGCCCCCGCCTCCGGCGGCCGCGGCCGCCGCTCCGGCGCCGCCGGCTCCGGTCAGGCGCCCGCCTCCTCCGCCTCGTCCGGCTCCGGCCAGTCCCGGCGCGGCCAGGGCTCCGGCTCCGCCGGCCAGGGCCGACGCGGTGCGGGCGGCTCCGCCTCCGGCGGCGGCGCGGCCGCGGCCTCGGCGCGCAGCCGGGTCGGCACGGCCGGCCAGGGCCGTCGCAGGGCGGGCTGAGCCCGCGGCGCCACGGCGCCGCAGTGCAAAGACGACGAGGCCGGGCGAGCGCGTGCAGCGCCGCCCGGCCTCGCACCGTTCCCGCGGCTAGCGCACCAGCTTGTCCTGGAGCTTCGACAGCGTCCGCAGGTCCAGGCCGAGCCCGTTCACCAGGTAGCCGTAGAAGCCGCCGTAATCGGCCTCCAGCTGCGCCGTCGCGGCGTCCAGGTAGTCCTGGCGCACCTCCTGGAGCGGGATCAGCAGGTCCGGGTTCTGCATCCGCCCCGACTGCTTCAGCCCCGCGCGCACCTGGGCGTCGTACGCCGCCCGGAAGGTGTTCGAGGCCAGGTAGTCCCGCTCGGCCGTCTCCTTGGGCACGGCCAGCGCGCGCAGCAGGACGTAACTCGTCCACCCCGTCCGGTCCTTCCCCGACGTGCAGTGGAAGAGCAGCGGACCCTGGTTCCCGTCCGCGACCTCCCGCAGGGTCGCCGCGAACTGGGCCCGGTTCTCGGGGTTCGTCACGAACGTGCGGTAGATGTCGCGCATGTAGGCCTCGGCCCGGCCGCCGCCGAGCATCTGCTCCTGCTGCACGGGGTCGCCGCTGGATATCGCGGTGACCAGCGTGCCGTACAGGCCCAGGTCGCTGACCGGGCGCGAGGTGGCGGCGAGCCCCGGCGGCAGCCTGTCGGCGCCGTCGTACCGGACTTCCATGGGGATGCGGAAGTCGACGACCTTCGTGAGGCCGAGACCGGAGACGGTGGTGATGTCCGCCGCGGTCAGCTTGCCCAGTGCGTCGGAGCGGTAGACCAGCCCCTGGCGGACCCGGCCGCCGGTGTACGTGTCGTACCCGCCGAGGTCCCGGACGTTGACGGCGCCCTGGAGGGGGATCTGCCGGATCGTTTCTGTTGCGGTGGCGGTGGCGGTGGCGGTGGCCGGCGGCCGGTGCCGGTGCTGCGGGAGGGAGGCCGGCGCCGCGGCGTACGCGGCGCTCGGCACGGCCGCGGCGGCGAGGGCGCTGCAGGCCAGGACCGCGCTCGCCAGGCGGTTTCGGTCACGTCTCATCGGTGGCGACTCCTAGGGCACAAGAAGGGATCACCCTGGTGGTGGCAGGGCGGTGGACCCGTGCAGCTGTTCCAGTCGTGCCAGCACGGCGTGTGCTTCGGCCATGACGCGGCCGACGAGCTCCGCGCACGACGGCAGATCCTCGATCACCCCCGCGACCTGGCCCGATGCCATGACGCCGAGGTCCGTACGGCCCTCGACCATGGACGCCTTCAGGAGCATGGGGGTGTTCGCCGCGAGCAGGACCTGGCTCCAGGACAGGTCCTTGCCGTGTTTCATCGCGAGCCCGTCGCGGACCATCCGCGGCCACGACAGCCCCGACACCTTCCGGAACGCGGCCGCGTGCCGCACCGCCCGCAGCAGCGCCCGGGCCCGGCCCGCCCGCTCCAGCGAGGCCACCAGCTCCGTGCGCAGCATCCGGTGCGGCAGCCCGTCGACGGCCGTCGTGACCGTGACGTCCCCGACCCCCGCCGCCAGGTAGCGGGCCTTGACCGCGTCCGGCACGGTCGAGTCGGACGTCAGCAGGAAACGGGTTCCCATGGCGATGCCCGCCGCCCCGTACGACAGCGCCGCGACCAGCCCGCGCCCGTCGCGGAAGCCGCCGGCCGCGACCACCGGGATGTCGACGGCGTCGACGACCTGCGGCAGCAGCACCGTCGTCGCCACGTCCCCCGTGTGCCCGCCGCCCTCGCCGCCCTGCACGATCACCGCGTCCGCGCCCCAGGCCGCGACCTTCTCGGCGTGCCGGCGCGCCCCGACCGAGGGGATCACCACCACGCCCGCGTCCTTCAGCCGGGCGATCAGCTCCGCCGAAGGCGCCAGCGCGAACGACGCGACCCGCACGCCCTCCTCGACGATCAGCCGGGCCCGCTCGGCCGCGTCCCCGGCGTCCGCCCGCAGGTTGACCCCGAACGGGGCGTCCGTACGGGACTTGACCTCGCGGACCGCCGCGCGCAACTGCGGGAGCGTCATCGTCGCCGAGGCCAGGATCCCCAGGGCGCCCGCCTCGGCCGCCGCCGTGACCAGCCGCGGCCCGGCCACCCAGCCCATCCCCGTCTGCACGATCGGATGCCGGACCCCGACCAGCGCCGTCAGTGCCGTATCCACCGCCTCAGCCCCGCACTTCCCGCTCGCGCAGCCCCGCCGGGTCGAGCACCTCGCGGATCAGCCGCAGCTCCTCGCCCGTCGGCTCGCGCGTGTACGGGACGGGGCCCTCCGGCTCGTCCAGGGCGAACCCGGTCGCCTCCCGCACCTGTTCGACGGTCACGCCCGGGTGGAGCGAGGCCAGCCGCATCGACCGGTCCGGGGTCGCGAAGTCGAACACGCCCAGGTCGCTGACCACCCGCGGAAGCCGGTGGAACCGCGTCACCCCCGCCGCCGCGGCCCGGTCGTACCCCACCCCGCTCACCATGTCGACCCGCTCGACGAACACCCGGGGCGAATGCCGCGGCACCCAGTAGCTCACCGGGTTGTTCAGGGTGTTGACCGGCGCGCCCCGCACCCCGAGGAGCTGGCGGGCGGGCCGCTCCCAGTCGCCGATGCAGGAGATGTTCTGGTTGCCGTACCGGTCGAGCTGGCTGGCCCCCATCATCACGTGCCGCCGACCGCCGGTGACCATCGTCAGGTGGCGCCGGTACGGGAGCCAGCCCTCCACCTCGCCGTCCGGGCCGACCAGCATCGCCTCGCCGTCGGTCAGCAGCAGGCCGGGCGAGAAGGTCCGCCTCGCCACCCGCGCCCCGAGGGAGGGGATCAGGCCCATCGGGCTCGCGAGCACCTCGCCGTCGCCGCGCCAGGCCTCCGCGCAGGCGATGACGCAGTACTCGGCGCGGGTCGCGGGGGCTCCGGTGCGGGGGCCGGTGCCGGGGGCGGGGCCGGTGCCGGGGCCGGTCGGGGGTGTGCTCACGGCCGCTCCTCCTTCTGCTGCTCCTCGTGCCAGGCGCGTACGGCGTCCTGGTAGGCCTGCTCGCCCGTCCCGGACAGGAAGCGGGCGGCGAACTGCGGCCAGGGGGTGGCCGCGTACAGCTTTTGGAAGGCCTCGTCGCGCCCGTAGTCGGGGACGCAGGAGGTGAAGTGCGCGCCGTTCGGCGTCTCCACGACCCCCGTCACGCTGTGCCGGCTGACCAGCAGGGACTGCGGGGGCCCCGCCTTGGCGAGGTCGGCGGTCCCGACGAGCTGCTCGCAGGAGACGTACGCGGCGTCGGCGGCCTCGCAGAAGAGGTCGTCGAAGTAGGGGTCGGGGCCCAGGTACTGGCCGTTGCCGAGCCGGTCGGCGCGGTTGAGGTGGACGAGGGCGGCGTCCATCCGCAGGGCGGGCACCGCCACCAGCTCCTCGCCGTCCTCGTACGGGGAGGTGACGGTCCGAAGCTGCGGGTTGACCCGCATCACGTCGGAGCCGAGGCCGGCGCGCACGGGCAGGAAGGGCAGCCGGTTGGCGGCGGCGTGCAGGCCCCACATGAACATGGCCTCGTCGAGCTCGGTCAGGGTGAGGGCGCCGCTCTCGCGGGCCGCCCGGAAGTGCGGCTCCAGCGGGATCGAGTCGAGCGTGGCGAAGGGGGCCACCAGGTGGCGGATCCGGCCGGCGGCCGCGAGCAGGCCGACGTCGGGTCCGCCGTACGAGACCACGGTCAGATCGGTGATCTCGGAACGGAGCAGTGCCCGCACCAGGGCCATCGGCTTGCGCCGCGAGCCCCAGCCGCCGATGCCGAGGGTCATGCCGCTGCGCAGCCGCCCCACGACCTCCTCGGGGGTCATGCTCTTGTCGGCGGTGACGGATCCGGTGCCGGTCATCGGGAGCCTGCCTTTCCGAAGGTGTCGCGCACCCGGTCGGCCACCCCGCTGAGGTTGGCCTCGAAGGTGAACCCCTGCTCGAAGCGGTAGCTGCGGCGCACGTCCACCGGGTCGATGCCGTTGATGGCCGCCTTGGCCAGCCGCAGCAGGTAGCCGTCCTTGCGGGCGATCTCGGCGGCGAGCGCGAGGGCGGCCGTGCGCAGCTCCGCCCGCGGCACCACCTCCCAGACCGAGCCGTGGGCGTGCAGTTGGGCGGCGGTGGCGGTCCGCGAGGTGTAGTACAGGGTCCGCATCAGGTGCTGCGGAACCAGCCGTGACAGGTGGGTGGCGGCGCCGAGCGCGCCGCGGTCGAGCTCGGGCAGCCCGAAGACGGCGTCGTCGGAGGCGACGATCGCGTCCGCGTTGCCGACGAGCCCGATGCCGCCGCCCAGGCAGAACCCCTGCACCGCCGCGACGACCGGCACCTCGCACTCGTACACGGCGGCGAAGGCCTCGTAGCAGCCGCGGTTGGCGCCGATCAGCCGGGCGTGGCCGGTGTCGCGCTGCATCTCCTTGATGTCGACGCCCGCGTTGAAGCCGCGGCCCTCGGAGGCCAGGACGACGCACCGGTGCGCAGGGTCGCGGCCGGCCGCGCGCAGGGCGTCGGCGAGCTCGTACCAGCCCTGGACGGGGAGGGCGTTGACGGGGGGGAAGTCGACCGTGACCAGTGCGACGCCCTTGTCGGGGTTCGAGGTGGAGACACCCATGACCGGATCAGCTACCTTTCCACCAAACGTTTGTTAGGTGAAGTTGTCAGGGGAGGAAGGTAGCAGCCGATGGAGGGCGACGGGAGGGTTCCGGGCGGCGGGCTTGCGGACGGGAGGCTGCTGGAGGGGAGGGTCGCCGTCATCACCGGCGGGACCCGGGGCGTCGGGGCCGGTATCGCCCGCTCGTTCCTGGAAGCGGGCGCGGAGGTGGTCCTGTGCGCCCGCCGGCCGCCGCGGGAGCCGGTCGCGGCCGGCGGGCGCGCGGCCTCCTACCTCCCGGCCGACCTGCGCGACCCGGCCGCGGTCCGGGAACTCCTCGACGCGGTGGACCGCCGCCACGGCCGGCTCGACTGCCTGGTCAACAACGCGGGCGGCACCCCGTACCGGCCGCTGGAGGAGGGCGGCGCCGCACGGCACGCGCGGGTGGTCGAGCTGAACCTGCTGGCCCCGATGACCGCCTCGCTGGCGGCGTACCCGCTGCTGCGCGCGGCGCGCGGCTCGGTGGTGATGGTCGGCAGCGTCAGCGGCACCCGGCCCTCGCCCGGCACGGCGGCCTACGGGGCGGCGAAGGCCGGGCTGGAGCACCTCGCCCGGTCCATGGCGGTGGAGTGGGCGCCGGAGGTGCGGGTGAACACGCTGGTGCTCGGCATGGTGCGGACCGAACTGGCGCACCTGCACTACGGGGACGCGCAGGGCGTCGCGGCGGTGGCGGCGACGGTCCCGCTCGGCCGGCT
The DNA here is from genome assembly GCF_040704625.1 of Streptomyces sp. NPDC046866. Taxonomy (NCBI): domain Bacteria; kingdom Bacillati; phylum Actinomycetota; class Actinomycetes; order Kitasatosporales; family Streptomycetaceae; genus Streptomyces; species Streptomyces sp. NPDC046866. The sequence goes on from NZ_JBEYXN010000014.1 coordinate 190,745, forward strand.
GGCGGAGCCGGCGGACGTCGGGGCCGCGGCGGTGTTCCTGGCCTCGGACCGGGCGCAGTACGTGAGCGGGGCGAGCCTGCTCGTGCACGGGGGCGGGGAGCGGCCGGCGTTCCTGGACGCGGCGACCGCCAACAAGGAGGGCTGAGATGGGCACGGATGCGGACAGGGGAAGGGGCGAGGGGATGGGTGAGGGGATGGATGCCGGCGTGGGCGTGGGCGTGGGCGTGCGCGGGGGCATGGCTCAGGGGCGGGTCGTCGTCGTGACGGGCGCCGGGCGGGGGCTGGGCCGGGCCCACGCGCTGGCCTTCGCCGCGGAGGGCGCGAAGGTCGTCGTCAACGACCTCGGCGTCGGCCTCGACGGGCTGCCCGGCCCCGACGGCCCGGCGGCACAGGTCGTCGCCGAGATCCGCGCGCGGGGCGGGGAGGCGGTGGCGCACGGCGGGGACATCGCCACCGCGCAGGGTGCGGCCTCGCTGGTGGAGTGCGCGCTCGGTGCGTTCGGCCGACTGGACACCCTGGTCAACAACGCGGGCTTCCTGCGCGACCGGATGCTCGTCAACCTGACGGAGGCCGACTGGGACGCCGTGCTCCGCGTCCACCTCAAGGGCCACTTCCTGCCGCTGAAGCACGCGGCCGCGCACTGGCGCGCCGAGGCCAAGGCGGGCCGGCCGGTCGCGGCGCGCGTGGTGAACACCTCTTCGGGGGCGGGTCTGGCCGGCTCCGTCGGGCAGGGCTCCTACAGTGCGGCCAAGGCGGGCATCCTCGGGCTGACCCTGGTCGCGGCCGCCGAGCTGGGCCGGTACGGGGTGCAGGTCAACGCGATCGCCCCGGCGGCCCGGACCCGGATGACCGAGGAGGTCTTCGCGCAGACCATGGCGGCGCCGGGGGAGGGCCAGTTCGACGCGATGGCCCCGGAGAACGTCTCGCCGCTGGTGGTGTGGCTCGGCAGCGGGGCCTCGGCCGGGGTCACGGGCCGGGTCTTCGAGGCGGAGGGCGGCCGGATCACGGTGATGGAGGGCTGGCAGCGCGGCCCCACCGCCGAGCGGGGCGCCCGCTGGAGCCCGGCCGAGGCGGGGGAGGCGGCCGCGAAGCTGCTCGCGGCGGCCCGGGCCCCGCACCCGGTGTACGGGGCGTCGTAGCCGGCCGGCCCGTCGCCCGGGCCCCTCGCCCTCCGGCCCGGCCGGTCAGGGGGATTCGGCGAGGCGGGCCGCCGCGCGGAGCTGGCGGGCGTTCGAGCCGCGCAGGAAGCGGATCACCGTCTCCAGCTCCGCCGTGGTGAACTCCTCGCACAGTTCCGCCACCTCGCGCGCCCAGTCCTCGAACACCGGCCGGATCGCGTCGAGTTGCTCCGGAAGCGCCTCGACCAGCACCCGCCGCTTGTCCGTCGGGTGCTTGACCCGGCGGACGTAGCCCTTGCGCTCGAGCCGGTCGACCAGGCCCGTCACCGAGGCCGGGGCCAGCCCTGAGTGCTCGGACAGCTCCTTGGCGGTCAGCGGCCCGCGCCGCTGGAGCAGGTCCAGCGTCTTGGTCTCCGTCGCGCTCAGACCCTGCCGGGCCGCGGCCGCCTCGTGGAAGACGATCGTCGCCGCGCTGGTGTCGCGGCCCGTGCGGTTGAGCTCGGCCAGCACCTCGGCCCGGCGCGGGTCGTCGTTCTCCCGCCCCTCGCGGCTCTCGCGGCCCCCGCCGCTCTCCCGGTGCTCATCGCTCTGGTCGCTCATGGGAACACCGTACCAACTCTTTAGTTCGCCCGAACGAAAGAGTTGCGGTCGGGCCTGTGCCCGTGCAAGTCTTTCGTTCGGACGAACGAAAGACCTTCTCCGGCTGGAGGCCGCCATGACCGTCGCCCCGATCCCCGCACCGCAACCGCCATCGGACCAGGCACCGGGTCCCACGGCGGATCCGACAACGCAGCCCACGGCGGATCCGACAACGCAGCCCGCAGCGGGCCCGACAGCGGGCCCGGCCCCTCATCCGCGCCGCTGGGCCGCGGCCGCCGTCATGATGGCCGCCGCGCTCATGGACCTGCTCGACGTGACCATCGTCAACGTCGCCATCCCCTCCATCGGCCGCGAACTGCACGCCTCCGAGAGCGCCCTGCAGTGGCTCGTCTCGGCCTACCTCCTCGGCTTCGCCGCCACCCTGATCGTCTCCGGCCACCTCGGCGACCGCTACGGCCGCAAGGCCCTCTTCCTCGCCGGAACCGCCGGCTTCGGCCTCGCGAGCCTCGGCTGCGGCCTCGCCCAGAGCCCCGGCCAGCTCGTCGCAGCCCGCGCCGTGCAGGGCGTCACGGCCGCGCTGCTGATGCCCCAGGTCCTCGGCTCCTTCCGCACGCTCTTCCACGGCAAGGAGCGCGGCGCCGTCTTCGGGATCTACGGGGCCGTCGCCGGCTTCGCCTCCGCCGTCGGACTGCTGCTCGGCGGCCTGCTCACCGATGCCGACCTGTTCGGCTGGGGCTGGCGGTCGGTCTTCCTCGTCAACGTGCCCGTCGCCCTCGCAGCGGTCGTTGCCGCAGCCGTCCTCGTCCCCGCCACCCGCGAGCGCGGCGCCGGCCGCCCCGACCTGCTCGGCAGCCTCGTCCTCGCGGGCGGCCTGATCGCCGTCGTGCTGCCGCTCGTGCAGGGCGAGGCGAACGGCTGGCCGCTGTGGGGCTGGCTGTGCCTGACCGCCGGCGTCCTCGCGGTGGCCGGCCTCGGCCTGGTCGAGGCGCGCCGCCGCGCGGCGCGGGTGCCGCTGCTGCCCGCCCGCGCCTTCCGGCTCCCCGCCTTCTCCGTGGGCCTCGCCGTCCAACTGCTCTTCGCCGTCGGCATGCAGGGCTTCTTCCTGGTCTTCGCGATCTGGCTGCAGGGCAGCCAGCACTACACCCCGATGCAGGCCGGCGTCCTCACCGTCGCCTTCTCGGCCGGCGGCTTCCTCACCGCGCCCGCCGCCGATGCGCTCGCGGTGCGCTTCGGCCGCCTCGTGCTGGCCGCCGGGGCGCTGCTGATGGCGGGCGGCTTCGCCGCCGTCTGGTACGCGGTCCCCCCGGCGGGGGCGGGGGCGGACGCCGTTGCCGGCGCAGCCTCCGCCGCCGGCCCGGTCGGGGCCTGGCCGCTCGTGCCGGGACTGCTCCTCGCGGGTGCCGGGCTCGGCTTCCTCGTCGTACCGCTGGTCAACGTCGTCCTGTCCGCCGTCCCCGCCGACATCGCCGGCGGCGCCTCCGGCATCTTCTCCACCGCCCAGCAGTTCGGCGGGGCCCTCGGCGCGGCGGTCATCGGCAGCGTCTTCTTCGGCGCCCTCACCGACGGCGGCCCCACGCATGCGCTGACGGCCGCGATGCCGTGGGTGTGCGCCGGGTTCCTCGTGTGCGCGCTGCTCTGCCTCGCGCTGCCGCGCACGGCGGTCTCGCCGCAGGCGGAGCCCGCGGCCGGCGCCGTCTAGGTCGTCTCTTTCGGATCTTGCCGGTCAAGCCCGCGTCGTCCGGTGCCGTGCATCGGCGTGTTGGCGGGGCGCCCTTGTACTGGACGTACT
>NZ_JBEYXN010000015.1:0-194083 GCF_040704625.1 Streptomyces sp. NPDC046866
GCGGTCGCCGCGGGTGGACTTGCGGCTGGCCTCGAAGGACTCGTGGCTCATGCCGATGACGGTGAGCCCCTTGGTGTCGGCGAGCGCGGGTGCTGTACGCCACGCCCGCAGTGGGTGGCGTACAGCACCGCCGCACCGGCCGGCGGGGGTACGGGGATCAGTGCGCGGGCACCGGTTCCGCGAGCCCGTCGGCGGCGGCGCCGCGCCGGACGCCGAGGTGGTTGAAGGCCAGGTTGAGCACGATGGCGGTGACGCAGCCGGTGCTGATGCCGGAGTCCAGGACGACGAGGAGGTCCTTGGGGAAGGCGTGGTAGAAGTCCGGCGCGGCGATCGGGATCAGGCCGATGCCGACCGAGGCGGCGACGATCAGGGCGTTCTCGCCGCGCTCCATGGCCGCGCCGGCCAGGGTCTGGATGCCGCTGGCGGCGACCGAGCCGAAGAGGACGATGCCCGCGCCGCCGAGGACCGGGAGCGGGACCACGCCGATGACGGAGGCGGCCATCGGGCACAGGCCGAGCAGGATCAGGATGCCGCCGCCCGTGGCGACGACGAACCGGCTGCGCACCTTGGTCATGGCCACCAGGCCGATGTTCTGGGCGAAGGCGCTGCACATGAACCCGTTGAACACCGGGCTGAGCGCGCTGCCGAGGGCGTCGGCCCGCAGGCCGCCCTCGATCGTGCGGGCGTCGGCCGGCCGGTCGACGATCCGGCCGAGGGCGAGGATGTCGGCGGTGGACTCGGTCATGCAGACCAGCATGACGATGCACATCGAGACGATCGCGGCGACCTGGAACTGGGGCGCGCCGAAGTGGAAGGGGGTCGGGAAGCCCACGAGGGAGGCGTGCCTGACGGTGTCGAAGCTCGCCATGCCGAGCGGGATCGCGAGCAGCGTGCCCGCGGCCAGGCCGAGGAGGATGGCGATCTGCTGGAGGAAGCCGCGCAGGAACTTGCGCAGCAGCAGGACGATCACCAGGGTGGCGGCGGCCAGGCCGATGTTCTTCATCGAGCCGTAGTCGGCGGCGGTCCGGTTGCCGCCCTGGGACCAGTTGAAGGCCACGGGAAGCAGGGAGACGCCGATGAGGGTGATGACCGTACCGGTGACGACGGGCGGGAAGAAGCGGACGAGCTTGCCGAAGTAGGGCGCGGCGACGAAGCCGAGCGCGCCGGCGACGATGATCGCACCGAAGATGACGGGGATCGCGTCCTGTCCCTGGCCCTTCCCGATGGCGATCATCGGGGTCACCCCGGCGAAGGAGACGCCGTTGACGAAGGGGAGTCTGGCGCCGATCCGCCAGAAGCCGAGGGTCTGCAGGAGGGTCGCGAGGCCGGCCGTGAAGAGGGACGCGCCCATCAGGAACGCGGTCTCGGTGGCGGAGAGGCCGACGGCGGGGCCGACGATCATGGGCGGGGCGACGACGCCCGCGTACATGGCGGCCACGTGCTGGAGGCCGCTCGTGAACATCTTCAGCGGGGGCAGGGTCCCGTCGACGGGATGGGCCTCCCCGGTGGGTGCTGCTGATTCTTTGCGAAACCTGGGCGCCTGGGCCACGGCTTCCTCCGGTCGGGTAACACGTCGGCAGGGACGTGGGTGTCAGGGAGGTGGTGCGAAGAACAGGTGCGGTGCGGCGCAGTGGGGTTGCGGTGGGGCGGTGTGGTGCGCTGACGGCAGTGGGGAGGCGGGGGGTGCGGGGCGAGCGGTGAGCTGCGCGTGATGACACGAGTCACCGCCCCCGGGGGCGCCGTCGGATACCTCGGGCGCTTCCCGGGAACGGCTGCCGCGGACCCCGCTCGGGTCCGCGGCCACCGGCCGGGGGCCGTCCCCCCCGGCCGGATTCCTGGGGGTGCTCCCCCCGGGTGGGATCAGCCCTGCGCGGAGATCCGCGCGAGGCGCTGGGCCTCTTCCCGCGTGGAGCGGGCGATGGCGTCCTCGTCGGCGGTGAGCAGTCGGTTGTTCTCGACGATCTGCTTGCCGTTGACGAAGGAGGCGGTCACCGGGGCGGCCGCACCGAAGACGAGGGCCGTGACCGGGTCGGCGATGGAGGAGTGCAGGAACGTGCTGAGGTTCCACAGCACCAGGTCGGCGAGCTTGCCGACCTCCAGCGAGCCGATGCTGTCGGCGCGGCCGAGGACCTGCGCGCCGCCGTACGTACCGAGGCGCAGCGACTGGCGGGCGTTGAGGGCGGCCTCGCGGTGCACCGGGTTCAGGCGGTTGATCAGCAGGGCGTTGCGCAGCTCGGTGTGCAGCTCGCCGGACTCGTTGGAGGCGGTGCCGTCCACGCCGAGGCCGACCGGCACGCCGGCGGCGAGCATGTCCGGGACGCGGGCGATGCCGGCGGCCAGACGGGCGTTGGAGGACGGGCAGTGCGCCACACCGGTCTTGGTGCGGGCGAACGCGGCGATGTCGGAGTCGTTCATGTGGACGCTGTGCGCCATCCACACGTCCTCGCCGAGCCAGCCGGTCGACTCGAAGTAGTCGGTCGGGCCCATGCCGAAGAGCTCGTGGCAGAACTTCTCCTCCTCGACCGTCTCGCTGCCGTGCGTGTGCATGCGCACGCCGAGGCGGCGGGCCAGCTCCGCGCCCTGCTTGAGCAGCTCGGTGGAGACCGAGAAGGGCGAGCACGGGGCGACGGCGACCTGGGTCATCGCGTCGAAGGAGGCGTCGTGGAACTTCTTGATCGTCGCCTCGGTGTCGGCGAGGGCGCCCTCGAGGGTCTCGACGGCGTGGTCCGGCGGCAGGCCGCCGTCCTTCACGCTGCGGTCCATGGAGCCGCGGGCCAGGGTGAAGCGGACGCCCATCTCGGAGGCGGCGCGGATGATCGAGCCGGAGAGGTCGCCGGCACCCTTGGGGTACACGTAGTGGTGGTCCATGGCGGTGGTGACACCGCCGCGGGCCATCGCGGCCAGCGAGCCCTGGGCGGCGGAGTAGGCCATCTGCTCGTCGATGCGCGCCCAGGTCGGGTACAGCGCGACGAGCCAGTTGAAGAGGTTGTGGTCGGTCGCCAGGCCACGCGTGATCCACTGGTAGAAGTGGTGGTGGGTGTTGACCAGACCGGGGGTCACGAGGTGGCCGGTGCCGTCGATGCGGCGTACCACGTTCTCGAGGTTCTCGGGGGCGCTGCCCGCGCCGATGGCCTCGATCCTGTTGCCGGCGATGACGATGTGACCCGAGGCGTACTCGGTGTCGTTCGCGTCGACGGTCGCGATCGCACAGTTCTCGATGACGATGCGCTCGACCGCGCTGTCAGTGGCTGCCATGGGGCTTCCTCGTGCTTTCAGTGGCGGTGCGGGCACGGCAGGACCCAGGGGATTTGAGTGCCGAAACCGGGGGTCTGACAGCTGACAGTACTGCCGCCCCGTGTGATGCTCCGGGTGCCGAGATTCAGGAAGTGAGCGTGTTGCGGGGGCCGGGCCCGGGGCCACTGCGGAGCCCCGGGACCCGGGTGCCGGCTAGAGGTTGGTCAGGTCCACCGGGATGCGCGCGTCGGCGCCGTCCCGCAGGATCGTGGCCTCGATCAGACCGTAGGGACGGTCGGCGGCGAAGTACACCTCGTTGTCGTTCTTCAGGCCGAAGGGCTCGAGGTCGACGAGGAAGTGGTGCTTGTTCGGGAGCGAGAAGCGGACCTCGTCGATCTCCGAACGGTGGTTGATGATGCGCGAGCCCATCTGGTACAGGGTCTGCTGCAGCGACAGGGAGTAGGTCTCCGCGAAGGCCTCGAGCATGTGCTTCTTGGTCTGCTCGTAGGACTTCTCCCAGTTGGGCATCCGCTGCTCGTCGTCGGTCCAGTTGAACCGCCAGCGGCCCGACACCTGGGTGGCCAGGATGCGGTCGTACGCCTCCTGCAGGGTCGTGTACTTGTCCTTCACGTAGCCCCAGAACTCCGAGTTGGTGGAGTTCATGACGATCAGGTCCTTGAGGCCGGAGATGACCTCCCAGTTCCGGCCGTCGTACGTGATCTGGGTGACGCGGGTCTCCTGGCCCTTGCGGACGAAGGAGTGCTTGACCTCGTCGGCGCCGATGAACTTGGAGTTCGCGTCGGAGGTCTGGATCCGCTCCCAGGCGTACTCCTCGATCCGGATGCGCGCGCGCTGGATCGGCTCCTGGCTGCCGACGAACCAGCGGGCCAGGTGGATGCCGAACTGCTCGGCGGACTCGATCCCGTACTCCTTGGCGAAGGCGTACACCGTGTTCTTGGTGGTGTCCGTCGGCAGGACGTTCGCGTTCGAGCCGGAGTAGTGGACGTCGTCCATGTCGCCGGAGAGGGCGACCGAGACGTTCAGGTCCTTGATGTGGTGGGTGTCGCCGTCCCGCGTGATCTTGACGACGCGGTTCTCTGCTTTGCCGTACTGGTTCTGGCCGAGAATCGTGGGCATGGTCTGCTAGCTCCCTCGGTAAACGGAGTAGCCGAACGGGTTGAGCAGCAGCGGTACGTGGTAGTGCTCGCCCGGGTTGACCGCGAACGTGATGGTCACCTCGGGGAAAAACGCACCGCTGTCCCTTACGCGGGGGGCGTCCTGCTGCGCCTCGGCGGCTTGCTTCTTGGCGAAGTACGCCTCGGTCTCGAAGTCGAGGCGTACGTGGGTGGTGCCCTCCGGCAGTGCCGGCAGGTCCTTGCAACGCCCGTCGGCGTCGGTGGCCGAGCCGCCCAGGGCCGTCCACTCGGCGTCGAAGCCGCTGCGGGCTGCGAGCGAGATGGCGACGCCCTCGGCGGGGCGGCCGATGCTGGTGTCCAGGATGTGCGTGGACACCGAGGCCGTGGTCTGCGTGCTCATGGGCCTTGTCACTCTCCTTCGGCGAGTCGGGTCAGACGGATCCGGTTGATCTTGACGAGCTCTCCGCGGGCGATCTCCCGCTCGACCTCGGCGGTGTTCTGGATCCGGACCTTGACCGCGTCCCGCATCTGCTCGCCGGTCGCACCGGTGGCGCAGATCAGGAAGACGTGGCCGAACTTCTCCTGGTAGGCCAGGTTCAGTTCCAGCAGCTCGGCCTTGAGCTCCTCGGAGGCCCCGGCCATGCCGCGCTGCTCGCGGGCGGAGGTCGGGTCTCCCGGCTTCGGCCGGCCGATCGGCGGGTGCCCCGCCATCGCCTCCTCCAGGTCCGCCGTGGTGAGCTCCGCCATGGCGGCGTCGCTCGCGGCGAACAGGGCGTCGACGCTGGCGTACGGGCGCTGGGCGAGCAGTTTGCTGCCCCATGCCGAGCTGGCGCACACCTCGTGCAGCTCGGCCGTGGCCGCTGCATCGTCCAAGGTGTTGAACCGGGTAAGCCCCGGGGTCGGACTCGACGTCACGGGAAGCCTCCGTGGCCTGATTGCTTTGACGGGCTGCGCATAGCTAACGCCCTCGACAACACGGCGTCAACAGTTTGTTGAAACTTCCCGTACACAAAAGCCGCCGTCCGGATGATTCGGCGCGGCGGCTCGTGACGGTGGGTGAAATACCCGTCACCCTTGGTGGTTTTTGTTGGGGTTTTCCCTGTTCAGGTAGTTGTAGACGGTGAAGCGGCTCACGCCGAGGGCGCCTGCGACGGTCTCGACGCCGTGGCGCACCGAGAAGGCGCCCCGCGCCTCCAGTATCCGCACGACGTCCTGCTTGGCCTTGCGGTCCAGTTGGGACAGCGGTACGCCGTGCCGGCGCTCCAGCGCCGCCAGGATGTGGTCCAGCGACTCGCCCAGCTGCGGCAGGCGCACCGCGAGCACGTCCTGCCCCTCCCAGGCGAGCACCACGTCGTCGGGCTGGGCCTGGGCGGGGTCCATCAGCACCCCGCCCATCGCGTCGACCAGCGGCTTGACCGCCGCGACGAACGGGTGGTCGCGAGGCTCGGTCATTCGACGCCCTCCCTGATCACGTTCACCTGCAGGGAGACGCGGGTGGCCCCCGCCTGCAGCGAGTCGCGCAGCAGCGCGGACACCGCCTCGATCACGGCGCCGGCCTCGCCCTCGGCGGTGTTGCCGAACGGGCCGACGTCGACCGCGTCCAGTTCCGCCTTCTGGATGACCTCGCGGGCGGCCACGGCGTGGGCGGGTGCCTCTTCGAGGTCGAAGGGCTCGGTCGTGAACTCCACTCTCAATCGCACCCGGTCAAGCTACCCCGAGGTACGGAAAAACCGGCAGCCCCCACTTGACATCCGCCCGCAGCCCCATGCAGTCTTCCATCAAGCAGAAACAAACTTCCGCAATACGGAAGGAGCGCCGCCCCTCATGGGATACACGGACCAGCGCTTCGATGTGAACCTTTCGATCCTCTTCACGGAACTCCCGCTCCTGGAGCGCCCCGCGGCCGCTGCCGCGGCGGGCTTCACCGCGGTCGAGCTGTGGTGGCCCTGGATCGAGACCCCCACCCCGGCTCAGGAGGAGCTCGACGCCCTCAAGAAGGCCCTCGAGGACGCGGGCACCCAGCTGGTGGGCCTGAACTTCTACGCCGGCCGGCTCCCCGGTCCGGACCGCGGCGCGGTCTCCGTACCCGGTGAGGAGTCGGACCGCTTCCGTGCCAACATCGACATCGCGGCGGACTTCGCCGCGTCGGTCGGCTGCAAGGCGCTGAACGCCCTCTACGGCAACCGCGTCGAGGGCGTGGACCCGGCCGTCCAGGACGAACTGGCCCTGGAGAACCTGGTCATCGCGGCCCGCGCCGCGGACCGGGTCGGTGCGATCCTGCTGATCGAGACCCTGAACAAGCCCGAGTCGCCGCTCTACCCGCTGGTGAGCGCCCCGTCCGCGATCGAGGTCGTGGACAAGGTGAACGAGGCGACCGGTCTGGGGAACGCCAAGTTCCTGCTCGACCTGTACCACCTGGCGATGAACGATGAGGACCTCTGCGAGGTCATCGAAAAGTACGCCGCCAAGACCGGCCACGTCCAGATCGCGGACAAGCCGGGCCGGGGTGCCCCGGGCACGGGTGAGCTGCCCCTCGAGGACCTCCTCGACCAGCTCAAGAAGGCCGGCTACCAGGGCTTCGTCGGCCTGGAGTACAAGGCCGCCGACGCCGCCGCGTCCTTCGACTGGCTGCCGGCCGAGGCCCGCGCCGCGAAGTAGGGGCCGAAGTCAGGGCTTTCCGCCAGGCACCCCCGTCGCTTTTCGTACACAGCTTCAAGAGAAGGACCTCATCATGAGCAACCCCACTGCGCTCCCGTCGATCGCCTGGATCGGTCTCGGCATCATGGGCTCCCCCATGTCCGAGAACCTCCTGAAGGCCGGCTACTCCGTCACCGGCTTCACCCTGGAGCAGGACAAGCTGGACCGCCTGGCCGCCGCCGGCGGCACCGCGGCCGGCTCGATCGCCGAGGCCGTCAAGGACGCCGACGTGATCATCACGATGGTGCCCGCCTCCCCGCAGGTCGAGGCCATCTCCTACGGCCCCGAGGGCATCCTGGAGAACGCCAGGTCCGGCGCGCTGATCATCGACATGTCGTCGATCACCCCGCAGACCTCCATCGACCTGGCGAAGAACGCCGCCGAGAAGGGCATCCGCGTCCTCGACGCCCCGGTGTCCGGCGGCGAGGCCGGCGCCATCGAGGCCGTCCTGTCGATCATGGTGGGTGGCGAGCAGGCCGACTTCGACGCGGCCCTGCCGATCCTCGAGGCCCTCGGCAAGGTCATCGTCCTGTGCGGCCCGCACGGCTCCGGCCAGACGGTGAAGGCCGCCAACCAGCTCATCGTCGCGGTGAACATCCAGGCGTGCGCCGAGGCCGTGGTCTTCCTCGAGAAGTCCGGCGTGAACCTCGAGGCCGCCCTCGACGTCCTCAACGGCGGTCTGGCCGGCTCCACGGTCCTGACCCGCAAGAAGGACAACTTCCTGAACCGCGACTTCAAGCCCGGCTTCCGCATCGACCTGCACCACAAGGACATGGGCATCGTCACCGACGCCGCCCGCAACGTCGGTGCCGCCCTTCCGGTCGGCGCGGTCGTCGCCCAGCTGGTCGCCTCGCTGCGCGCCCAGGGTGACGGCGGCCTGGACCACTCGGCCCTGCTGCGCGCCGTCGAGCGCCTCTCGGGCGCCCAGGTCTGAGACCTGGATCCCCCGCGGGGGACCTGAGTTTCCGGATGGTGCCGGTGCTGACACCTGTCCTGTCGCGCCCAAGCGCCGGCACCGTCCGGATCACCTCCATCTTTGTTCAACAAACTGTTGACGCTGCCTTCAGCCGAAATCTAGGCTGTGTTCCGCATGACGGAAGACGCTTTCCGTCAGCAGTTACCCGTACGGAAGGTCACCATGTCGAAGCGCACGCTGACGACCGAGTCCGGCGCCCCGGTCGCCGACAACCAGAACTCCGCCACCGCCGGCGTCGGTGGCCCGCTCCTGATCCAGGACCAGCAGCTCCTCGAGAAGCTCGCCCGCTTCAACCGTGAGCGCATCCCGGAGCGTGTGGTGCACGCGCGCGGCTCGGCTGCGTACGGCTACTTCGAGGTGACCGACGACGTCACCGCCTACACCAGCGCCGCGTTCCTGAACACGGTCGGCAAGAAGACCGAGACCTTCCTGCGGTTCTCCACCGTCGCGGACTCCCTCGGCGGCGCGGACGCGGTCCGCGACCCGCGCGGCTTCGCGCTGAAGTTCTACACCGAAGAGGGCAACTACGACCTCGTCGGCAACAACACCCCGGTGTTCTTCATCAAGGACCCGATCAAGTTCCCCGACTTCATCCACTCCCAGAAGCGCGACCCCTTCACGGGCAAGCAGGAGCCGGACAACGTCTGGGACTTCTGGGCGCACGCCCCCGAGGCGACGCACCAGATCACCTGGCTGATGGGCGACCGCGGCATACCGGCGTCCTACCGCCACATGAACGGCTACGGTTCGCACACCTACCAGTGGACGAACGACAAGGGCGAGGCCTTCTTCGTCAAGTACCACTTCAAGACGAACCAGGGCATCCGCTGCCTGTCCTCCGAGCAGGCCGCCGAGCTCGCGGGCAAGGACCCCAACTCGCACCAGACGGACCTGCTCCAGGCCATCGAGCGCGGTGTGAACCCCTCCTGGACCCTCTACGTCCAGATCATGCCGGCCGCCGAGGCCGCGGACTACCGGTTCAACCCGTTCGACCTCACCAAGGTGTGGCCGCACGCCGACTACCCGCTGCAGCGCGTGGGCCGCCTGGTCCTCGACCGCAACCCGGACAACGTCTTCGCCGAGGTGGAGCAGTCCGCCTTCTCCCCGAACAACTTCGTCCCGGGCATCACCGCCTCGCCGGACAAGATGCTCCAGGGCCGCCTGTTCGCGTACGCCGACGCCCAGCGCTACCGCCTCGGTGTGAACCACACCCAGCTGCCGGTCAACGCGCCGAAGGCGACCGTGGCGGACAACTACGGCCGCGACGGCCTCATGGCCACCCGCAACGGCTCGCGGACCGACAAGAACTACGAGCCCAACTCGTACCAGGGCCCGGCCGAGACCGGCCTGGCGCTCGGTGCCCCGAAGGCCGTCTCCGGCTACACCGGCACCCACGCCGCCCCGGCCCACACCAAGGACGACGACTTCTTCCAGGCCGGCGAGCTCTACCGCCTGATGTCGGAGGCCGAGAAGGAGCGCCTGGTGGCGAACATCGCCGGCGGTCTGTCGCAGGTCTCCCGCGAGGACGTCATCGAGAAGAACCTGGCTCACTTCCACGCCGCGGACGCCGACTACGGCAAGCGCGTCGAGGAGGCCGTGCGCGCACTGCGCGAGGGCTGAGCCCAAAAGCTGCACCGGGAGCCTGGCGGGAGGTCGGGCTCCGGGTGCCGGCCCGCACTGTGTACCCGGATGAGGGGTGGTGCGCAGTGGGGGCAGACTGCGCCAGTCCATGCGGCTGGCGCCGCGTGAGGACCGTGGCGGGCGTGCGAGCCAGTGCGGTGGTAAGGGGTTCCGAGGCCCGTCTCTTGACCTGAGGGAGACGACGCCGAAGTTCCCGTCGCCGTCCGCCACGGTCCCGGCCAAAGCCTTCCCTGCTCCAGAGGGGCCACGCACAGGGTCCCCTGTGGAGCCGGGGAAGGACCTCGGATCTCCCACACACTCCGCCCGGCGGTGCGAACGTCCTGTCGCGCCAGCCTCGCTCCGTCGGGCGGTCACACCCAAAGCGCCGAGTCACGGACGGTCCCGTGACTCGGCGCTTTGTCGTGCCCGTGTCCGTCTCCGTGTCCGTCTCCGTGTCCGTACGTCCGTACGGGCCACGGCCGGCGTTCCGTCAGGGCCGCGCCCGGCGGGGCAGCCGTACGGTGAGCAGCAGCGCAGCGGCCAGCAGGCCGGCCGTGACCAGGGCGGTGCCCGCGAGCGCGGCGGAGGCGGTGCGGCCGTGGTCGGTGAAGGTCGACCACACCGTCACCAGCAGGGCCGCACCCACGGCATGGGCCAGCTGCTGCACGGCGTTGAGCACGCCGGACGCCGAGCCCGCCTGCGCATCGTCCACCCCCGCCAGGATGACGTCGAACAGCGGGGGGACCACCAGCCCCATGCCGAGTCCGGTGACCAGGGTCCCGGGTACCAGCGGCCAGCCGTCGTGGACCCCGCCGGCCGCGCCCGCCGCGACGGCCAGCGCCACCAGCCCTGCCGCGGTCAGGGCGATGCCCGCCTGGATCACCGTCCGGCCGTGGCGGCGGGCGAGGGACCCGGCCGGGCCCGCGGTCACGGCGATGCCCAGGGCGACCGGGGCGATGGCGTAGCCGGCGCCCTGCGGGGAGAGGCCCAGCGGGCCTTGGAGGAACAGGGACAACACGAGCGTCAGGCCGGTGAACGCGGCGAAGAAGACCACGGCGACCAGGATCCCTCCGGTGTAGGCGCGGTTGGCCAGCGGGCCCGGCGCCACCAGCGGGGACGGCCGCCGCTTCTGGAGCCGGGCGAAGAGCAGGAAGCCGGCGGGACCGGCGGCGAGCAGGGCGAGCGCCCAGAGGGGCCGGCCCAGCTCCCGGCCCTGGACGAGCGGGTAGACCAGCGCAGCGGAAGCCGCCCCGGCCAGCAGCATGCTCGGCACGTCGAGCCGCAGCCCGGGGTCGGGCGCCCGGCCCGGGCGCCAGCGCGCACAAGAGGGAGGCGAGGGTGAATCCGCAGGCGCCGAGGAGGAAGAGCCGGCGCCGCCCGTACCGGTCCCCGAGCCGCCCGGCGGTGATCAGCAGGACGGCGAAGGGCAGGGTGTAGCCGGCCTGGAGCCACTGGGCGACCTCGCGGCCACCGCCGAGGTCGGCGGCGATGGCGGGGGCGGCGACACCGGTGACGGTGGCGTCCAGGAGGTCCATCACCTCGGCGAGGAGCACGACGGCGAGGACGGCCCAACGCCGGCGGTACGGGCCTGCTTTCGGGATCGCCGGTTCGGGACGCAAGGCGAGACGGGACACGGAGACACTCCTGGGGGGGCTGGACAGGGCGATGAACGACCGCGTGCGGCAGAGGGGGAACGAACGCCGTTCGTCACGAACAACGTTCGCCACGAACACCGTTCGCTGTCAAGTGCTAGCCTGTGGCCATGCCGACGCCGCCCGCCCGCCGCCCCAGCACCCGCACCCGCCCCGCGAAGCCCCCCCTCAGCGAACGGGCCGTGGTGGACGCGGGCCTGCGGGTCCTGCGCCGCGAGGGCCTGGACGCGGTCACCATGCGCAAGGTGGCTGCCGAACTCGACACCGGCCCCGCGTCCTTGTACGTCTACGTCGCCCAGCGCGAGGAGCTGCTGCGGCTGATGCTCGACGCAGTGGTGGCGACCGTACCGCTGCCGGAGCTGCCCGCCGATCCGCCCGGGGACTGGCGCGAGCGCCTGGCCGGCCTGATCACCGATGTGATCCACGCCCTCAACGCCCACCCGGGCATCGGCCGGGTCTCGCTCGGCTCCATCCCGGCCGGCCCGGCCTGGCTCGACCTCTTCGACCGGGTCCTCGGGCTGCTGCTGGCGGGCGGGATCGACCGGCAGCGGGCCGCATGGGGCTGCGACCTGATCGCCCTTCACATCGGCGCGGTGACCTACGAGGTGTCCGTCGCGGCCCCGGCGGCCGGGGACGGCGCCGGCGCCCTGGAGGGCGCCCTGGAGCACCGCCATGCCCGGGCCTCCATCGAGGAGCGGCTCGCCGGACTCGACCCGGCGCGCCATCCGCACCTCGCCTCCGGCACGGCGGAACTGGCCTCGGGCCCGGCCGCGAGCCGCCTCGCGCTCGGCATCGAGGTCCTGATCAGCGGCCTGGCGGCGGACTGCCTTTAGCCGTATCGCCCGGACTGCATCCGAGGGCGTTTGCGATCAACGCGGGGCGGGCGTAGGCAGGAAGTGTGGGTGCCGGTCCGGCAACCGCTTCTCCGCAGACGCCGAGGAGGCCCCCATGCCCCACGTAGGCCTGCTGCAATGGGCCTTGACCTTCGTCCTCCTGCTCCTCGGGGGGTTCCTCGCCCTTCGTGCCTGGCGCATGGCCCGCAGGGAACCGGAGACCGAGCCGCGGATCGAGGTGCTCGCCGGCATCGGCGGCGGTCTGGTGTGCGGGATCGCGGTGGGGCTGTCCGCACTGTTCATGAGCGAGTCGATCCGGCTCTCCCAGGAACACGCGTCATGGCGGGCGGACATCGAAAGCGCAGCGTCCGTCCCGGGCTTCACCGCCGCCGGCCATGACGACGTCAAGACCATCAATTTCAGCGGAAAGACGCTGCACGACGCGGACTTCGACCATGCCGACCTGCGCGGGGCCCGGTTCCGCGACGCCGACCTGACCGGGGCCACCTTCGAGCACGCCGATCTGCGGGGCGCGAACCTCATCGGGGCGAACCTGTCGACCGCGAGCCTGAGATACGCCGTACTGGACGATGCGCAGCTGCACACCGCGAACCTCAACCACGCGGATCTGGCGTTCGCGAACTTTTCCGGGGCGAAGGTGAACGCACGCACGTGCTGGCCCGCCGAGCTGAAGGCGCAGGATCTCGACAGGGTTCTCGGGCACGTGGTCACGCAGAAGTACACCGACGAGGCCACCGGGGCGGTGCTGACGGCGCAGGACGACGCGAAGGACGGCGTGGTCGGGGGCCAGCAGGCACCGAACTGCAGCCTGTGGAAGTACGGCATGCGCCTCCACCCGGAGGGGCCGGTCACCTCGCCCTTGGGGAGACCCTGACGCGGACGGCCCCCGCCCCTCCGTTCGTGCGGAGGGACGGGGGCCGTCGTACGGGCCGGTCCGGTGGTGTCAGGGCTGCCGGGCCGGCCCGGGTCTCGGGTGCGCGGATCAGACCTTCAGGGCCTTGATCGCGGTCGGGGCGTGGCCCGGCTCGGTGGCGAGCTCCTCGAACTCGGTGACGTCGCTCATGTCGACCGTCTTGCTCATCGCGATGTTGGTGACGCGCTCCAGGATGGCCTCGACGACGACCGGGACCTGGAACTCCTGGGCCAGCTTCTTGGCCTCTTCGAAGGCCTCGCCCAGCTTCTCCGGGTCGGTGACGCGGATGGCCTTGACGCCCAGGCCCTCGGCGACCTTGACGTGGTCGACGCCGTAGACGCCGATCTCCGGGGTGTTGATGTTCTCGAACTCGAGGTTGACCTCGAAGTTGATGCCGAGGCCGCCCTGCGCCTGGCGGATCAGGCCGAGGTAGGCGTTGTTCACGAGGACGTGGACGTAGGGGACCTTGTGCTGGGCGGCGACCGCCAGCTCCTCGATCATGAACTGGAAGTCGTAGTCGCCGGACAGGGCGACGACCGGGACGTCCGGCTGCGCGGTGGCGGCACCGATGGCGGCCGGGATGGTCCAGCCGAGCGGGCCGGCCTGGCCGCAGTTGACCCAGTGGCGCGGCTTGTAGACGTGCAGGAACTGCGCGGCGGCGATCTGGGAGAGGCCGATGGTGGTGACGTAGCGGGTCTCCGGGCCGAAGGCCTTGTTCATCTCCTCGTAGACGCGCTGCGGCTTCATCGGGATGTTCTCGAAGTGCGTGCGGCGCTGCAGGGTGGCCTTGCGCTCCTGCGCGGAGGCGGCCCAGGCGGAGAAGTCCGGCAGCTTGCCCGCGGCCTTGAGCTCCTTGGCGATCTCGATGAAGAGCTCCAGGGCGACCTTGGCGTCGGAGGCGATGCCGTAGTCGGGGGCGAAGATCTTGCCGAGCTGGGTGGGCTCGATGTCGACGTGGACGAACTTCCGGCCCTTGGTGTACGCGTCCAGGTTGTAGCCCGTGTGGCGGTTGGCCCAGCGGTTGCCGATGCCGAGGACGAAGTCCGACTCCAGGAAGGTCGCGTTGCCGTAGCGGTGCGCGGTCTGGACGCCGACCATGCCGGCGGCCAGCTCGTGGTCGTCCGGGATGGTGCCCCAGCCCATGAGGGTGGAGATGACCGGGATGTGGGTGAGCTCGGCGAACTCGACCAGCAGGTCGGAGGCGTCGGCGTTGATGATGCCGCCGCCGGCGACGATCAGCGGGCGCTCCGACTCCAGCAGGAAGCTCAGGGCCTTCTCGGCCTGGGCGCGGGTCGCGGACGGCTTGTAGACCGGCAGCGGCTCGTACGTCTCGGGGTCGAACTCGATCTCGGTCAGCTGGACGTCGATCGGCAGGTCGATGAGGACCGGGCCCGGACGGCCGGAGCGCATGAGGTGGAAGGCCTGCTGGAAGACGCCGGGGACCTGCGCGGCCTCCAGGACGGTCGTGGCGGCCTTGGTGACCGGCTTGGCGATCGTGGCGATGTCGACGGCCTGGAAGTCCTCCTTGTGGAGCTTCGAGACCGGGGCCTGGCCGGTGATGCACAGGATCGGGATCGAGTCGGCGATCGCGGAGTACAGGCCGGTGATCATGTCGGTGCCGGCGGGGCCGGACGTGCCGATGCAGACGCCGATGTTGCCCGCCTGGGCGCGGGTGTAGCCCTCCGCCATGTGCGAGGCGCCCTCGACGTGACGGGCGAGGGTGTGGTTGATGCCGCCCACGTTCTTGAGCTCTCGGTAGAACGGGTTGATCGCAGCGCCGGGCACGCCGAACGCTTGCGAAACACCCTCGCGCTTGAGGATCTCAACGGCGGCGGCTGCGGCTGTCATACGAGGCATCGAGGTCTCCTGCAGGTCTGGCGTCAGACTGTTTCCGTAATCCGGAAGTTTTGTTCTGCTATACGGAACAAGCTAAGGGCCGAGCCCTCGCACGTCAAGGCGGTGGGACACCCCGGAACACACCAAAAGCCGCGTGTTGCTCAAGCGACTTGTACGAAAGACCGGGAGGAGGCCGAAAATCGCGGGCTCGGTCGCCGCGGCGGTCGCACGTGGTGGAGCATGGAGGCACGCACAGCGACGGAGGGGGTCGAGCTCTGATGGCGGACGCGGTACCGGTGCGCTGCCCGGCGTGCCTGCGGGAGAACGGTTACACCGCCCCGGTCTTCCCCTGTTCCTGCGGCAGCCCGGCCGCGCTGCCGCTGGACCTGGCGGCGCCGGCCGTGCCGCTGACGCACCGCACCTGGTCGGACGCGTGGGTGGCGGTGCGGTGCGGGGCCTGCGGAGAGGTGAGCGAGTGGCCGCACCCGGAGCTGGGCTGCGGCTCGTGCGGGACGGTCGTACGCATCCCGGTCCACCCGGTGGCCCCGGCGGACCCGCACGCGGGCACGCCCCCGCCGCCGCAGGCCCCGCAGCCCGCGGGGCCGCCCGCGGAAGCCGCCGCGCCGGGCCCGGCCCCCGCGGCCCCGACCGGCCCGGCCGGCGCCGGCAACCCGGGCAGCGCCCCGGTATCCGCCGTACCGTCCGTACCCCCCGCCACCCCCTCGCCCTCCCCCTCCCCCTCCCTCCGGCCGGCCTTCCGCCCGGTCACCATCCGCACGGCCCGCGACGCCGTGGCCACGGCCGCGCTGTACCTGCGGTGGCTCGGCTTCCAGGACGTCCGCCAGCCCGACGGCCGCCCGATCCCCTCCGCGGCGGTGGACCTGCGCGCGCCCGGCCTCGTCGCCCAGGTGGACCCGACCACGGCCCCGGCCGGGCTCCGCGCGGTGGAGTGCGTGTGGCTGAACGGCCTCACGGCCTCGGCGACGAGCGTCTACTTCGCCCTCGCGGGCTACACCCAGGAGGCCCGTGCCCGCGCGGACGACCTCGGCATACCGCTGTTCGTCATGGACCTCACGGGCATGCCCCAGCCCCTGAACGACCCGGCAGACGCCCTCCTCGACACGGGCGCCTAGGGGTGTTGTCCGGGGACGTCGGTGACACGGTCCACCAGCCGTGGACGCGGGGCCTCACCCGTGGATTCCGCGTCGGTGTCGTCGGCGCCGACCGGGCCGCGGGGAAGCATCCGGTCCAGCCACTTCGGCAGCCACCAGTTGGCCCGGCCGAGGAGTGTCATGGTCGCCGGTACCAGCACCATGCGTACGGCCGTGGCGTCGATGAAGATCGCGGCGGCCAGGCCGAGCCCGAACATCTTGGCGGAGGGGTCCTCGGCGGCGGCGAAGGACAGGAAGACCGCCACCATGATGAGGGCGGCCGAGGTGATGATCCGGGCGGTGCCCGAGACGCCCTCGACGATCGCCGTTCCGTTGTCGCCGGTGCGCAGGTACTCCTCGCGTACGCGGGAGAGGAGGAACACCTCGTAGTCCATGGACAGGCCGAACAGGATGGCGAAGAGGAACATCGGGATGAACGACACGATCGGAACCGTCGCTTCCAGCCCGATGAGTGAGCCTCCCCAGCCCCACTGGAAGACCGCGACCATGATGCCGTAGGCCGCGCCGATGCTCAGCAGATTCAGCAGCACCGCCTTGAGCGGTACGAGTACCGAGCGGAAGACCAGCATCAGCAGCAGGAACGACATCGCCAGCACGGCGGCGACGAACACCGGCAGGCGTTGGCTGGTGCGTCGGCCCACATCGGACAGGCTCGCGGCGACGCCGCCGACGTGGACCCTGGCCGGGCCGTGCCCGATCGCCGTGGGCAGCACGTCGGTGCGCAGCCGGGCGATGGTGTCGGCCGTGGCCTTGTCCTGAGGGCTGGTGGTCGGGAACACCACGAGGGTCGCGATGCCGGTGGCGCGATCGATGTGCGTCGGCGCGACGGTTGCGATGCCCGGATCGGCCGCGACCGCCCCGACGAGTCGGTCCAGCACTCCCGGATCACCGGTGGGGTCCGCGGCGATGACGAGGGGACCGTTGGTGCCCGGGCCGAACCCCTCGGCGACGAGGTCGTAGGCCCGGCGTTCGGTACGGCTGTGGGGCAGGGAGCCGTCGTCGGGCAGGCCGACGCGCAGGCCGAGCACGGGCAGCGTCGCGGTCAGCAGCAGCCCCGCCGCGCCGACCGCGTACGGCACCGGGTGGCGGCCGACGTGCCCAATCCAGCGACGCCACCCGGCGGCGCGGGCGGCGCTCGCCGCCGCGTCCCGCCGCCGTGCGCGTCGGCCCGGCTTCCCGGTCTGCAGAGCCCGGCCGATCCGGCCGGCCCGGGCCAGGCGCGGGCCCGCCGCGCCGAGGAAGGCCGGCAGCAGCGTCACCGACGCGAGCACCATCGTCAGGACGACGATCGAGACGGCAACCCCGCCCACCGTCATGAACGGCACGTTCGCGACCGCCAGGCCGAGGATCGACACGACGACGGTGCCTCCGGCGAAGACCACGGGCCTCCCCGCCGTTGCCACCGCTCGTCCGGCCGCCGCCTGCGGCTCGAGCCCGCACGCGAGGTACTCCCGGTGCCTGGCGAGCACGAACAGCGCGTAGTCGATGCCCACTCCGAGCCCGACCATGCTGCCCAGGACAGGGGCGAAGGTGGGAACCTCTGTCACCCCCGCCAGTACCGTCATCGTGGCGACCCCGACGGTCAGCCCGAAGACCGCCATGCCGATCGGCAGCGCGGCGGCGAGGAGCGAACCGAACGCCAGGAACAGGATCGCGGCCGCGGCGAGGAGGCCGATCAGCTCGCTCGCGCCGCCGTCGGGGTCGGAGAAGGCGTAGAAGAGGTTCCCGCCCATCTCGATGCGCAGCGGCAGCTCGGCGCGCAGCCGGTCGCCGAGGTCGACGAGGGCGTCGAGGTCTGCGGCCGACAGCCGGCTCTGGTCGGGGTACTGCACCCGGACGACCGCGATCCGCCCGTCGGCCGAGACGAGGCCGCCGCGCACGGCGGTGTCCCCGCCCGCTTCGAGCGCCCCCGCCGGGTCGCTCGTGCCGAGCACGTGCGGCAGCCGCATCACCTCGCCCCGCAGCCGCGCGAGAGCGGTGCGCGCGCCGTCGTCGTCGAAGAACGTCGCATCGCCGTCGAGGGGGGTGACGACCACTTGGGCGGTCATCCCCTCCTGGCCGGTGCCTGCCCGCTCGATCAGTTCCGCGGCCCGTCGGGAGTCCAGGCCCGGAGCGGTCATCGAGTCCGCGGTCCGCCCGCCGAAGGCGACGGCGGCGAGGACGGCGAGCGTGGCGGCGATCAGCCATGCCGCGATCACCCGCCAGGGATGGCGGGCGGCGCCCCCGCCCAGGCGCAACAGGGCTTTCGAGAGCATCAGGTCCTCCAACCACCTCGTCGGCCGTCCTTGTACGGCCGCCGCTGCCGAGGCTCGTCGCCACGGCGCTCCGCGGCATCGGCCCGCGGGCCGCGGATCCGTCGGTCCCAGGTCGGAGTCAGGCCCCGTCCTTTCGGCCGATGCGCGGCACGCCGCGGTCCCTAGGCTGGGAACCGTGCTCCGAGACGACCTGCGAACCCTGTGGACCGAACCCCGGCCGCCCGACGCGCCCGCCCGGGTGCGGCGGGACTGGGCGCTGCTCGCCGCGGGCCTTGCCGGTGTGGCGCTGGAGGCCACCCTGCGCGAGAACGTCGTGTGGCGGCCGGTGGCGGTGGTGTTCGCCGTATGGCTGTGCCTGCTGCCCCTGTGGCGCCGGACCCGCCCGCTGGCGATGGTGACGCTGGCGTTCGGCTCGGTGCTCCTGCTTCCGGTGGCCTCGCTCGTCGCCGCACCGCGCGAGCCCGTCGGCCTGTACACCGGCGCGGTCGTGCTCGTGCTCGTGTACGCGCTGCCCCGGTGGGGATCGGGACGCGAGATCGTGCTGGGCGGCGCGGTGATCCTCGCGGTCGGCGCGCTGTGTGTCGCCATGGACGAGACCCCGGTCGTCGAGAAGGTCGTGGGCCTCGTCTTCCTGCTGCTGCCCGGCGTGGTCGGGGCTGCCGTGCGGTTCCGGGTGACCGCTCGCGAGCGGCAGTTGGAGCAGGTGCGCTCCCGGGAGCGCGAGCAGCTCGCCCGGGAACTGCACGACACGGTGGCCCACCACGTGTCGGCCATGGTGATCCTCGCCCAGGCGGGCCGGGTGCTCGCGGGCACCGACCCGGCGGCCGCCGTCGAGGCGCTGGAGGGGGTCGAGGAGGAAGGGGCGCGCACGCTGGAGGAAATGCGCGCCATGGTCGCCGCGCTGCGCGACCGCGGGGTCGGCGCCGAGCTGGCGCCCCCTGCCGGAGTCGCGGATCTGGAGCGCCTGGTGCGCACCCCGGGTGGTCGCCTCAGGGTCGACCTGGGGCTCGACGGCGAACTGGACGCGCTGCCCCCGGCCGTGGACGCGGCCGTCTACCGGATCGTGCAGGAGTCGGTGACCAACGCGCTGCGCCATGCGGTCGACGCGACCGAGCTCGTCGTTCGGGTCGCCGCGGAACGGGACACGGTACGGGTGAGCGTGCGCGACAACGGCCGGCGCACCGGCCGGGGTCGCGACGGATACGGACTTACCGGACTGCGCGAGCGCGCGACCCTGCTCGGCGGCACACTACGAGCCGGCCCGGGTACCGACCGGGGCTGGCATGTCGAAGCCGAACTGCCGAGAGCGAGGAGCGAGAGCGGTGTCCATTCGGGTGCTCGTCGCTGACGACCAGACGATCATCCGCACCGGGTTGCGGATCATGCTGAACGCCCAGCCCGGCATCGAGGTGGTCGGCGAGGCCGCCGACGGGCGCGAGGCGGTACGTCTGGCCCGCGAACTGCGCCCCGACGTCTGTCTGTTCGACATCCGCATGCCCGTACTCGACGGGCTCCAGGCCACCCGGCTGGTCGCCGGCCCGGGCGTCGCCGACCCGCTGGCCGTGGTCGTCATCACCACGTTCGACCTCGACGAGTACGTCTACGGCGCGCTGCGTGCCGGAGCCCGCGGTTTCCTCCTCAAGGACACGGGACCGGACCTTCTGGCACAGGCCGTACGGTCGGCGTCCGACGGTGAGGCGCTCATCGCGCCCAGCGTCACCGTCCGTCTGCTCCAGGCATTCGCGGACCTGCCCGCCGGGCGGCCCGTGGCCCAGCCGGTCTCCCCCGTCACCGCCCGCGAGGAGCAGGTGCTCCTCGCCGTCGCTCGCGGGCTGACCAACACCGAGGTCGCCGATGCACTGCACATCAGCCTCAGCACGGTGAAGACGCATCTGGCCAGCCTGATGGCCAAACTCGGCGCCCGCAACCGGGTCGAGATCGCGATGTGGGCCTACGAAACGCGCCGTATCCTCCCCGGAACCTGAGCCGGGGCGCCGGGGCATGTCCCGTGAGTCCCCGCCCGGACATCAGCACCGGTCGGCTCGCGTCGGCTCCACGTGCCTCACCCGCCGCAGGGGGTGACGTACCAGGAGGCCGGTCCGGGACGGTGAGACACCCGGTACGCGCGGCCGGCTGTTCGGCTCCGTTCGGGCAGGACGTAGGCTTTCGAGCGCGATAGCCGCTGGTTGCAGTCTGCGCGGCCTGCCCTTTTCCGCCGAGGAGAGCCCGATGAGCCTGTACGACATCCCGCTGACCACCCTGTCCGACGAGCCCACGAGCCTCGCGGCCCACAAGGGCAAGGTGATCCTGCTGGTGAACACCGCCTCGCAGTGCGGGCTCACCCCGCAGTACTCCGGGCTGGCCCGGCTGCAGTTCGCGTACGAGGCCAAGGGCTTCACCGTCATCGGCGTACCCTGCAACCAGTTCGGCGAGCAGGAGCCCGGCACCGCCGAGGACATCCAGACGTTCTGCGCGGCCGGCTTCGGCGTGACCTTCCCGATGCTGGAGAAGTCCGAGGTCAACGGCGAGAACCGGCACCCGCTCTACCGCGAGCTGGTCAAGACCCCGGACGCGGACGGCGAGGCCGGCGACATCCAGTGGAACTTCGAGAAGTTCCTGATCTCCCCCGCCGGCGAGGTCGTCGCCCGCTTCCGGCCGCGGACCGAGCCCGAGTCCCCTGAGGTCATCGCCGCGATCGAGGCGCTGCTGCCCGCCTGATGCACACGCGTACGCCGGGGCCGGCCGACCGCGTGGTCAGCCCGCCCCGGCGGCCGGGGCCGGCGGTTCAGCCCAGCTCGGCCTCGTCGTACTCCGTCCCCGAGCCCGCCGCGGTCAGCTCCCGCAGCTCCACCCGGCGGATCTTCCCGGACACCGTCTTCGGCAGCTCGGCGAACTCGATCCGCCGGATCCGCTTGTACGGCGACAGCACCGCCCTGGAGTGCGCGAACAGCGCCCGGGCCGTCTCCGGCCCCGGCTCCCAGCCCGCCGCGAGCGATACGTACGCCTTCGGCACCGCCAGCCGCAGCGGATCCGGCGCCGGCACGACCGCCGCCTCGGCGACGGCCTCGTGCTCCAGCAGCGCGCTCTCCAGCTCGAACGGGCTGATCTTGTAGTCCGAGGCCTTGAACACGTCGTCCGCCCGCCCCACGTACGTGAGGTAGCCGTCGGCATCGCGCGAGGCGATGTCCCCCGTCCGGTACAGCCCGTCCGCCATCGCCTCGGCGGTGCGCTCCTCGTCGTCGCGGTAGCCGGTCATCACCCCGGCGGGCCGCGGACCGAGGTCCACGCACAGCTCGCCCTCGTCCGGGGAGACCTTGCCCGTGACCGGGTCGAGCAGCACGATCTCGTACCCGGGCGCGGGCCGCCCCATGGAGCCCGGCTTCACCGCGGCTCCGGGGAAGTTCCCGACCTGGAGGGTGGTCTCGGTCTGGCCGAAGCCGTCGCGGATGGTGACGCCCCAGGCCTCGCGCACCTTCTCGATGACCTCCGGATTGAGCGGCTCGCCGGCGGCGACGCACTCGCGCGGCGGGGCCTGGAGCTTGCCCAGATCGGACTGGATCAGCATCCGCCAGACGGTCGGGGGGGCGCAGAAGGTGGTCACGCCGTGCCGGTCCATTTCGGCCATCAGCCGCTCGGCGTCGAAGCGGGTGTAGTTGTACACGAAGACGGTGGCGCCGGCGTTCCACGGCGCGAAGAGGTTGGACCAGGCGTGCTTGGCCCAGCCGGGCGAGGCGATGTTGAGGTGGACGTCGCCGGGGCGCAGCCCGAGCCAGTACATGGTGGAGAGGTGCCCGATGGGGTACGAGGCGTGCGTGTGCTCGACGAGCTTGGGGCGGGCGGTGGTGCCGGAGGTGAAGTACAGCATCAGCGGGTCGGTGGCGAGGGTCTCGCCGTCCGGGGCGAAGGCCGGGTCGGCCTCGTACAGGTCGGCGAGCCGCCGCCAGCCGGTGGGTACGTCGGCTCCCGCGGCGATCCGCGTGTAGGTGCCCGGCACCTCGGCGAACTTGGCGGTGTCCTCGGTGCGCGCGATGACGTGCCGCACCCGGCCCCGTTCGACGCGGTCGCGCAGGTCGGCGGGGCCGAGCAGCGGGGTGGCGGGGATGACCACGGCACGCAGCTTGATCGCGGCGAGCATCACCTCCCACAGCTCGCGCTGGTTGCCGAGCATCACCAGGATCCGGTCGCCGGCCGCGACGCCCTGGGCCCGCAGCCAGGTGGCGGCCGACCCCGACCGGGCGGCGAGGTCGGCGAAGGAGACCCCCTCGCTGCTGCCGTCCTCCTCGACGATGCGCAGCGCCTCGGCGGTGGGGTCGGAGCGCTCGGCGAGGCGGTCGAACCAGTCGAGTGCCCAGTTGAAGCGCTCGGGGCGGGGCCAGGTGAAGCCGGCTCGGGCGGCGTCGTCATCCCGGCCGTGGGCGAGCAGGAAGTCCCGGGCGGCCAGGAAGCTGTCGGTGGCGCTGTTCTCCGTCATGGGAGGCATGGTGCCGTGCGCCCCGCACGCCCCACCAGAGCCGCGTCAGCCGCGGATTGACCCGAAGCGCACGCAGCCCCTGCCGTCGGCTGCCATCCCGGCGATCAACCGCTCCCCCTCGTCGACGACGAGCTCCTTCACGGCGTCCGCAACGTGCCCGAAGAGCTCCACGGTGAGCACACCGTCCTCCCCCAACCGCCACAGCCCACCGAGGAACCCGTCCACGAGGAGGGTGCAGTACGCCTGGTTCCCGGACCAGGCCCGCCCCTTGAGCGCGGCGGGGACGACACGGGTCCGGTCGGCATGGGACAGCAGGAGGTTGTCGAACTCGGGCAGGAAGCGGGGCGGTGCCGGCGTGTCCGCGTCGGGCCGGGGCGCGTCGGGCAGATCGAACAACTCGACGCCATGACCGTCCCGGAAGACGACCAACTGCGGCCGCAGCCGCTCGAAGGCCTCCCGCAGCCGGGTCACCCCGGCCCACACCTGCATGTCCTTCACCGAGGCCGGCCCGAACGCCCCGAGATACCGCAACACGAGCCCCTCGACCCCCGCACCGGCCGACCCGGCCGCGGCATGCCCCTCCACGACATCCGGGACCCATGCGTCCAGGGTGGTCAGCCGCACCTGCCCGCTGCGCCCCCACACCCCGCGCGGCGTCACCTGCACGAGCGGCAGCAGGCAGCGCGCGGCGACGGACAGGGCCTGCGGGTCGGCATCGGGCCACTCCCGGCCCGTCTCCTCCCGGATCTCGGCCATGGTGCGCGGCTCCTCCTCAACGAAGGCGCGGGCCCGCGCGGCGAGCCGCTCGAGATCCACCCCGGCCAGCCCCTTGCGAAAATGGCCGAGCTCCCGGTCCCGGGCCCCCTGGACGAGCGGCGTCAGCGCGACGGCGTCGCGGGCGGTGTGGGTGTGCAACGTGGACCGCATGGTGACCATCCGCACCACCCGGCGCTCCTCCATCAGCCCGGCGAGCTCGTCGGTCCGAAACCCGGCGAGCCGCGCGTGCAGCTGGAAGTACGGCGGCTTCACGTTCTGCGCCTGCAACCCGATCAGATGCTCAACGGCATCCACCGCGGACATCCCGCCCCGCCCCAACAACAACTGCCGCGCAAGCGTGGCACGGTTCAGCGAACGGGTATCAAGCACGGAATGCGTCGCCCTGGAAGCCATGAACCCAACGTAACCCCGACCTCGGACAGCGACTGTCCGCAATCGGTGCCCGGGGCCTTCGCGCTCCGCCGCAACGACCGACGAGCCGAGCGTGCCCGGATCGGCCGAACGAAGGTGGGACGGGCCGTGGTACTGCGTTCACACAGACGCTTTCGAGGCATCGTTCCTACCCAGTCCGGACGAGGACCCGGACGCGGTGTGCAACGTCGACGCCCTTGTCCGGACCCGCCCGCCCCGCCCGCCGGGAAGGGCGGGCCGGGCGGGCGGGGCGGGCGGGGCGGGTTACGGCTTGGGGAGGGTGCAGGTGGGCAGGGTGAGGTCGATTTTGTTGCCCGTGGTGATGCAGGGGACGATCTGGTAGGTCTCCTGGGCGTAGTTGATGCCCTGGCGGACCGTCACCGTGCCGTTCTCGTCGACCTCGCACGGGTTGTTGTCCGTGCAGCGGCCGCCGTCCTCGTTGCCCGTGTTGTTGACCGCGACGACCTTGCCGGTCGTCGTGTCGATCACCGGGGAGCCGGAGGTTCCGCCGATGGTGTTGCACGACGAGGTGTAGCGGACCGAGTCCTTCCAGGTCCAGGAGCCCTCCTTGAGGCGGTACGCGAACCCGTCGATGTTGCAGCTGTAGGTCCGCTTCCAGTACCCGGAGACCACCTTGATCGCGGTGCCCTGCACCGGGTGGGCGTCGTTCAGGGTGAGGGCGCTGATGCCGTACTGGCTCTGGATCTGGGCGTACGTCTTGGTGAGCTGGTAGATCGAGATGTCCGTGTCGGTCATCGTCGCGTACGCCACCTTGCTCGCCCGCAGCGTGCCCGCCCGCGCGCCCGAGGCGGTGAGCAGCGTGAAGGAGCGGCTGGACGGCTGGTCCTTGATGACCTCGCCCGGGGCCGGGAAGCCCGTCTCCAGGCAGTGCCCGTTGGACAGGACGAGGGCGGGGTCGCCGGGCTGGGAGTTCGGCGTGCGCACGACGGAGCCGGAGCAGTTGCTGAGCGCGACGGTCCCCGCGAAGTTCACGGCGACGGGCGCGGCTGCGCGGTCCTGGGTGGTCGAGGCCGCGGCCGGGGCTGCCGCTGCTCCTAAGAGGAGCAGCGAGAGCATCGCGCCGACGAGAGGCTTGTTCATTGTGGGGGTTCCCCTCTGATGACGAGACGACGAAACAACCGAAGATCCTCCGATTGTCATGTGCATTGTTGGGAGTCGTCTCGCCAACTAGCAAGGGGGATACCCGATTTGATATGCGAGGTCAGTCGAGAAGGCGCTGTCGAAGACGGGTCGTGGTCTGCTCCGTGATGCCCACGTCGTCGGTGAGGTACGCGGCCACCGAGCCGTGGCGTGCGGCCAGGTCGGCGAGGGTCAGGGCCAGGACCGTGGCCGGGGCGCGGCCGTACGAGGGCCAGCGCATGGTGCGTCCCGGGTTGGCGGCGTGCCAGTCGGCCAGCAGGCGCTGCGTGGCCAGCTCGGTGAGCGCGAAGTCGGCCAGGATCTGCTCCTCCGACACCTCCAGGAGGGACAGGACCAGGGCGGCGATGAGGCCGGTGCGGTCCTTGCCCGAGGTGCAGTGGAAGACCGCGGGCCCGGGACCGGCGGCGATGAGCTCGATGACCTGCCGGATCTCCTCGACCCCGTCCTCGGCCACCTCCGCGAAGCGGTCGGCGAGGTAGCGCCACGGGTCGATGTCGGGGTCGATGGCGGCCTGGTCGTACGGGCGGTGCTCGATGCTCAGGTTGGCGTACGTGAACCGGCCGGGCTCCGGGACCCGGCCCTTCGCCTCGATCTCCCACGGGTAGCGCAGGTCGATGACGGTGCGTATGCCGAGGCGGAGGAAGCGCTCCCAGTCCCCGTCCCCGCCCTCGGTCCGAAGCTTGCCCAGGGAGTCGGCCCGGTAGAGCCGGCCCCAGGCGACGGTGCGCCCGTCGGCGGTGCGGTAGCCGCCCAGGTCACGGAAGTTGTGCAGGCGTTGGAAGGGGATGTGGCGCTCTGGGGACAACGGGGGCTCCTTTGCGGGATCTTGAGGCCCCAGGATGCCCGTTGTCGTCCCGCCGGGTGGTCAGAGTTTTCTGGCGAGCGTCAGGCCGTCCGCGAACGGGAGCAGCACCGACTCGACCCGGGGGTCGGTCGATCCGGCGGGCGCCGGCGATCCTGGCGAGCAGGGTGAGGAAGCGGCCCTGCTCGTGCGGTCAGGCCCGCGGTCAGGTCCCGTCCGGTCCGTCCCGGCGGGACCGGCGTCAGGCCGCCACGGGGTGCAGGGCGGCGTACGCGAGCGGCGCCGACGGGTCGACCGTCACGTCGAACGGGGCGGGCTCGGCGCCCGAGCGGACCAGGAGGTCGCCGACGGCGGCGATCATCGCCCCGTTGTCGGTGCACAGCGTCAGCGGCGGCACCCGCAGCTCGATCCCCGCCGAGGCGCAGCGCCGCTGCGCGAGCTCGCGCACCCGGGAGTTGGCGGCGACGCCGCCGACCACCACGAGCGTGCGCACCCCGTACTCCCGGCAGGCGGCGACCGCCTTGCGGGTCAGCACGTCGGCGACGGCCTCCTGGAGGGAGGCGGCGCCGTCTGCGACCGGGAGCGCCCCGCCGCGCCGCCGGTGCTCCTCCGCCCAGCGGGCGGCCGCCGTCTTCAGACCCGAGAAGGAGAAGGCGTGCGCGTCCCGGCCGCCCGCCGCCCGCAGCGGGCGCGGGAAGGCCACCGCCGCCGGGTCGCCCCCGCGGGCGGCACGGTCGATGGCCGGGCCGCCCGGGTAGGGCAGGCCGAAGACCCGGGCCACCTTGTCGAAGCACTCCCCCGCCGCGTCGTCCAGGGTGTCCCCGAGGTGCAGGATCGGCTCGCGTACGAGGTCCCGGACGAGCAGCAGCGAGGTGTGGCCGCCGGAGACGATCAGCACCACGCACGGGTCGGGCAGCGGCCCGTGCTCCAGGGTGTCGGCCGCGACGTGGCCGGCGAGGTGGTGCACCCCGTACAGCGGCACGCCCAGCGCGTACGCGAGGGCCTTGGCCCCGGCCAGTCCGACCTGGAGTGCGCCGGAGAGGCCGGGGCCGGTGGTGACGGCGACCGCGTCGAGGTCGCCGGGCCGCAGGCCGGCCCGGTCCAGGGCCCGGCGGACGACGGGGTCGAAGGCGTGCAGGTGGGCGCGGGCCGCGATCTCGGGGACGACGCCGCCGAAGCGGGCGTGCTCGTCCATGCTGGACGCGACGACGTGCGCGAGCAGGCGGCCGCCCTGCACGATGCCGGCTCCGGTCTCGTCACAGGAGGACTCGATTCCGAGGACCACCGGAAGCCGACGCCGCGTCACACCGCATCACACCCAACCCTTATTGCGAACTGTTCGCAAGAAGGGTACCGGCGTCTCGGTTGCCCCTGACCTCGAGCCCTACTGACCGCGGGGCACCACCGTCGCCAGCACCGAGGGCAGCGGGTACCAGTCCGCGGAGGCGATGGAGGCGTGGTTGCGGGCCATCAGCCGGACCCGGTCCAGGGCCTGGGCCTCGGTCGGGTGGACGCCGTCGATGGCCGGCGCCACGTTGTGGGCGTCGGTGGCGATCAGCAGGTAGTGGTTGCGGTCGTACCAGGAGGTGTCGATGGTGCCGGAGGCGTACGCGCTCGCGTCGCCGTCGAAGACCACGAACCAGGGGCGCAGCGACGCGTCGGCGTAGCGGGCGCGCGGGTCGCCGGCCTCCGCGCGGTGCACGGCGGGGAAGGCGGCGGCCTGGGAGAGCCGGCCCGCGGCCGCGAGGGAGCGCAGGTGGGTGGCGTACTCCCGGTCGGTCCACAGGGTGTCGTTGCTGTTGCCCTCCTCCAGCGTGCCGGGGATCAGTTCGACGAGGAACTTCCCCGCCATGGCGGCCCGGCTCGGCCAGGCGCCGGCGCGGGCGGCGGCGTCCAGGTCGGGGTGGCCCGAGGCGAGCTGGCCGGGGCGGTAGAGGGCGTCGCCGAGCTTGGCGGCCAGGAGGGAGTCGAGTTCGGCGGGACCGCGCCCGAGGTTGGCGGCGAAGCCGTCCTTGAGTTCGAGCTTCAGGACGACCGGGCGGTGGCCCGGGTGGGCGTCGTGCCAGCTGCGGATGTCGGAGAGGCAGCCGGCGAGGTTCTGGTTGCGGGACTTGGTGCGCAGCTGGGCGGGGCTGGTGGCGTTCTCGCAGTTGCTGTCGTTGCCGAAGGGGTTGTCGTGGGAGACCCGCCAGGAGCTGCCGAAGAAGTTGGTCCAGACGTCGAGTTCCAGCATGGCGGCGCCCGAGTCGAGGGCGTCCGCGAAGTAGGTGTACTTGGCCTTGTCGTACGCGTTGTGCACGCCGACGCCGGTCGATCCCGCGTACGGGATGTCCCCCTGCCCCGCCGTCGCCGCCGCGGCCGCAGCGCCCGCCGGGGCGGCCGCGCCCAGCAGGAGCGCCAGGGCGGAGAACCCGGCCGCCGCGGCGCTCGCCGTCCGGAGCCGTGTGCGCACGCCGATCCCCGCCCCCGCGCGGGCCTGCGCCCGCGCCCGCATGCCCCTCGCCATCCACATCCCTGCTGCCATGCCTTCGACTCCTTCGTCCCGCTGCGCCTACTGGTCGGTCACGTGCCAAACCGGCTGGAGACTAGGGCAGTTGGGTGGCGGGGGGAAGGACTGCGGATGACGGTCCGTAGGCTGTGAGGACGGCCACGTTCCGTTGCGGAACTCCCGGCCGGCGGACCCCGTAGAACAGGGCGTCCACCAAGTCAGCGGAAGCGGGAATGCCACATGTCCAGCAAGGGCCCCAGGGGCCACGGGCGATCCATCGGTGTCCGGGTGGCCCTCGGCCTGTGCTGCGCAGCGCTCGCCGGCGGCGCCGCCCTCCTCTGGGAGTTCGGCGGCATCCTGGAGAACCACGCCGACGGGGACCCCGGGGCCGGCAGCTACGTCCAGGACCCGCAGGCCGCCGACCGCGCCGCCGCGGCCCTGCTCGACGGGGTGGTCCGCGAGGTCCCGGCCCCGCCGGTGCAGCATGCGCAGGGCGGCCAGGTCGCCGCCGACTGGAGGAAGGGCGGGTGGCGGCCCTCCGAGCCGCTGGCGGCGCGGACCGTCCCCGCGGAGCCCGCCGTCGGGGCGCTGTTCTCCCCCGGTGAGGACGGGGACGGCGACCACCACTGCTCGGGCGTGGTCGTGCACTCCCCCGGCGGCGACCTCGTCGCCACCGCCGCGCACTGCGTCTACCGGGGCGCCCTGGGCTTCCGCACCAACCTGGCCTTCGTCCCCGGCTACCGCGACGGCGAGGCCCCGTACGGAGTCTGGGTGCCCACCCGGATCGACGTGGACCCCAGCTGGAGCGAGGACCAGGACCCCGACCACGACGTGGCGTTCCTGCGACTGCGCCGCCCCGGCCGGCCCGGCGAGCGGCTGGAGGACACCACGGGCGCCGAGACGATCCGGTTCCGGCCGCAGCTGCCGGCCCCCGCGCGGGTGGTGGGCTATCCGGGCGGGGCGGAGTCGCCCGTGGACTGCTTCAACACCGCCCGCGCCGACGGGCCCACGCAACTGCGGCTGGATTGCGCGGACGTGCCCGACGGCACGAGCGGCGGTCCGGTGCTGACCGACGCCCACACCCTGATCGGCGTGGTCGGCGGCCGGGACGGGGGCGGCGACGAGACCACCTCGTTCAGCAGCTGGTTCGACGACGACATCCGGAAGCTGTACCAGCGGTCCGTCGCCGGCCGGACGTCGTCCCCGTAGCGGCGGTCAGCCCCCGGGCGGGCCGTGGTGGGGCGGGTAGGCGGCGGCCGACGGGTGCGAGGGCAGCCGCCACTTGGACAGCACGCGGATCACCGTGCCCGGGCTCAGCAGGATGTTCGGCGAGGCCGAGAGCGACAACACGCCGAAGAACGGGCGGGAGATCGCCGGGTCGGTGTTGGCCCCCACGATCACCCGTTCCATGTACCGCTGGAGCGCCTTCGTCGCCCGGTCCGGCGGCGGCCCCTCGGTCTGCGGGTACCGCATGTCCTCGCTGGTGGCGATCTGCCAGGCCGTGTCGGCCGCGGCCGCGGTACGGCGCTGGATCCGCCGTGCGGCGCCCGCGATCTCCCGCGGGGCGAGCCCGCGGATCGCCTCGGCCAGGGCCTCGGCGGCCAGGGCCGCCACGCTCATGCCGTGCCCGTACACGGGGTTGAAGCGGCACGCGGCATCGCCCAGGACCACGAACCCGGCCGGCCAGCGGTCGAGCCGCTCGTAGTGGCGCCGCTCGTTCGAGGTGGCGCGGAAGCCGGTCGGCGAGGACAGCGGCTTGGCGTCGCGCAGGGAGTCGTACAGCGCCGGGCTGCGCAGGCTGCGCGCGAAGTCGAGGAACTCCTCCTCCCCGGTCGGCGGCGCGTGCTCGCCGTTGCCGATCAGGGTCGCCAGCCAGCGGCCGTCGCCCAGCGGCACCAGCACCCCTCCGCGCGGGCTGTCGGGGCGGCCCTGGACGTACATGCCGTACCAGCGGCGACCGGGGTCCGGCGGGAGGTCGTAGTAGCGGCTGGAGTAGCCGAGGTGGGAGTCGTACCGGGTGCTCGCCGGGGCCGGGAGGCCGAGCGCGGTCAGCCAGGCCGGCGCCCGGGAGCCGCGGCCGGTCGCGTCGACCACGAACCGGGCGGGCAGCGGGCCGCCCTCGCGCAGGGCGACGCCGGTCACGGTGCGGCCGTCCCCGGTGGCGACGAGCCCGGTCGCCGGGGACCCCGAGCGGATCCGGATCCGGTCGTCGCGCAGCACCTCCCTGCGCAGCGTCCAGTCGATGAGCTCCCGGTGCGCCACCAGGATGCGGGCCCCGGGGACCTGGTCGAACCAGTCGGCGGAGCTGAGCCACAGGAAGTCCCGCGGGGACTCCATCAGGGCCGCCCCGGCCGCGAGCAGTTCGCGGGTGATGCCGGGCAGCAGCGACTCCATCACCTCCAGGCCCCGCGACCACAGCACGTGCACGTGCCGGGACTGCAGGACGCCGCGCCGGAAGGCCGGTCCGCCGTCGGGCAGTTCGTCCCGCTCCACCACGGTCACCCGGGCGAAGCGCTGGGCGAGGACCCGCGCGGCGAGCAGCCCGGCGAGGCCCGCACCGAGTACCACGGCGTGGTCGTCGGCGTCTGGGTGGTTGTCCGTATCGTCGTCCATGGCAGCGAGTCTCCCGTGCCGGCGGGCCCCGGTTCAGGTCCCACCCGGGGCGCCCCGGCGCACCCCGGGGGCGGACGGGCTCACACCAGGGCGCCCGCGGCTCCGCCGGCGGGTGCCGGCCCCCGCGCCTCACACGCCGACGAGGCCGGATGTGCCCACCCCCGGCGTCGAAGGCGGGGGCGCTTCGGTCGGGGGGCAGGGGTCAGGGGGTCAGAGGTGGATAGGTGATGCCGGTCAGTTCTTCGGAGGCGGCCCACAGGCGCCGGGCCGAGGCGTCGTCCCGGGTCCACCTCGCCCGCCAGGACCGCACGGGCGCCCCGCGCCACCCCAGCCGCGGCCCGAAGAACGCGTCGGGCCGGACCCCGGGCGCGGTCGCCGCGTACAGCACCGGCAGCGCGCCCGCGGACGCGGACTGGGCGACGACCGCGTTGCCGAGCTCCAGCAGCCGGGCCGCCGGGCGGCGTCGGCCCTCCTGCCGTGCGGCCCCGGCGTGCAGGTTGGTGGCGGCGTAGCCGGGGTGCGCGCTCGCCGCGACCACGGGGGAGCCGGCGGCGGCGAGCCGCCGGGCCAGCTCGTGGGTGAACAGCAGGTTGGCGGTCTTGGAGCGCCCGTACGCGGTCCACCGGCGGTACTCCCGCTCGCTGCCGAGGTCGTCGTGGTCGACGTCGCCGAGGGCGTGGAAGGTGCTGGATACGGTCACCACCCGGGCCCCGGGCGCGGCGGCCGCCAGCTGCGGCAGGAGCAGGCCCGTCAGCGCGAAGTGGCCGAGGTGGTTGACGCCGAACTGGGTCTCGAACCCGTCCGCGGTGCGCCCGTACGGCAGGGCCATCACGCCCGCGTTGTTCACCAGCAGGTCCAGCGCGGGGCGGCGGCGGGCGAAGGCCTGCGCGAACTCCCTTACCGAGCCCAGGTCGGCCAGGTCCAGGGGGGCGAACTCCACCTCGGCGCCGGGGACCTCCGCGCGCAGCCGGATCGCGGCGGCGTGGCCGCGCGCGGCGCTGCGGCAGGCCAGGACCACCTCCGCGCCGCGGCGGGCGAGTTCCCGCGCGGTCGCGTAGCCGATCCCGCTGTTGGCGCCGGTCACGACGGCGGTGCGGCCGCTCTGATCGGGGACGTCCTGGGCACTCCAGCCGGGCATGTCAGCTCCCTCGCAAGCTCACAACGGTGGGTTACCGAGGGTAGCCCCCTGGTGGGCGGGGGCGGAACCGTGGGTCTTCCGGCCGACCAGTAGGCTGCGGGTCCGCCCCTCCCCCGCCCCGAAGCACCGAGGTATCCGCGCCGTGAGCTCCGCACCGCCCCCCTTCCCCGTGACGGTCGTCGGCCTCGGCGCCGACGGCTGGGCCGGGCTCACCGGCGCCGCGCGCGCCGCCCTGGCCTCGGCCGAGGTCCTGATCGGCGGGCCCCGGCAGTTGGACCTGCTGCCCTCCGCGGAGTGCGGCGGCGAGCGCGTGCCCTGGCCGAGCCCGCTGCGCCCGGCGGTGCCGCGGCTGACGGCCGAGCACGCAGGCCGCCGGATCGCCGTGCTCGCCAGCGGGGACCCCATGTTCTACGGGATCGGCCGCGCCCTGTCCGAGGAACTCGGCCCGCAGGCCCTGCTGGTGCACCCGCACCCCTCGTCGGTCTCGTACGCCTGCGCCCGGCTGGGCTGGCCGGTGGAGGACACCGAGGTGGTCACGGTGGTCGGCCGGCCGGTGGCCCGGCTCGCCGCGGCCCTGCACGACGGGCGCCGGGTGCTGGTGCTCAGTGCCGGCGCGGCCTCCCCCGGCGAGATCGCCGCCCTGCTGCGCGAGCGCGGGTTCGGCCCGAGCCGGATGCGGGTGCTGGAGCAGCTCGGCTCCGAGCGCGAGGACGCCTTCGAGGGCACCGCCGACACCTGGGAGCACCCGCCCGGCGACCCGCTGAACGTGGTGGCCGTCGACTGCCGCCGCGACCCTGCCGCCGGTGTGCCGCGCCTGGGCGCCACCCCCGGGCTGCCGGACGCCGCGTACGAGCACAACGGCCAGCTGACCAAGCGCCACGTGCGCGCCGCGACCCTGTGCGCCCTCGCCCCGGCCCCCGGTGAGCTGCTGTGGGACATCGGCGGCGGCTCAGGCTCCATCGGCATCGAGTGGATGCGGACCCACCCGTCCTGCAGGGCCGTCTCCGTCGAGCGCGTACCGGACCGGGCGGAGCGCATCACCCGCAACGCGGCTGCGCTCGGCGTGCCCGGCCTGCGCGTGGTGACCGGCGCGGCCCCCGCGGCGCTGGCCGGACTCCCGGTCCCCGACGCGGTGTTCATCGGCGGCGGGCTGACCGTGCCGGGCGTCCTGGACGCGGCCTGGGAGGCCCTGGCCCCCGGCGGCCGGCTCGTCGTCAACGCGGTGACGCTGGAGTCGGAGGCGGTCGTCACCGAGCACTACCGGCGCCACGGCGGCGAACTGGTCAAGCTCGCCGTCGCGCACGCCGTGCCGGTGGGCGGCTTCACGGGCTGGCGGCAGGCGATGCCGGTGACCCAGTGGTCCGTCACCAAGCCCCGGCCGGAGCGGCCGGACACCGCGGCCCCCCACCACCGCGCCGCAGCCGCTACCGCTACCGCTACCGCAGCCGTCACCGCCGACACCGGCAACACCGGCAACACCGCCAACGAGAGGGATCTGTAGAGATGACCGTGTACTTCATCGGCGCGGGCCCCGGCGCCGCCGACCTGATCACGGTGCGCGGGGCGCGGACGCTGGCCGCCGCCCCCGTCTGCCTGTACGCGGGCAGCCTCGTCCCGCGGGAGCTGCTGGCCGAGTGCCCGCCGGACGCCCGCCTGGTCGACACCTCGCAGCTGAACCTCGACCAGATCATCGCCGAGTGCGTACGGGCCCACGAGGCGGGCCGGGACGTGGCGCGGCTGCACTCGGGCGACCCGTCGATCTTCAGCGCGGTCGCGGAGCAGATGCGGCGCCTGGATGCGGCCGGCATCCCGTACGAGGTGGTCCCGGGCGTTCCGGCGTTCGCCGCGGCGGCGGCCTCGCTGAAGCGGGAGCTGACCGTCCCCACCGTCGGCCAGACCGTCATCCTGACCCGGATCGCCCAGCAGGCCACGCCGATGCCGCCCGGCGAGGACCTGGCCACGCTCGGCCGCAGCGGCGCGCTGCTGGTGCTGCACCTGGCCACGCGCTACGTGGACCGGGTCGTGGACGAACTGCTGCCGCACTACGGGGCCGACTGCCCGGTGGCGGTGGTGGCGATGGCCAGCCGCCCCGACGAGCTGATCCTGCGCGGCACGCTGGCCGACATCGCGGGCCAGGTGAAGGAGGCGGGGCTCGTCCGTACGGCGGTCATCGTGGTGGGCCGCACGCTCGGCGCGGAGCAGTTCCGCGACAGCCACCTGTACTCGCCGGAGCGCGACCGGCATGTCTGCTGAACCGGCTGCCGCCGGGCGGCCGGCCCCCGCAGCGGGGCCGGCGCACGTCCTGATCCTGGGCGGCACCACGGAGGCCCGCCGCCTCGCGGAGGCCCTGGCGGCGGGGCCCGACGGCGGCGAACCCCGCCCCGGCTGCGCCCCGTACAGGGTGACCACCTCCCTCGCCGGGCGCGTGGCCTCCCCCGTGCTGCCCCCGGGCGAGACCCGGATCGGCGGCTTCGGCGGGCCGGAGGGGCTCGCGGCCTGGATCTCCGCCCACGCGGTCACCCACCTGGTGGACGCCACGCACCCCTTCGCGGAGCGGATGAGCTTCAACGCCGCCCGGGCGGCCGCCCTGTCGCGGGTGCCGCTGCTGGCGCTGCGCCGGCCCGGCTGGACCCCCGGTCCCGGGGACGACTGGACCTTCGCGGCCGACCTGGACGCGGCGGCGGCGCTGCTGCCCGGGCTCGGCCGCCGGGTCTTCCTGACCACCGGGCGCACGGGGCTGCACGCCTTCGCGCACCTGGCCGAGCCGTGGTTCCTGGTCCGCTCCGTGGACCCGCCGGCCGCGCCCGTGCCGCCGCGCCTGGAAGTCCTGCTCGCCCGCGGCCCGTTCGGCCTCGACGACGAGCGGGAGCTGCTGGCCCGGCACCGGATCGACCTCCTGGTCACCAAGGACAGCGGCGGCTCGGCCACCGCCCCGAAGCTGACCGCGGCCCGCGAGGCCGGCGTCCCGGTCCTCGTGGTGAACCGGCCGCCGGTCCCGCCCGGGATCCCGCTGGCGGAGTCCGTCCCGGCCGCACTGGACTGGCTGGCCCCTTAGGCCGTGGCCGCCGGCGCCGAGGGGGGCGGGCCTGCCGCCCCCCTCGGCGCCGCTTCCCGCCCCTATCCGTAACGCCGCGGCGTCCAGGTGATGCGGGTGCCGTCACCGCGTTCGGTGATCTGCGTCTGCGAGGAGCCGACCAGCAGGATCGTGCGCATGTCGACCTCGGACGGCTCCAGCGCGGCCAGCGTCAGCACGCGCACCGACTGCTCGGGGCCGCCGACGTCGCGGGCGACCACCACCGGCGTGTCCGCGCCGCGCAGTTCCAGCAGCAGGTCGCGGGCCTGCCCCACCTGCCAGGTCCGGCTGCGCGAGCCGGGGTTGTACAGGGCGAGGACCAGGTCCGCGGCCGAGGCCGCGCGCAGGCGCTCCGCTATGACCTCCCACGGCTTGAGGCGGTCCGACAGCGAGATCGTCGCGTAGTCGTGGCCCAGCGGGGCGCCGGCCGCGGCGGCCGCCGCGTTCGCCGCCGTCACGCCCGGCAGGACCCGTACCGGAACGTCCTTGTACGCGTCCTGCCCGGCGACCTCCAGTACGGCCGTCGCCATGGCGAAGACGCCCGGGTCCCCGCCGGAGACGACCGCGACGCGCTTGCCGCGCCGGGCGAGGTCGAGGGCGAACTCGGCGCGCTCCGACTCGACCTTGTTGTCCGAGCCGTGCCGGACCTGGCCCGGCCGGACCGGGACCCGGTCCAGGTAGGTGGTGTAGCCGACGAGGACCTCCGCGTCGGCCAGCGCCCGCTTCGTCTCCGGGGTCAGCCACAGCGGGCCGGCCGGGCCGGTGCCGACGACCGCCACCTCGCCGGGCCCGGCCGGCTTGGCGCCCGGGTTGCCGATCCGGCTCGGGACGACCGCCACCGAGAAGTACGGCACCGACTCCGGGTCGATGTCCGCCAGGCGGCCGGTCCGCTCGCCGGCCATGGTCGCGCGTTCGACGTAACGGGCCTCCGCCAGCCGCCCGGAGGACTCCATCGCCCGCCGTACGGCCGGGAAGGTGCGGCCGAGCTTCATCACGACCGCCGAGTCGGTGGCGGCCAGGCGGGCGGTGAGCTCCTCCTCGGGCAGGGTGCCGGGCAGGATGGTCAGCACCTCTTCGCCCTCCACCAGCGGAGTGCCGAGGCGGGCCGCGGCCGCGCTGACGGAGGTGACGCCGGGGACCACTTCGGCCTCGTAGCGGTCGGCCAGCCGCTTGTGCATGTGCATGTACGAGCCGTAGAAGAGCGGGTCGCCCTCCGCGAGCACGGCGACGGTGCGGCCGGCGTCCAGGTGGGCGGCCAGGCGGGCGGCCGAGGCTTCGTAGAACTCCTCCATCGCGCCCTGGTAGCCGCCCGGGTGGTCGGTGGTCTCGGTGGTGACCGGGTAGACCAGCGGCTCCTCGATGTGGTCGGCGCGCAGGTGCTTGGCGGCGATCGAGCGGGCGATGGAACGGCCGTGGCGGGCGCTGTGGTAGGCGACGACCTCGGCCTCGGCGATCACCTCGACGGCCCGCAGGGTCATCAGTGACGGGTCGCCCGGGCCGAGTCCGACCCCGTAGAGGCGGCCCTTGGCCGGTGCGGCGGCGCTGCCGGTGCCGGTGCTGCTGCTGGTGCTGCTGCTGGTGCTGCTGCTGGTGCTGCTGGTGCTCATTCTTCCTCGCTCGCGATCGCGTTGAGGGCGGCGGCCGCGATGGCGCTGCCGCCGCGGCGGCCGCGCACGATCAGGTGGTCGAGGCCCGAGGGGTGGGCGGCGAGCGCGTCCTTGGACTCGGCGGCGCCGATGAAGCCGACGGGGACGCCGATGACGGCTGCCGGGCGCGGAGCGCCCTCCTCGATCATCTCCAGCAGCCGGAACAGGGCGGTCGGCGCATTGCCGACGGCGATGACGGAGCCCTCCAGCAGACCGCGGTCGCGCCAGACCTCCAGGGCGGCGGCGCTGCGGGTGGTGCCCAGCTTCGCGGCGAGCGCGGGGACGGCCGGGTCGGAGAGGGTGCAGACCACCTCGTTGTCGGCGGGCAGCCGCTTGCGGGTGACGCCGCTGGCGACCATCTGCACGTCGCAGAGGATGGGCGCGCCGGCGTGGAGGGCGGCGCGGGCGTTCAGGACGACGTCCGGGGTGTAGCCGAGGTCCTGGGGCAGGTCGGTCATTCCGCAGGCGTGAATCATGCGCACCGCGACCTGTGCGACGG
This sequence comes from Streptomyces sp. NPDC046866, assembly GCF_040704625.1. Lineage (NCBI taxonomy): Bacteria > Bacillati > Actinomycetota > Actinomycetes > Kitasatosporales > Streptomycetaceae > Streptomyces > Streptomyces sp. NPDC046866. The sequence goes on from NZ_JBEYXN010000015.1 coordinate 37,425, forward strand.
AGGCGGGCAGCCCGGAGAGGTCCGCCTCGGCGCGGATCGTGGCAAAGGACTGGCGGTAGATCGCGGCGCCGTCCTTCTCGTACTCGAACACGGTGTACTCGCTCATTTCTTCACTGCGTCGGGGGTGGTGTGGTGGTGCGTGGACGTCGTGCGGCCGTGAGGGCGGCCGCCAGGCCGGCGTGCGGGACCGGCGCGGGCGCCGGCAGCCCGGGGGCGCAGAGCTCGTACCCGTCCGGGGTGGCGACCAGGTCGACCCAGGCGGTGCCGCGCGGATGCCCGCAGCGGCGGGCGCACCCGGACCAGTGCACGGGCAGGCCGCCGGCGGTGGGCCCCGCCGCCTCCACGACGGCCCGTGCGTCGGCGCGTACGTCGGCCAGCGCCTTGGCGCAACCGGGTCGGCCCGTACAGGCCGTGACGGACTGCCAGGGGCTGTCGGGGGCGACGACCAGGCCGGCGGCCTCGATGCGGGCGTAGCCGTCGACGGGCCCGCGGGTGCTCGCGCCCGGCAGGACGATGCTGCGCCACGGGGTGACGCGCAGCTCGCCGTCGCCGGCGTCGGCGACCTGGACCAGGACCCGCCACTGGTCGCTGCTCAGCCGACCGAGCGGGGGCAGGACGCACAGGGCGGTCCGCTCTCCGGCGCCGCCGGGCCCCCGGGGCGCGGGCGGCGCCGCGTACGGCCAGGCCACCTCGGGCCGGTGGGCCGCCGCGATCCCGGCGGCGGCCAGGCGGCGGACCAACTCGGCCGCCTGCGGGGCGTGTTCGTCCGGCAGCTCGGCGACCCGCCAGGCCCGGGTGCCGGCGGCGTCGGCGGTGTCGAGGAAGTACTCGGCGGCCAGCAGCGCGGCGTGCGGCGCGTCGGCATCGGCGTCGGCGAGTTCGACGGCGTCGCCGGCCGCGCCGAGGCGGAGCAGCGCGCGGCCGTCCGTGCCGGCGAGGACGGTCACGTCGGGTTCGAGCGCGGCCACGTCGCCGCGGCCCTCGTCGAGGGCGAACAGGAACCGCCCCGACAGGGCCGTCGCGCGGGTGCTGGCGCAGAGCAGCCGGTCCAGCTCCCGGACCCAGCGCACGACGCGGTCCGCGGCCATCGGGCTGGCCACGATGTTGCGCACCCGCTCGTGGCTCGGCGCGGGCAGGAGGCCCGCGCCGTCGAGGAGGCTCGCGAGGCCGGCCCCGCAGCCGTCGGCGAGGCCGCGCAGCTGGACGTTGCCGCGCGAGGTGAGTTCCAGGTGCCCGTCGCCGAACCGGTCGGCGGCCAGGGCCAGGACGGAGGCCTGGCGGGCGGTCAGCAGCCCGCCGGGGATCCGGACGCGCGCCAGGTGCCCGTCGTCGGCGGCGTGCAGCCGCAGGGCGCCGGGGCAGGCGTCGCCGCGGTCGCGTATGACGGGTTCGTCCCGCGATGCGGCGGTAGGTGGCTGGGGCGGCATGGCCGCGAGCATACCCACGATTGACCGCCCCCGACCTGTGTCCGTCGCCACCCCGGGTCGGTCCCCGCGGGGTTCGGGGGATCCGGCTCGCCGGGCACCGGGCTCCGCCCGGACCTGCGCCTCAGTCGCCGGCGAGGCTGAATTCGCCGGACCCCCGTCCCAGGCATCGGCAGAGCCGGTCGGCCTTCTGGGGCTCCGCCCCAGACCCCGCGCCCCAAACGCCGACGAGGCCGGTTTTGCCGGACCTCGGCTTCGCAAGCCGGGCGGGGGGCGGAGTGGGGGGGGCGGCGGCTCCGGCGCATGGGCGGCCGCCGCCCACCCCGCCTCCCGGCCAGGGCAAAGGCCACCTAAGATGACCCCCGGCGTGCCACTCGGCCCGCTCATCGCCGAGGACGGCGACATGGGAGGAAGCCCGGTGCGAATCCGGCGCGGTCCCGCCACTGTGAGCCCGGCAGCGCCATCCGCCGGGTGAGCCAGGAACTCCCGCCGTCCTCACTGCCCGGGGCGCGGAAACCCCGAGGAAGGCCTGCCGCCGCATGATCCTGCTGCTGTCGACGTCCGACACCGATCTGCTCAGCGCCCGCGCCGCCGCGAACGGCCCCGTGCCGTACCGGTTCGCGAACCCCTCCCGCCTTCCCCTCGACGACCTCCCGGGCCTCCTCGAGGGCGTCGACCTCGTCGTCGTCCGCCTCCTCGGCGGCCTGCGCGCCTGGCAGGACGGCCTGGACCTGCTGCTGGCGCCCGATCAGACCCGCCCGGTCGTCGTGCTCACCGGCGAACAGGCCCCCGACGCCCAGCTGATGGAGGCCTCCACGGTCCCCATCGGCATCGCGGCCGAGGCGCACGCCTACCTCGCGCACGGCGGCCCGGCCAACCTGGACCAGCTGGCCCGGTTCCTGTCCGACACGGTGCTGCTGACCGGCCACGGCTTCGAGCCGCCCGCCGCCGCCCCGACCTGGGGCGCGCTGGAGCGCCCGGAGCCCGCGGCCGCCGCGGCCGGCGCCCCGCGCATCGCCGTGCTCTACTACCGGGCCCACCAGATGAGCGGCAACACCGCCTTCGTGCACGCCCTGTGCGACGCGATCGAGGCGGCCGGCGCCGTGCCCATGCCGCTGTACGTGTCCTCGCTGCGCACCCCGGAGCCGGAGCTGCTGCGCGAACTGGAGGCGGCGGACGCGGTGGTGACCACCGTCCTCGCGGCCGGCGGCACCCGCCCCGCGACCGCCTCCGCCGGCGGCGACGACGAGTCCTGGGACGCGGGCGCGCTCGCCGCGCTCGGCGTTCCGGTGCTGCAGGCCCTGTGCCTGACCGGCTCCCGCACCGCCTGGGAGGAGAACGACGAGGGCCTGTCCCCGCTGGACGCGGCGACCCAGGTCGCCGTGCCCGAGTTCGACGGCCGCCTGATCACCGTCCCGTTCTCCTTCAAGGAGTTCGACGAGGACGGCCTGCCCGCGTACGTGGCCGACCCCGAGCGCGCCGCCCGGGTCGCCGGGATCGCCGTACGCCACGCCCGGCTTCGGCACATCGCCCGCGGCGACAAGAAGCTCGCCCTGGTGCTCTCCGCGTACCCGACCAAGCACTCCCGCATCGGCAACGCGGTGGGCCTGGACACCCCCGCCAGCGCCGTGGAGCTGCTGCGCACCCTCATCGACGCCGGCTACGACTTCGGGCCCGCCGAGGAGATCCCGGGCCTGGTATCGGGCGACGGCGACGAGCTGATCCGCGCCCTGATCGAGGCCGGCGGCCACGACCAGGACTGGCTGACCGAGGAGCAGCTCGCCCGCAATCCGGTCCGCATCCCCGCCGCCGACTACAAGCGCTGGTACGCCCAACTCCCGGCGGAGCTGCGCGAGCAGGTCGAGGAGCACTGGGGCGAGGCCCCCGGCAGCATGTTCGTGGACCGCTCGGCCAACCCCGAGGGCGACATCGTGCTGGCGGCCCTGCGCCGCGGGAACCTGCTCATCCTCATCCAGCCGCCGCGCGGCTTCGGCGAGAACCCGATCGCGATCTACCACGACCCGGACCTGCCGCCGTCGCACCACTACCTGGCCGCGTACCGGTGGATCCAGGCGGCGGCCGAGGACGGCGGCTTCGGCGCCGACGCGATGATCCACCTGGGCAAGCACGGCAACCTGGAGTGGCTGCCCGGCAAGAACGCGGGCCTGTCCGCGGCCTGCGCGCCCGACGCCGCGCTCGGCGACCTGCCCCTGATCTACCCGTTCCTGGTGAACGACCCGGGCGAGGGCACCCAGGCCAAGCGGCGCGTCCACGCCACGCTGGTGGACCACCTGGTGCCCCCGATGGCGCGCGCCGAGTCGTACGGGGACATTGCGCGCCTGGAACAGCACCTCGACGAGTACGCGCAGATCTCCTCGATGGACCCGGCGAAGCTGCCGGCGATCCGCGCGCAGATCTGGACCCTGATCCAGGCCGCGAAGCTCGACCACGACCTGGGCCTGGAGGAGCGCCCGGACGACGACGGCTTCGACGACTTCCTGCTGCACGTCGACGGCTGGCTGTGCGAGGTCAAGGACGCCCAGATCCGCGACGGCCTGCACGTGCTGGGCGGCGCCCCGACCGGCGAGGCCCGCGTCAACCTGGTCCTGGCGATCCTGCGCGCCCGCCAGATCTGGGGCGGTACGACGGCCCTGCCCGGCCTGCGCGAGGCGCTCGGACTGGACGAGTCCGCGGCCACCCGTACCTCGGCCGACGAGGCGGAGGCCACGGCGCGGGCGCTGGTGCAGGCGATGGAGGACGCCGGCTGGGAGCCGGCCGCGGCGGCGTCCGTCGCCTCCGGGCACCCGGCGGACGTGGCGGCCGTCCTGGACTTCGCGGCCCGCGAGGTCGTGCCCCGCCTGGCGGGCACGACCGACGAGATCGCGCACGTGGTGGACGCGCTGGACGGGAAGTTCGTCCCGGCGGGCCCCTCCGGCTCCCCGCTGCGCGGCCTGGTCAACGTGCTGCCGACGGGCCGCAACTTCTACTCGGTGGACCCCAAGGCGGTTCCCTCGCGCCTGGCGTGGGAGACCGGCCAGGCCCTGGCCGACTCGCTGCTGACCCGCTACCGCACCGACAACGGCGAGTGGCCGGCCTCGGTGGGCCTGTCGCTGTGGGGCACGAGCGCGATGCGCACGGCGGGCGACGACGTCGCCGAGGCCCTGGCCCTGCTGGGCGTGCGCCCGGTGTGGGACGAGGCCTCGCGCCGGGTCACGGGCCTGGAGCCGATCCCGCTGGACGAGCTGGGCCGTCCCCGCATCGACGTCACCCTGCGCATCTCCGGCTTCTTCCGGGACGCCTTCCCGCACGTGATCGGCCTGCTGGACGACGCGGTGCGGCTGGTGGCCGGGCTGGAGGAGCCGGCGGAGCAGAACTTCGTCCGGGCCCACGCCCAGGCGGACCTGGCCGAGCACGGCGACGAGCGGCGCGCGACGACCCGCATCTTCGGCTCGCGCCCGGGCACCTACGGCGCGGGCATCCTGCAGCTGATCGACTCGCGCGACTGGCGCACCGACGCCGACCTCGCGGAGGTCTACACGGTGTGGGGCGGGTACGCGTACGGCCGCGGCCTGGAGGGCCGCCCGGCGCGGGCCGAGATGGAGTCGGCGTACAAGCGCATCACGGTCGCGGCGAAGAACACCGACACCCGTGAGCACGACATCGCCGACTCGGACGACTACTTCCAGTACCACGGCGGCATGGTGGCGACGGTGCGCGCGCTGCGGGGCACGGCCCCGGAGGCGTACATCGGCGACTCCACCCGCCCGGAGACGGTCAGGACCCGCACCCTCGTCGAGGAGACCAGCCGCGTCTTCCGCGCCCGCGTGGTGAACCCGAAGTGGATCGAGGCGATGCGCCGCCACGGCTACAAGGGCGCCTTCGAACTGGCGGCGACCGTGGACTACCTCTTCGGCTACGACGCCACGACGGGCGTGGTGGCCGACTGGATGTACGACAAGCTGACGGAAGCCTACGTCCTGGACCCGGAGAACCGCGCCTTCCTGGAGGAGGCCAACCCGTGGGCCCTGCACGGCATCGCCGAGCGGCTGCTGGAGGCGGAGTCCCGCGGCATGTGGGAGAAGCCGGACCCGCAGGTCCTGGAGGCCCTGCGCCAGGTCTACCTGGACACCGAGGGCAACCTGGAGGCCGACGGGGACTGACCCCGCCCCTCGCGCGGCGTCCCCGCACGGCGTCCGCCCGCAGCGCCCACCCGCACGGCGCCCCGCCCGTCCTGCGCGACGGGCGGGGCGCCGTCGGCGTCGTCGCCACCGCGGTTCCGTCACCTGATGCGGTGAACTCTTGCCCGTACGGGGGCGGTCGGGGACGGGGCAGTGCTGATCTCGTGCGGGAGGCGTGCAGAAACGAGCCTCCCGCACCTTCGGACGGAAAGGCCCCACCCGCCGTGACCCAGCCGTTTCACCTGCCGGACTTCTACGTGCCCCACCCTGCGCGACTGAACCCGCACCTGGAGGCCGCCAGAACGCACACCCGGCGGTGGGCCCGCTCCTTCGGGATGCTGGAGGGTTCCGGCGTCTGGGAGCAGGAGGACCTGGACGCCCACGACTACGCGCTGCTGTGCTCCTACACCCATCCCGACTGCGACGGCGCCACCCTGGACCTGATCACCGACTGGTACGTGTGGGTGTTCTTCTTCGACGACCACTTCCTGGAGGTCTACAAGCGCACCCAGGACCGCGAGGGCGCGCGCCGCTACCTCGACGGACTGGCCGCGTTCATGCCGATGGACCTGGCCGACGGCTTTCCCGAGCCGGCCAACCCGGTCGAGGCCGGGCTGAAGGACCTGTGGTCGCGGACCGTGCCGGCGATGTCGATGGACTGGCGGGAACGATTCTCCGAGTCGACCCGGAACCTCCTCAACGAGTCCATGTGGGAACTGCACAACATCAACATCGGCCGGGTGGCCAACCCGCTGGAGTACATCGAGATGCGCCGCAAGGTCGGCGGCGCCCCCTGGTCCGCCGGGCTCGTGGAGTACGCCGCCGCCGAGGTGCCGGCCCGGGTGGCCGGCGCCCGCCCGCTGCAGGTGCTGCGCGACTCCTTCTCCGACGCGGTGCACATCCGCAACGACCTCTTCTCGTACCAGCGAGAGGTGGAGCAGGAGGGCGAACTGTCCAACGCCGTGCTGGTGCTGGAGACCTTCCTCGGCTGCACCACCCAGGAGGCCGCCGACCTGTCGAACGACCTGCTGACCTCGCGGCTCCAGCAGTTCGAGCACACGGCCCTCGCCGAGGTCCCGGCGATGGCCGCGCAGCAGGGCCTGCGCCCCGAGGAGACGGCCGCGGTGCTGGCGTACGCCAAGGGCCTGCAGGACTGGCAGTCCGGCGGCCACGAGTGGCACCTGGTCTCCAGCCGCTACATGAACCAGGGCGCGCGGGGCGGTGCGGCGGCGGCCGCACCGCTCACGCTGCCGTTCCTGCCGAGCGGGCTCGGCACCGCAGCCGTCCACTGGCGCTCGGCGTTCACCCCGCGCTCCGTGGAGCTGCGCCGGCGCTCCTTCACGCACGTGCCGTTCGAGAAGGTGGGCCCCTCGCTGCTGCCCGACTTCCACATGCCGTTCCCGCTCGCGCTCAGCCCGCACCTGGACCGGGTGCGCCGGGAACTGCTGCGCTGGTGCCGGGACTCGGGGCTGCTCCGGCCGCAGCCCGGCGACCCCGGTTCGGCCCTCTGGACCGAGGCCGAGCTGATCGGGTACGACTTCGCGCTGTGCTCGGCGGGCATCGACCCCGACGCCACGCCGGAGCAACTGGCCCTCAGCGCACAGTGGCTCGCGTGGGGGACGTACGCCGACGACTACTACCCCGGGGTGTTCGGCGCCACGAGGTCCCCGGCCGCCGCCCGTGCCGCGACGGACCGGCTGCTCGCCATGGTCCCGGTCCGCCCGGAGGAGGCGGGCGAGCCGGCCACCGTCATGGAGCGCACCCTGAAGGACCTGTGGGCCAGGACGGTGGCCGACATGCCGGTGCCTTCCCGGGAGGAGTTCCGCACCCACCTCGCCCACATGCTGGAGAGCTGGGTCTGGGAGATCGACAACACGGCGCTGAACCGGATCCCCGACCCGGTGGACTACGCCGACATGCGGCGGCACACCTTCGGCAGCCGGATGACGATGTACCTGGCCCGGCTCGGCCACGGGGACGACGGCGTCCCGCCGGAGATCCACCGGGACGGGGTGATGCGCTCGCTGGAGAGCTCGGCCGCCGACGTCGGGGCCCTCATCAACGACCTCTTCTCGTACCAGAAGGAGATCGAGGTCGAGGGCGAGGTGCACAACTACCTGCTGGTGACCCGGAACTTCTTCGACATCGGCTACGCGCAGTCGTTCGGGATCGTCTCGGACCTCCTGGAGCGGCGCACGCGGGAGTTCGAGCACATCAGGGACCACCAGCTGCCGCTGCTGTACGAGGACCGGGGGCTGGACTCCCGGGCGCGGGCCGGCGTGGCCGCGTACGTACGCGAACTGGAGGACTGGATGGCGGGCCTCCTGCACTGGCACCGCAACACCCGCCGCTACCGCGACGAGGACCTCCACCCGAGGCCGACGTCCCTGACCCCCGGCATGTCCCCGGCCCGCCTCTGCCTGCCCACCTGATCAGGACCCCCGCGGGGCGCGGCCGGTCGTCCCGGTCAGCGGCCCGCCCCTGCGGCCAGGGCCTGCTCGTACCGGTGGAACCCGTCCTCGACCCCGAGGAAGACCTCCCCGAGGACGAGGTGGCCCTCGCTGAAGACGGGGGTGTCGCGCAGGGCCTCGACGAGGAAGTAGTAGGCGCCCAGGTCTTCGGTCTCCAGCACGACGAAGTCCGAGAAGCGGCCGTTGAACGCCTCCGCGTCGAAGAAGCGCGCCGTCACGCCGCGCTCGGCGTAGGCCGCGAAGAGCGGCTCCAGATGGGTCTCGCGCATCGCGTTGCGCTGCTCGCGGGTGAGGGCGAGCCAGCGCGGGGTGGCCGTGTAGGTGAGGACGATGCCGTACTTCATGGGAATCCCCCGGGGTGGAGTGGGAGCGCCTGCCGGTTTGCTAACACCGTTAACTTTCACCGCCAGGGTAAAGTGATAGGTGTTAACTTTGTCAAGGCCCGAGGAAGGCAGGCGAGTCGGCCCATGCCCAGCCCGTCCGACACGTCCGGCACGTCCAACACGGCGGGGACGGCGACGCCCGGGACGGGACCCCGTTCCGGCCGCCGGCACCGGGTGCGCGAGGAGGCGCTGGCGGAGATCCTGCGCACCGGTCGGCGGCTCCTGGTCGAGGAGGGGCCCGGCGCCGTGACGCTGCGGGCCATCGCCCGCGAGATGGGCATGACCGCGCCCGGCCTGTACCGCTACCACGCGGGCCACCGCGAGCTGGTCCAGGCGCTGGCCGCCTCGCTCTACGAGGAGCTGGCCGCGGCGCTGGCCGCCGCGCGGGATCGCCACCGGGGCGCCGGGCCAGGGCCGCAGCTGCGCGCGGTGTGCCGGGAGCTGCGGCGGTGGGCGCTCGCCCATCCCAAGGAGTTCGGGCTGCTGTTCGCCAAACCGGTCAGCGACGCCGACACCGCTCCGGGGACCGCCGCGCACGACTCCGGCTGGCGCTTCGGCGGTGTCGTCCTCGACCTCATGGTCCGGCTGTGGCAGGACGGCGGCGTCCGGCCGGCCGCCGGGCTCGACCCCGTCTGGGCGGCCCAGCTGGAGGAGGTGCGCGAGCACCTGTCCGGCGAGCCGGTGCCGCTGGAGGCCATCTACGTCTTCGTCGCCTGCTGGGCCCGCCTGTACGGGACGGTGGCCGTCGAGGTCTTCGGCCACCTCGACTTCGCCCTCACCGACCCCGAACCCCTCTTCGAGCAGTGCCTCGACGACATCCTGACCACCCTGGGCTCCCCACCGCCCTGACCACCCCCGCCCCACCGGACACCGGGCCCCGGCCCTCGCCGCCCGAAGCGGGGGTGGGCAGTACAGCCCCGCCGGCGTTCGAGGCGCGGGGTCTGGGGCGGAGCCCCAAGAGACCCGGCCCCGCCGGTCACCGGGTCGGGGGCGTCCAGTTCCGGGGGACGTGGGCCAGGCGGACGCGCTGGGGGTGGTCGCCCACCGGGACGGACACCCGCTTCGCGCCCGTGGCGAAGTCGATCGCCGTGACCCGGTCGGCCCCGCTCTCGGAGATCACGCACGCCGTGCCGTCACCGTTGACCGTGGCCCAGTACGGCTTGTCCGCCGGGACCAGGGGACCCTCGGTGAGGGTCGAGCGGTCCACGACCGTCGCATAGCCGTCCATCGTGCCGGCCACGCACAGCCGCGAGCCGTCCGGGCTCATGGACATCCCGTGGTGGCGGGAATCGTTGACCCAGGTCGTGCGGTCCGTGCTGGTGGCCGGGTTCTGCGGCAGCGTCTTGATCCGGGTGACCCGGTCCGCAGCCACGTCGTACTCCACGAAGCCGTTGAAGAACGACACCTGGAAGTACAGCTTCGCCTCGTCCGGGCCGAATGCCATCGGCCGCACCGCATCGGACAGGTCCGAGCGCCCGGCCGCGTCGAGCCGCTCCCGCATGTCGATCACCCGGACCGGCCGGAAGGTCTGCGCGTCCACGACCGTGATCTTGCGGTCGCCCTTCGTCCAGTCCAGCCAGGGCGCGTCCAGAGCCGAGGTGACGTCCCCGATGGAGCTGTTCCACAGGTAGCGCCCGTCCCGGCTGAAGGTGTTCTCGTGCGGCTTGTCCCCGGTGGGGAAGGAGCCGACCTGGCGGCCGGTGGCGATGTCCAGGACGTGCACGGTGTTGGCGGTGGACGCCGAGACGGCGACGCGGGTGCCGTCCGGCGAGACCGCCATGTGGTCGGAGCGGTAGCCGGCCACCGGGAAGCGCCAGTTGATCCGCCCGGTCGTCACGTCGATGGAGACGACGTCCGCGAAGCTGGGCCGGGAGGCGACGACGGCGGATCCGTCCGGGGTGGTGTACATGTCGTCGACGAACTGGTCGTGGCCCTCGCCGGCGGCGGCCCGGATGCCCAGGAAGTAGCCGAGCCTGACGGGGTTGAGGTAGATCTCCCTCAGCCGCTCCTCCTTGTCGGGGATCATGTTCATCCGGCCGAGCCGCTCCATGTTCCCCGTGGAGGCCAGCACGTCGGCGGTGCCCTCCCAGTTGTTCCCGACGAGCAGCACCTCCCGCAAGGGCGAGCCCCCGGACCCAGCCGCCGGGCCGGCCGCCGGTCCCGGCGCCGGGCCGGCCGCCAGCGTGGCCGCGGCCAGCGCGCACACGGCGAGCAGCGTACGGACGGGGGTGCGTGCGGTCGCGGTCCGGGACATCCGCTCAACTCCGTTACGGGAAGGCGCTGTTACCGGCCGGTAAAATAGGGCCAATGCCAAGAGGGCGCAAGCCTCACGGCTGCGCCCTCTTTCACGGTCCCGGCTGCTGCGGTGCGCCCCGGTCAGTCCTGAGGTGCTCCCGCCCCGGCCCCGCCGGCCCCCTTCAAGCGACCGAGCCGATCCTGTCGATCACGGTGTTCGAGGTGTCGGGGTGGATCGGGATGTGCGCGCCGGTCAGGGCGGCGCCCGAGCCGCCGCGGCGGTTGGCGACGATCTCGGCGGCGATGGACAGCGCGGTCTCCTCCGGGGAGCGGGCGCCGAGGTCCAGGCCGATCGGGGAGCGCAGGCGGGCGATTTCGAGCTCGCTCACGCCGACCTCGCGCAGCCGCCGGTTGCGGTCCTCGTGGGTGCGGCGCGATCCCATGGCGCCGACGTACGCGACGGGGAGCTTCAGGGCGAGCTCGAGGAGCGGGACGTCGAACTTGGCGTCGTGGGTGAGCACGCACAGGACGGTCCGGCCGTCCACCGATCCCTGGGACGCCTGCGCCTCCAGGTAGCGGTGCGGCCAATCGACGACGATCTCGTCCGCCTCGGGGAAACGGTTCTTCGTGGCGAACACGGGCCGTGCGTCGCACAGCGTCACGTGGTAGCCGAGGAACTTGCCGATCCGCACCAGGGCGGAGGCGAAGTCGATCGCCCCGAAGACGATCATCCGGGGCGGCGGAACGCTGGACTCGACCAGCACCTTCAGCGGCTCTCCGCAGAGCCGGCCGTCCGCGCCGATCTCCAGGACGCCGGTCTTCCCGGCGTCGAGCATGGCGCGGGCCTCCTCGGCGATGGCCCGGTCGAGCTCGGGGTGGCCGCCGAAGCCGCCCTCGAAGCCGCCTTCGCCGCGGACGAGCACGACGCGGCCCTTGAGCTCGGCCGGGCCCTGCGCGATCCGAGCCACCGCGGCCGCCTCGCCGCGGGCCGCCGCGGCCAGCGCGGCCTCGAACACCTCCCGGGCCGGCGAGGCGGCGTGGACCGGGGTGACCAGGATGTCGATGATGCCGCCGCAGGTCAGACCCACGGCGAAGGCGTCGTCGTCGCTGTAGCCGAAGCGCTCCTGGACGGTCTCGCCGTCCTCCAGCGCCTGCCGGCACAGCTCGTACACCGCGCCCTCCACGCATCCGCCGGAAACCGAGCCGATGGCCGTGCCCTCGCTGTCGACGGCGAGCGCGGCTCCGGGCTGCCGGGGCGCGCTCCCGCCGACCGCCACGACGGTGGCGACTGCGAAATCACGTCCCTGCTCGACCCACCGGTTCAGTTCTTCGGCGATGTCCAGCATTGCGGCCTCCTCGGAGAGGTTCGGATTCCAGTATCGGATGCGTGGAGGGTCAGGTATCGATCACGCCTGACCGGCTTACTTCACCCCGAGCCACGCCTCGATCGGGTGGAGGGCGAAGAAGATCAGGAAGACGACGGTCAGCACCCACATGAAGGCGCCGATCTCGCGGGCCTTGCCCTGGGCGACCTTGATGGCCACGTACGAGAGGACACCGGCGGCGACGCCCGGCGTGATCGAGTACGTGAAGGGCATGATCACCACGGTCAGGAAGACCGGGATGGCGGTGGCGCTGTCGGCCCAGTCCACGTGGCGGGCGTTCTGCATCATCATCGCGCCGATGACCACCAGCGCCGCGGAGGCGACCTCACCCGGGACGATCTGCGTGATCGGGGTGAAGAAGAGGCAGGCGGCGAAGAGCAGGCCGCTGACGACGGAGGCGAGGCCCGTGCGGGCGCCCTCGCCGACGCCGGTGGCGGACTCGACGAAGACCGTCTGGCCGGAGCCGCCGGTCAGACCGCCGATGGCACCGCCGGCACCGTCGATGAACAGGGCCTTGGACAGGCCCGGCATGCGGCCCTTGTCGTCGGCGAGCTTGGCCTCGGTGCCGACGCCGATGATGGTGGCCATCGCGTCGAAGAAGCCGGCCAGCACCAGGGTGAAGACGATCATGCCGACGGTCATGACGCCGACGTCGCCCCAGCCGCCGAACTCGACCTTGCCGAAGAGCGAGAAGTCGGGCATCGAGACGGCCGAGCCCTCCAGGACCGGGGCGCCGTTGCGCCAGGCCTTGGGGTCGATGTCCGCGACGGCGTTCAGGACGGCGGCGAGGACGGTGCCGCCGACGATGCCGATCAGGATGGCGCCGGGGATCTTGCGGGCCTGCAGCATGAAGATGGTCAGCAGGGTGACGCAGAAGATCAGGACGGGCCAGCCGGCGAGCTCGCCGATGGAGCCGAGCTGGACCGGGGGACCGAACTCGGAGCCCTTGCCGACGAAGCCGGCCTTCACGAGACCGATCAGGGCGACGAACATGCCGATGCCCATGGTGATCGCGTGCTTGAGCGCGAGCGGGATCGCGTTCATGATCATCTCGCGGAGACCGGTGACGACCAGGAGACAGATCACGACGCCGTACATGACGCACATGCCCATGGCCTGCGGCCAGGTCATCTGCGGGGCGACCTGCGAGGAGATCACGCCGGAGACGGAGAGTCCGGCGGCGAGCACGAGCGGGACCTTGCCGATGAAGCCCATGAGCAGCGTGGTCAGGGCGGCGGCGAAGGCGGTGGCCGTGATCAGAGCCTTCTGGCTCATGGTGTCTCCGGCGACGTCCTTGCCGGAGAGGATCAGCGGGTTGAGCAGGAGGATGTACGCCATCGCCATGAAGGTCGTGACGCCGCCACGAATCTCATTGCCGATGTTCGACCCTCTATGGGTGATGTGAAAGTACCGGTCGAGCCAAGAACGCCCGGCGGGGTTGAGAGAGCCGTCGCCGGCTTCTTCCGCGGTGGTCTTGGGCTCCACAGACGACTGGGTCATGGTGCCTAACTCCCAAGGTTCAAAGGGGCACCCGCATGGAGATTGGGGATCGCGGGATTTGGGAAATGCCGTTCGGCTGCACGACCCGGGGTGACGGCCCGAGGCGACGCGAATTGCTTACTGCGTGTACTGCGGGTACTGCGGGGGTACTGCGGTACTGGTGACGGCGCCGGGGTACCGGTACTGCCGGTGCTGCTGGTGGGGGTACTGCCGGGGGCGGGAACCGCGAGCGGGGCGGTGGTCGCGCCCCGGACTTCGAGCTCCGGGCGGTGTGGCTGAAAGTGTGACGTTCCGGTGTCACACCGCCCGGAGAGTCCGGTGTCCGGGGGCCGCCGTGCGGCCCCCGGAGGACGCCGTCCTAGAGGGTGCCGGTGAGGGCTTCCGGACGGATCGGCGTCTTGTTGAGCTCCAGGCCGGTCGCCTGCCGGATCGCCGCGAGGACGGCCGGGGTGGACGACAGGGTCGGGGCCTCGCCGAGACCGCGCAGGCCGTAGGGCGCGTTCGGGTCGGCGAGCTCCAGGACGTCGACCGGGATGGTCGGGGTGTCGAGGATGGTCGGGATCAGGTAGTCCGTGAAGGAGGGGTTGCGCACCTTCGCGGTCTTCGGGTCCACGATGATCTCCTCCATGACGGCCACGCCGAGGCCCTGGGTGGTACCACCCTGGATCTGGCCGACCACGGAGAGCATGTTGAGCGCCTTGCCCACGTCCTGGGCGGTCGCCAGCTCGACGACCTTGACGAGGCCGAGCTCGGTGTCCACCTCCACGACCGCGCGGTGCGCGGCGAAGGTGTACTGGACGTGGCCGTCGCCCTGGCCGGTGACCAGGTCGAACGCGACGGTCGGGCGGTGGCGGAACTCGAGTTCGAGGTCGATCGCCTCGTCCTCGAGGATGTCGGCGATGTCCGCGAGGACCTCGCCGGCGTCGGTGACAACCTTGCCGCCCTCCAGGAGGAGCTCCGCGTGGGCCCACGCCGGGTGGTAGGAGCCGTTCTTGCGGCGGCCCATCTCCAGCAGCGCCTCGCGCACGGCCTCACAGGTGTTCTTCACCGCGCCGCCGGTCATGTACGTCTGCCGCGAGGCGGACGTGGAGCCGGCGGAGCCGACCTGGGTGTCGGCCGGGTGGATGGTGACCTGGGTGACGCCGAGCTCCGTACGGGCGATCTGGGCGTGCACGGTGACACCGCCCTGGCCGACCTCCGCCATGGCGGTGTGGACCATCGCGACGGGCTCGCCGTTGATGACCTCCAGGCGCACGCGGGCGGTGGAGTAGTCGTCGAAGCCCTCGGAGAAGCCGACGTTCTTGATGCCGACCGCGTAGCCGACGCCGCGGACGACGCCCTCGCCGTGCGTGGTGTTGGACAGGCCGCCCGGCAGGGCGCGCAGGTCCGCGGCCTCGCCGGCGGTCTCCCACTGGCGCTCCGGCGGGAGCGGGCGCTCCTTGACGCGGCGCAGCAGCTCGGCGACGGGCGCCGGGGAGTCCACGACCTGGCCGGTGGGCATGATCGTGCCCTGCTCCATGGCGTTGAGCTGGCGGAACTCGACCGGGTCCATGCCCAGCTTCGCCGCGAGCTTGTCCATCTGGGCCTCGTACGCGAAGCAGGCCTGGACGGCGCCGAAGCCGCGCATGGCGCCGCACGGCGGGTTGTTCGTGTAGAGGGCGATGGCCTCGATGTCCACGTTGTCGATGACGTACGGGCCCACCGAGAGGGAGGACGCGTTGCCGACGACGGCCGGGGAGGCGGAGGCGTAGGCACCGCCGTCGAGCACGATCCGGCACTTCATGTGCGTGATCTTGCCGTCCTTGGTGGCGCCGTGCTCGTACCAGAGCTTCGCCGGGTGGCGGTGCACGTGGCCGAAGAAGGACTCGAAGCGGTTGTAGACCATCTTGACCGGCTTGTTGGTCGCGAGGGCCAGCAGGCAGGCGTGGATCTGCATCGAGATGTCCTCGCGGCCGCCGAAGGCGCCGCCGACGCCGGACAGCGTCATGCGGACCTTCTCCTCGGGCAGGCCGAGGACCGGGGCGATCTGCTTGAGGTCCGAGTGCAGCCACTGGGTGGCGACGTAGAGGTCGACGCCGCCGTCCTCGCCGGGCACGGCCAGGCCGGACTCGGGGCCGAGGAAGGCCTGGTCCTGCATGCCGAAGGTGTACTCGCCGGTGACGATGACGTCGGCCTTCTTGGCCGCCGCGTCCGCGTCGCCGCGGATGATCGGCTGGCGGTGCACGATGTTCTGGTGCGGAACGTGGCCGGAGTGGTGGTCGTCGCGGCCGGGGTGGATCAGGATCGCGTCCTCGGCGAGGGCGGAGGCCTCGTCCGTGACGAGCGGGAGCTCCTTGAAGTCGATCTTGATCTTGGCGGCGGCGCGCCGGGCGGTCTCCGGGTGGTCGGCCGCCACGAGGGCGATCGGCTCGCCGTGGTGGCGTACCCGGCCGTTGGCCAGGACGGGGGTGTCCTGGATCTCGAGGCCGTAGTTCTTCATCTCCGCCGGCAGGTCCGCGTACGTGAGCACGGAGTACACGCCGGGCATGGCGAGCGCCTCGGAGATGTCGATGCTCTCGATCTCGGCGTGGGCGATCGGGCTGCGCAGGGTCTGGCCCCACAGCATGTCCTCGTGCCACATGTCCGAGGAGTACGCGAACTCGCCGGTGACCTTCAGGGTGCCGTCCGGGCGGAGCGTGGACTCGCCGATGCCGCCCTTGGCGTGCTTCTGGGTGACGTTGGTCGGCGTACCGGAGGGCGCGGTGCGGGTGTTGGCCATGGTCAGACCGCCTCTCCCTGGCGGGCGGCCGCCAGGCGGACCGCGTCGAGGATCTTCTCGTAGCCCGTGCAGCGGCAGAGGTTGCCGGACAGGGCCTCACGGATGTCCTGGTCGGACGGGGACGGGTTGCTCTCGAGCAGCGCGTCGGCCTGGACCAGCAGACCCGGGGTGCAGAAACCGCACTGGACCGCGCCGGCGTCGATGAACGCCTGCTGGATGTTGGAGAGCTCCACGCCCTCACCGGTCTGGGAGTCGGTGCCCTTGGCGGACCACTGCTTGGCCTCGTCGGTGGAGACGCCCTTGGCGCCGCCGCACGCCCCGGTGCCGCAGGAGTGGCCGTGCTCCTCGCGCTGCCTGGCGAAGTCGGCCAGACCCTCGACGGTCACGACGTCGCGGCCCTCGACCTGGCCGGCGGCGACCAGACAGGAGCAGACCGGCACGCCGTCGAGGCGTACGGTGCAGGAACCGCACTCGCCCTGCTCGCAGGCGTTCTTCGAGCCGGGCAGGCCCAGGCGCTCGCGCAGGACGTAGAGGAGGGACTCGCCCTCCCAGACGTCGTCGGCTTCCTGCGGGCGGCCGTTGACAGTGAAATTGACGCGCATGGTTACGCAGCCCCTTCAAGCGAGCGGCCGTTCGTGCCGCGGTACTGCTCCCACGTCCAGACGAGCTGGCGGCGAGCCAGGATGCCGACCGCGTGACGGCGGTACTTCGCCGTGCCACGGACGTCGTCGATCGGGTTGCACGCGCCGGAGGCGAGCTCACCGAACTGCTTGGCGATCGACGGGGTGATGACCTTGCCGCTGTCCCAGAAGCCGCCCTCTTCGAGGGCGGCGTTCAGGAACTCCTCGGCGGCCTTCGCCCGGACCGGGGTCGGGGCGGCGGAACCGATGCCCGTGCGCACGGTGCGGGTGTCGGGGTGCAGGGCGAGGCCGAAACCGCACACCGCGATGACCATCGCGTTGCGGGTGCCGACCTTCGAGTACTGCTGGGGGCCCGTCGCGTTCTTGATGTGCACCGTCTTGATGAGCTCGTCGGCGGCGAGCGCGTTGCGCTTGACGCCGGTGTAGAACTCGTCGATCGGGATCAGGCGCGAGCCGCGGACGGACTCGACCTCGACCTCGGCGCCGGCGGCGAGGAGGGCGGGGTGGGAGTCACCGGCGGGCGAGGCGCAACCGAGGTTGCCGCCGACGCCGCCGCGGTTGCGGATCTGCGGGGACGCGACCGTGTGCGAGGCGAGCGCGAGACCCGGCAGCGTGCCGCGCAGGTTCTCCATGATCTGGGTGTACGGGACGGAGGCGCCGAGCTTGGTGACCTCCTCGCCTACCTCCCACTCCCGCAGCAGTTCGATGCGGTTGAGGTCGAGGAGGTACTCCGGACGGCGGTGGTCGAAATTGATCTCGACCATGATGTCGGTGCCACCCGCAATCGGCACAGCTGTGGGGTACTCGGCCTTGGCGGCGAGTGCCTCCTCCCAGCTGGCGGGGCGAAGGAAGTCCATGTGCGGCTCTCTTCTTGTAATCGGGTCGTTCACTTCAAGCCAGGAGGCCGAAGGGCCCTCGACTGGACGTTCACGTGCTGTTAACGCGGTGTGGAGCCAGTACACAAGCCCCGCCTCCCTCGGGTGCAGTCACCGAAACCATGAAGGAGTTGGCTGGCTGCCTCCCTCGTCTTGTAGATTCGTATGAAAGGCAGGATGCAACGACCTGCCCGATTTCCAACGGCAACATTCGAGACAGATCGGCGGCGACACCATGCGGCTTCGCGCACTGCTGGAAACCGAGGCGCTGGGGCTGCGGCTGCTGGGCGGCGAGGAAGAACTCGACCGGACGGTCCGCGGCGTCATGACGACCGACCTGAGGGATCCCAGCCGATACCTCACCGGGGGCGAACTCGTCCTCACTGGCCTGGCGTGGCGAAGAAATTCAGCCGACTCCGAGCCGTTCGTACGAATCCTTGCGAGCGCGGGTGTGGCCGGCCTCGCGGCGGGCGAGGCGGAGCTGGGAGACATCCCGGACGATCTCGTTTCGGCCTGCCGGCGCAACCGGCTCCCGCTGTTCGCCGTGAACGAAGACGTTGCATTCGCCACGATCACCGAGTACGTGGTGAGGCAGGTCTCCGGAGAGCGCGCGGGCGATCTCGCGGCCGTGGTCGACCGCCACCGCCGCCTGATGACCTCGGGCCCCGCCGGCGGCGGGCCGGACGTGGTGCTCGATCTGCTCACCACCGACCTCGATCTGCGTGCCTGGGTGCTGTCCCCCACAGGCCGGCAGATCGCCGGAGCGGGCGAACCCCTGGCGCCGGGCATCTGTGCGGCACTGGCCGGCGAGCACCTCGCAGCGGTCCGCACCGGGCGCAGGGGCCCGCACCGGATCTCCATCCAGGGTATTACCTACTCCCTCTTCCCGATCAGGGGAGCGGGGCGCGGCCCGGGCGGTCCGGGCGGCCGTGACGTGCGCGAAAGCGTCCTGTCGGACTGGCTGCTGGCCGTCGAGGCCGACGCGGGCGACTGGCCCGCGGAGCGCCTGGACCTGCTGCAGGGCGTGACCCAGCTGATCGCCGTCGAGCGGGACCGGCGCGACGCCGCCCGCACGGTGCGCCGCCGTCTGGCGCAGGAGGTGCTGGAGCTGGTCCAGACGGGTGCCCCGCCCGCCGAGATCGCCGCCCGCCTGCGGGTCGCGGCGCCGGTGCTGCTGCCCGGGCTGGGCACCGCCCCGCACTGGCAGGTCGTCGTGGCCCGGGTGGACTGGGAGGGCGGGGACATTCCCGGCGGCCCGGTGGCCCAGTCGCTGCTGGAGGAGATCCTGGTCGACCCGTCCGTCTCGGGGCCGGAGCCCTCGGACCGGATCGCGGTCGCCCACGCCGGGGACGAGGCCATCGCGCTCGTCCCGCTGCCGGCGGCGCCCGGCGAGGCCGGCGAGGACCGGGGCCCGGAGGCCGCCCTGCACGCCGACGTGCTGCTCTCCTCCGTGCGCGAGCCGCTGCAGGCGGGCCTGGCCGACGACGGCCGGCTCACCCTGGGCGTGAGCGCCGCCGTGTCCTCCGCCGAGGGGCTGCGCGGTGCGCTGGAGGAGGCCCGGCACGCCCGCCGGGTCGCCGCGGCCCGCCCGGGCCGGGTGTGCGCGGCCGGCCACCACGAGCTGGCCTCGCACGTGCTGCTCCTGCCGTTCGTGCCGGACGACGTCCGCCGGGCCTTCACGGCCCGGCTGCTGGACCCGCTGCGGGACTACGACCGGCGCCACCGCGCCGAGCTGATCCCGACGCTGGAGGCGTTCCTCGACTGCGACGGCTCCTGGACGCGGTGCGCGACCCGGCTCCACCTGCACGTCAACACGCTGCGTTACCGGGTCGGGCGAATCGAGCAGTTGACGGCGCGGGACCTGTCCCGCCTGGAGGACAAGCTCGACTTCTTCCTGGCACTGCGCATGAGCTGAGGAGTTCCGGCCAAGGGGGCCGAAGCGGGCCCTGACGAGGTGTCCGGACTTTGTGAAAGAGTTCACCCGACCCCTTGGCCGGAGCAGCCGATCCGTGCTCTCATTTCGCCCCAGGGCTCAACGACGTGCTGCTTGGTTGCTTTGGGGAGGGCAATGTGGCGGAGACCGCCATGTCCGGCACCGGAACCACCGGGGGAGACGACCCCCTCCAGCGGGCGATATGGCGGCTGCGGTCGCGCGGTTGTTGGACCGACGCGGCAGCCCTTCTGACGCCCCGCCAGGACGACCCCGCAGCGGCCGTGCAGCGGACCGCGCTGCTGGTCGAGCGGTGCCTGTTCACGGGGCAGGGCTGGGCGGAGGCGGAGGACGCGCTGCGGGTCGCGGAGGCGGTGGCCGGTGACGACGACGAGCGGGGCGCGGCCGCGTGCGAGCGCGGCCAGCTGGCCTACGCCGCCACGGTGCTCGGCGTACGGGACCGGGCCGACGAGGCCCGCTCCGCCCTCGGCCGCGCCGCGGCGCTGCTGTCCCCCGACTCGCGGACCCGGCCGCTGCTGGACTTCCGGCGGGGCCTGGTCGCCGAGCACCTCGGCGACGCCCCGCAGTCCGCACGGCCCGCGTACCGGCGCGCCCACGCCGGAGCCGCCACCCACGGGGACACGCTGCTGCTGTCCTTCACCTGGCGGCACCTGGCCGCACTCGCGCTGCGGGACGGGGAGGTCGCCGAGGCCCGCAAGGGCTTCGCGGAGTCCCTGCGGATCCGGGAGGAGCTGGGGTTCCTGATCGGCACGGCGCCCGCGCTGGCGGCGCTGGCCGAGGTGGAGCCGGAGCCGGAGGCCGGCCGGCTGCGCGCCGAGGCCCGGCGGCTGTTCCACCTGCTGGGCGGGATCCCGACCTGGCTGGAGGACCGCCTCCACCCGGCCCCGGCCACCTGACCGCTTCCGCGGGGGCACGGGCGGCCGGGCGGGGCGAGCCGGCTTCAGAAGACGGTGAAGTGGGCGTGCGCCAGACCCTCGGCCCGGCACAGGTCGCCGGCGATGAGCGCCTCCAGGAGGGACGTGTGCTCCGCGGCGTCCTCGACCAGGCCCGCGGGGCTGGTGCGCGGCGCGCCGGGGAGCGGCCACTGGGAGCGCCGGTGGAGTTCCCCGGCCACCTCGACCAGCTGTTCGTTCCCGCCGAGGGAGAGCACCGCGCGGTGGAAGGCCCGGTCGGCGTCCGCGTACCGCGCGAGGTCGCCGGCGGCCGCGGCCTCGGCGGTGGCGGCCGCCGCGGGCCGCAGGGCGGTCCAGGCCTCGGCGGGGAGCGTACGGGCCAGCCGCAGCAGGACCGGGACCTCCAGCAGGGCGCGGACCTCCAACAGCTCGCCGTGGGCGCGCGGCGTACGGGCCAGGACGCGGAAGCCGCGGTTGGGCAGGCACTCCACGGCGCCCTCGAGCGCCAGCTGCTGCATCGCCTCGCGCACGGGCGTGGCGGAGACGCCGAAGCGCTCCCCGAGCGCCGGGCCGGAGTAGATCTCCCCCGGTACCAGCTCGCCGTCGACGAGCGCCGCGCGCAGCGCGTCGAGCACCTGGCGGCGCACGGAATGGCGCAGCACCTTCTGCGTCGGGATCAGCGCCGACACCCCGGTGGGGGCCGCTTCGCGCACTCGGTCCTCCTGATGGGTTCGGGCCTGTCGGGAGAATAGTTGAACAGGCCAGCGAAGTGGGG
The DNA here is from genome assembly GCF_040704625.1 of Streptomyces sp. NPDC046866. Taxonomy (NCBI): domain Bacteria; kingdom Bacillati; phylum Actinomycetota; class Actinomycetes; order Kitasatosporales; family Streptomycetaceae; genus Streptomyces; species Streptomyces sp. NPDC046866. The sequence continues at coordinate 58,894 of NZ_JBEYXN010000015.1, forward strand.
GGAAGGCGGCGCAGGTCACGCCCGCCCCGGCGGCCGGGCACCCGCCCTGGCCCGGTGGCCTCCACCGCGGCAAGCCGGCCCCGGCGCCCCGACCGGCCCTCCCGCCCCGCGACCGGACCACCCGGGCGCCCCGCCGCCGACGGACCCGAACCGGACGCCACCCCGACCCGCGACCGGACCACCCCGGCCACCGGCTTCGCGCTGCGCCGCGTCCTGCCCCGGCTGCCCGCGGCCGGGGCCCTTCCACCGGCCTCCGGACCCCCGGCCGCGGGAGCGGGCGGGGCCAACGTGCGCGCCCTGCGGCGCGGCCGGAGTGCTCCGTGTGCGGCACGGTGACGGACGAGCCCGCCGCGGGCCGTCGCCGGGTCGGTGGCGCCCCGGCCGGCCCCCGGGCCCGTACGCCGGGGAGGGTGGCCGCCTCGGCGGGCGGCGGCCGTGCCGGCCGCTCCACCCGCATCCGGCGGAACGACACGGTACGGGCCGACCGGCACATCCACTCCTTCGCCGAGCGAACCCACCCGTCCTGATGACCACAATCGAACGCAACTCCCATGGATCGAGCGGGAGTTCGACTCACAACACCCTATCCGGCGGGCCCCACCCCCCGATGGCGTCCACTTGCTCCGAAACCCGCATGCCGAGGCGATCTCCTGCGCCACCATGGCCCCGGTAGGCCGCATACGCGAGGCAAAGGCAAGGGACATCCGCATGAGACTGACCGACATATCGCTGGACTGGCTGCTGCCCGGCAGCCTGTTGATCCTGGGCGTACTTGCGGCAGTTGCGGTACTGGCCCGGGGCAAGCGCGAGGGCGACAAGGCCGCGGCCGACGACTCCTGGGAACGCAGCGAGGAGCGCAGGCGGCGCAAGGAGGCCGTCTACGGAACCGCCTCCTACGTGCTGCTCTTCTGCTGCGCGGCGGTGGCCGCCGCGCTCTCCTTCCACGGACTGGTCGGCTTCGGCCGGCAGAACCTCAACCTCTCCGGCGGCTGGGAGTACCTGGTCCCCTTCGGCCTCGACGGCGCCGCCATGTTCTGCTCGGTGCTCGCCGTCCGCGAGGCCAGCCACGGCGACGCGGCCCTCGGCTCCCGCATGCTGGTCTGGCTCTTCGCGGGCGCGGCGGCCTGGTTCAACTGGGTCCACGCCCCGCGGGGCATGGGCCACGACGGCGCCCCGCAGTTCTTCGCCGGCATGTCGCTCTCGGCGGCCGTCCTGTTCGACCGGGCGCTGAAGCAGACCCGGCGGGCCGCACTGCGCGAGCAGGGCCTGATCCCGCGCCCGCTCCCGCAGATCCGCATGGTCCGCTGGCTGAGGGCGCCCCGGGAGACCTTCGGCGCATGGTCGCTCATGCTGCTGGAGGGCGTCCGCACCCTCGACGAGGCCGTCGAGGAGGTGCGCGAGGACAAGCGGGAGAAGGAGCAGGACCGCCACCGCCGGCGCGACCAGAACCGGCTCAACCGGGCGCGCCTCAAGGCGCTGGGCCGGCAGAACCGGGCCTTCGGCCGCTCCCGCGGCCGCCAGGTCGACCTGCCGGGACTGACCTCAGCAGCGGGCTCCGCGCCGGCCGGCGCGGAGCCGGCCATAGTCGAGCAGGTACAGCTGCCCGCTTCGCGCCCCCGCCGCTCCCTGCAGGCCGTGAGCGGACCGGACACCGCTGAGGTGACCGGCCCGCGCACCGTCGACCTGACCGCCGAGGACGACACGCAGACCATCCCCCGACTCGACTCACTGGAGCGCAAACTCAAGGACCTGGAGCAGCAGTTCGGCTGAGCAGAACCCCTGCCCCGCCCCGGAGGGCCCGCCCGTCAGGCGGGCCCTCCGTCGTGGCCCGGGCCCGTGTCTCCGGCCCCGTCGAAGGCCCCGAAGGCCCCGTCCAGCTCGAACCACACCACCTTGCCCCCGCCCGGCGCGACCGCGTCCACGCCCCATGCGTCGGCGAGCCCCTGCACCAGCACCAGCCCGCGGCCGTGCGTACCGTCGTCGGCGGTCGGTACGTACGGCCGGATCCGGCCCGCTGCGTAGTCCCGGACCTCCACCCGCAGCCTCGTCGGAGTGAGGGTCGCGGCCACCTCCGCGCCCTGGTCGGTGTGGACGAGGGCATTGGTGACCAGTTCTGTGATCAGGAGCTCGGCCACCTCGGCGGTGTCGCTGCGGCACCGGTGGCGCATCAGCTCCCGCAGCGCCTTGCGGACCTCGCCCACGGCCTTCAGGTCCGCCCGGCGCACGCTGCGGGTGATCGCCCGCACCGGCTGCCCCGCCGCTCCCGGCGCCCCCGCCGAGGCCTGTGGCGTCCCCGACGGCTCCCGCGCCACGGGTCGGCCTCTCCTCGACGGCTTCCCGGTCTTCGCCCCCACCCGCACGGCGATGTACCTCCCCCGTGTCCCACTGCTCTCGAACAGGTCTCCGGGATGCATGCCCGCCGGGGCATTCCGCACTCCTGCGGGGTTACGGACGGGGCACGTTGCGCAGATTGGATCGAGCCATCTGGATCATCCGGCCCACTCCGCCGTCCAGCACGATCTTGCTGGCCGACAGTGCGAAACCGGTCACCATCTCGGCGCTGATCTTCGGTGGAATGGACAGTGCATTGGGGTCGGTGACCACGTCCACCAGGGCGGGCCCCCTGTGCTTCAGCGCATCCTTCAAAGCGCCGCTGAGCTGCTTGGGCTTCTCCACGCGCACCCCGTACGCGCCCGCCGCGCGGGCGATGGCCGCGAAATCCGGGTTGTGGTTCGTGGTTCCGTACGAAGGAAGGCCGGAAACCAGCATCTCCAACTCGACCATTCCGAGCGATGAGTTGTTGAACAGGACTACTTTGACGGGCAGGTCGTACTGCACCAGGGTGAGGAAATCTCCCATCAGCATCGAGAAACCCCCGTCACCCGACATCGACACCACTTGACGTCCGCGGTCGGTGAACTGCGCCCCGATCGCCTGCGGGAGGGCATTGGCCATGGAGCCGTGGCTGAACGACCCGATGATGCGGCGTCGGCCGTTCGGGGAAAGATAACGCGCCGCCCACACATTGCACATGCCGGTGTCGACGGTGAACACGGCGTCCTCGTCCGCCAGTTCGTCGAGGACGGCGGCGACGTACTCCGGGTGGATCGGGGTGTGCTTCTCCACCTTCCGCGTGTACGCCCTGACCACGCCCTCCAGGGCGTCGGCGTGCTTCTTGAGCATGCGGTCCAGGAAGCGGCGGTCCGCCTTGGGCCGTACGCGGGAGTTCAGCGCGCGCAGGGTGGCCCGTACGTCGCCCCAGACGGCCAGGTCCAGCTGCGAGCGGCGCCCGAGGTGCTCGGGGCGGATGTCCACCTGGACGATCTTCACGTCGTCCGGCAGGAACGCGTTGTACGGGAAGTCGGTGCCCAGCAGGATCAGCAGGTCGCACTCGTGCGTGGCCTCGTAGGCGGCGCCGTAGCCGAGCAGCCCGCTCATGCCCACGTCGTACGGATTGTCGTACTGGATCCATTCCTTGCCGCGCAGGGCGTGCCCGACGGGGGCCTTGACCAGGCCCGCGAACTCCATGACCTCGGCGTGCGCGCCGGCGGTGCCGCTGCCGCAGAAGAGCGTGACCCGCTCGGCGTCGTCGACCAGCCGGACCAGCCGGTCGATCTCCTCGTCGCCCGGCCGGACCGTGGGCCGGGAGGTGACGAGGGCGTGCTCGACCGGCTTGTCGGGGGCGGGCAGGGCGGCGATGTCGCCAGGCAGGGAGACCACGCTGACCCCGCTGCGGCCGACGGCGTGCTGGACGGCCGTCTGCAGCAGCCGGGGCATCTGGCGCGCGTTGGAGATCAGCTCGCTGTAGTGGCTGCACTCGCTGAACAGCCGGTCGGGGTGGGTCTCCTGGAAGTAGCCGAGGCCGATCTCGCCGGAGGGGATGTGCGAGGCGAGGGCGAGGACGGGGGCCATGGAGCGGTGGGCGTCGTACAGCCCGTTGATCAGGTGCAGGTTGCCGGGCCCGCAGGAGCCGGCGCAGGCGGCCAGGGTGCCGGTGATCTGGGCCTCGGCGCCGGCCGCGAACGCGGCGGTCTCCTCGTGGCGGACCTGGATCCAGTCGATGCCGCCGGTGCGGCGGATCGCGTCGACGACGGGGTTCAGGCTGTCGCCGACGACCCCGTAGACGCGGCGGACGCCCGCCCGGACGAGGATGTCGACGAACTGCTCCGCCACGTTCTGCTTGGCCATGGGTCCATCCACGCACGGCCGGGCGGATCGCGCCTGTCGGTTACGCCTCCCAGACGGCGGCGGCCGTGCGGTCGTCGGCGTAGCCCTTGACGCGGAGCTGGGTGTCGGCGAGGAAGGCGGCGAGGCCCGGCGGCTCCCCTGCGGACCAGCGGGCGGCGAGCTCGGCCGGGAGCAGCGCCTCCTCGCGCATCGGGTCGGCCAGCCCGCCGGAGCAGAGCAGCAGGGTGTCGCCGGGCCGGGCGACGGCCGCCCGGAAGCGGAAGCCGGCGCCGGGGGCCGGGCCGGGGGCGGCGGGGTCAGCGGGGTCGGCGGGCCCGGATGCCGGTTCGGCGGACCCGGATGCCGGTTCGGCGGACCCGGCCTGCCCGGCCGGTTCCAGGTCCTGCCAGTGGCCGTCCCGCAGCCGGAACAGCCCGCCGGGACCCGCGCCGAAGCAGACCCGGGTCCGGCACTCGGGGTCGATCGGCAGCAGCAGGACGCGCAGCCCGGCGGTGTACGCGTCCTCCGGGTGGCCGAGTTCGGCGGCGCGGGCCCGCAGCCGGCCGTAGGCGCGGTCGGTGAGCCGCTGGAGCCCGGAGCGCAGGGCGTCGCGGCGGCCGGCCCGGATGTCGTCGGCGAGCCGCTGCCGGCTGCGGCCGATGGAGGCGGCGACCCACCGGGACACCTCGGCCGCGGCTTCGGCGGCCCCGGCGGCCGCGCGGTCACCGCCGGCCAGCGCCACCAGGACCAGGGCGTCGTCGCCGCCGCCGAAGCGGGCGGTGAGCAGGAAGTCCCGGCGGGCCTCGGCGCGGTAGCGGGCGGAGTCGCCGCGCACCGAGGCGGCGCGCAGGGTGAACGCCCCGTGCCGGGCGCCCTCCAGGACGGTGTCCGCGACCAGCTCGTCGAGTGCGTCCGGCTCGGCCGCCGGCAGCCCCCCGGGCTCGGCGGCGTAGGTGGGCGCGCGGTCCCCGAGGTACTGCACCGCGGGCCGGTCCGGGACGGGCGGGGCCGGTGGCGCGGGCGGTTCGGCGGGAGCGGGCGGCACGGGCGGCACGGTCACACGCCCCAGCCCGTACCCGGTGGCCCCGGCCTCCCGCGGATCCCGGGGCCCGGAGACCGGCGGGGGCGCAGGTGCGGGCGGCGCCGGCCCCGGGTCGGGCCCCCGGTCCGGCTGCTGGGGGATGAGCGGCCGGCGGGGCGTTTCGCCCTCCGGCCCTGCTCCGGGCCGCCACGGCGGGGCGACGGGCGGCTCGGCGGGCGGGGCCGGGGGCGGGGGCAGCGGCGGTGCCACGGCGGGTGCCGCCCCCTGCGGCGGGGTCGTCAGGGAGGCCGCCGAGTGGTAGCGGCTTTCCAGCGTGTCCCCCGGGTCGGGCGGCGGGACCGCTTCCGGTTCCTCGTACAGCTTCTGCCACCAGTCGTCCGCGCCCTGCTGACTCATGCGCCCATTCTCCGCCCGGCCCCGCGCCGGAGAACGCGGAATACACGAAATGGGCTCCCCCCGCCCCACCCCCAGGTGACCCCCGCCCGCCTCCGCCGAACACCCCGCCGGACGACGAACCTCCGTGCGACGTGGGGCTCGCCTTGGCAGAGGGGCGGGAGGTGCGGTGATATGGGCGCGGCGGGTTCGCGCCGTGGCCGTTTCCCGCCCGCGGAAGGGCATGCCGTGGCGAGAGGTGGGGGTGGACGGGTTGCTGAACGCGATAGGCCTGGACGAGGGCCAGGAGTCGGCGTACCGCGCGCTGGTCGCGCTGGGGGCGGCGGAGGTGCCGGATCTCGCGCACCGCCTGGCCCTCCCGGTGCCGCAGACCGAGCGGGCCCTGCGCCACCTGGAGCGGCACGGCCTGGCGGCGCAGTCCTCGGCGCGGCCGGGGCGCTGGGTCGCGGCCCCGCCCGGGGTGGCCCTGGGGGCGCTGCTGACCCAGCAGCGGATCGAGCTGGAGCAGGCCGAGCAGGCGGCGGAGCTCTTGGCCCGGGAGTACCGCGGGGAGGCCGCGGAGTCGGCGGTGCACGACCTGGTGGAGGTGGTGACGGGCGCGAGCGCGGTCGCGCACCGCTTCCACCAGATCCAGCTGGGCGCCGCCCGCGAGGTCTTCGCCCTGGCCAGCGCCCGGCCGCTGGTGGTGTCGGGCATGGAGAACGAGCCGGCCGAGGAGCAGGCCGCCGTACGGGGCGTCGCGTACCGGGTGGTGATCGAGCGGGACGTGCTGGCCCTGCCCACCGGCATCCGGGAGGCGTCGACGGCGCTGGCGCGCGGCGAGCGGGTACGGGTGACGCACCGGGTCCCCACCAGCCTGGTGATCGCGGACCGGGCCCTGGCGATGGTCCCCCTCACGGCGCGCGGCACGGAGCCGGCGGCCCTCGTCGTCCATGCGTCGGGGCTGCTGGAGTCGCTGGTCGGGCTGTTCGAGGCGGTGTGGCGGGAGGCGATGCCGCTGCGGCTGGGGGCGACCGGGGCGCCGGAGGAGTCGGGCGGCGTGCCGGACGCCACGGACCTGGAGATCCTGACGCTGCTGCTGGCCGGGATGACGGACGCCAGCGTGGCCAAGCACCTGGAGCTCGGCCTGCGCACGGTGCAGCGGCGGGTGAAGGGCCTGATGGAGCTGGCCGGGGTGACGACCCGGCTCCAGTTGGGCTGGCACGCGTACGAACGGGGCTGGGTGGCCCGGTAGCACCTGCTCGGGCACGCTGAGCGCCTGGATCTGCCCCGTCTGATCCCGGTGGGGCTGGTCCGGTTGCCGCGTGGGCGGGGACGGCCGTGGTCGGCCGAGGGGCGGTCGACGCGGCGCCTTCCATGGCCGAACCCTACAAATTGACGATCATGAATCGATGGATCACCCTGCCCCTATCACCCGTATTCCCTTGGCACAGTGGACACACGAGCAGTCCGAACGACTGTGGAATGACCACAAGGGGGATCTGTCATGGGTACGGCTATCGGCACGGGTATCGGTACCGGCACCACCGGCGTTTCCGTCACCGGCCTGGGGGCCACCACCCCGCTCGGCGGCGATGCCACGACGACCTGGCAGGCGATGCTGCGCGGCGAGAACGGGATCCGCGCGCTGGAGGAGGAGTGGGCCGCCGCGCTCCCGGTGCGCATCGCCGGACGGGTGCGCCAGGATCCGGCGGAGGCGCTGGACCGGGTGCAGGCGCGCCGCATGGACCGGTGCGAGCAGCTGGCGCTGGTCGCGGCCCGCGAGGCGTGGGCCGATGCGGGGCGGCCGGAGGTGGAGCCGGAACGGCTCGCCGTGGTGATCGGGACCGGGACCGGCGGGGCGCTGACCCTGCTCGGGCAGGACGACGTCCTGGAGGCCTCGGGCGTACGGAAGGTCTCCCCGCACACCGTGCCGATGCTGATGGCGAACGGGCCGGCGGCCTGGGTCTCCATCGAGCTCGGCGCGCAGGGCGGGGCGCACACCCCGGTCAGCGCCTGTGCCTCCGGCGGTGAGGCCTTGGCCCTCGCGCTGGACCTGATCCGGCTCGGCCGGGCCGACGTGGTCGTGGCCGGCGGAACGGAGGCCTGCGTGCACCCGCTGCCGCTGGCCGGGTTCGCCCAGGCCCGGTCCCACTCGACGCGCAACGACGACCCGGCGGCCGCCTCCCGCCCCTTCGACGCCGGCCGCGACGGCTTCGTCATCGGCGAGGGCGCCGGGCTGGTCGTGCTGGAGCGGGCGGAGTTCGCGGCGGCGCGGGGGGCGCGGGTGTACGCGCAGCTGGCCGGGGCCGGGGTGACTTCGGACGCCCACCACATCACGGCCCCGCACGCGCCGGGCCAGGTACGGGCGGTGCGGGCGGCACTGGCGGCGGCCGGGCTCGGCCCCGCCGACGTCGCGCTCGTGCACGCGCACGCGACGTCGACGCCGGCGGGCGACCTGGTGGAGGCGCGGTCGATCGCCGAGGCGGTGGGCACGCATGCGGCGGTGACGGCGACGAAGTCCATGACGGGGCACCTGTTCGGGGCGGCGGGGGCCGTCGGGGCCATTGCCGCGGTGCGGGCGGTGTACGAGGGGGTGGTCCCGGCGGTCCGGAACCTGGAGGTCCCGGACCCGGAGATCGGCCTGGACGTGGTCGCGGGCGCGCCGCGGCGCATGGCGGTGCCGGCGGCACTGGCGAACGCGTTCGGCTTCGGCGGCCACAACGCCGCCCTCCTGTTCACCGCGGCCTGAGCCCGCTGCGGCGCACCCCTCGCGCGGGGCCGCCTCCACCGGCCTCGCGCCGGGCCCCGGACCCCGTCCGCCGCCCTGCCGAGCGGGCGCGCGCGGGGCCCGGGCCGCGGGTGCGGCCTTCCCCTGCGGGCGGGCCGCTGCGCGGGGCCGCTCCCCTACCCGCCCTTCCCCCGTTCCCCGGGACTCCGCCCCGGCCCCCGGCCTGCCGCGCCGACCCCGGTTCCGCGCGCTCCGCGCCCGGCGCGCTCAAACGCCGCGCGGGCTGAAATCACCCCTGCCGGCGCCTGATACGTCCGTGCACGGGCCCCCCACCACCGCCGGCGCTCGAGGCACGGAGCCCCGACCTTCCAGCCCCGCCGGCGTTTGAGGCGCGGGGTCGGGCGGAGCCCGGGGAAGGGCGGTAGGGGACCGGGCCCGGGCAGCGGCGTGCCCGGCCGCCCCCGGCCCGAGAGGCGGCGGGGCAGGGGCGGCGGGCGGAGCCCGTCAGGAGTGGTTGCCGCGCTTGGCCGCATAGTTGGCGCGGCCCACGGCGGACTTCAGGCGCCAGTCCCGGCGGATCTCGGCCCGCAGCCGCGCATCCGTCTTGGCGACGATCCGCTGGTTCTCCCGCAGCAGCTTGCGGTAGCTGTCCAGGCGGCGCTGCGGCAGCGCCCCGGACTCGACCGCGTCCAGCACCGCACACCCCGGCTCCGCCTCATGGGCGCAGTCGTGGAACCGGCACTCGGCGGCGTACTCCTCGATCTCGGAGAAGGCCTGCCCGACCCCGGTCTCGGCGTCCCAGAGCCCGACGCCGCGCAACCCGGGGGTGTCGATGAGGACGCCGCCGCCCGGCAGGGCGAGCAGGTTGCGCGTGGTCGTGGTGTGGCGGCCCTTGCCGTCGACCTCGCGCGTGGCCTGCACCTCCATGACGTCCGCGCCGAGCAGCGCGTTGGCGAGCGTGGACTTGCCGGCTCCGGAGATGCCGAGGAGCACGCTCGTCCCGTCGGCGACGACCGCCGCGAGGACGTCGGTGCCCTCCCCGGTGAGCGAGGAGACGGTGAGCACCTGCACGCCCGGCGCCGCGGCCTCCACGTCCTGGACCAGGTACGACAGCGACACCGGGTCCGGTACGAGGTCGGCCTTGGTCAGGACGACCAGCGGCTGCGCCCCCGACTCCCATGCGAGCGCCAGGAAGCGCTCGATGCGGCCGAGGTCCAGCTCGACGGCGAGCGAGACGGCGATGATCGCGTGGTCGACGTTGGCGGCGAGGATCTGCCCCTCCGAGCGCTGCGAGGAGGTGGAGCGCACGAAGGCGGTGCGGCGCGGCAGGTACGCCTTCACGTAGCGCGGGTTGCCGGCTGCTTCCACGGCCGCCCAGTCGCCGGTGCAGATGACGCGCAGCGGGTCGTGGGGCGTGACGAAGGCGGTGTCGGCGTGGACGATGCCGTCCGCGGTCATGACGTCGCACCGGCCGCGGTCCACGCGGACCACCCGGCCGGGCAGCAGGCCCTGTGCCGCGTACGGTGCGAACTCGGCCTCCCAGGCCGCGTCCCAGCCGAGGCCGGCGAGCGGGAAGGAAGAAGAAGAGGGGGAAGAGGGAGAAAGCGGGAGAGACAAGGGGGACCCTTCGAAGGGTGGCCCCGGCAGCGGCGCGCAGTGGCGCGCGGGAAGTGGTGTGAGGTCAGCCGGAGACCACGGAAGTGACATTGATGGTCTTCTGGATGCGGGCAGCACCCTGCTCAGCGACAGTCATCAATGAACTCACCTCCTGGTCGTACAACGGTCCGACGGCTCCGCCCGGTTCGGTCCGGCGGGCACGGAGATCACGTTAACAACCGCCCCCGCTGCCGCGCCAATCCTTTTTCGGCAGCGCCGTGTCCGATGCGTTCAAGACCGGTGCGGGGGCTCCCTCCTAGTCTGGCCGCATGACTCCCCGACTCGACATGATCGGCCTGGTCGTCTCCGACATGGCCGCCTCGCTCGCCTTCTACCGCCGCCTCGGCCTGGACGTCCCGGCCGACGCGGACGGTCAGCCGCACGTGGAGGCCGCCCTGCCGGGCGGGCTGCGGATCGCCTGGGACACCGAGGCGGTGGTCCGCTCCTTCGACCCGTCGTGGTCCCGCCCGGAGGGGGGCGGCCGACAGGAGCTCGCCTTCCTGTGCGACTCCCCCGCGGAGGTGGACGCGCTGTACGCGGAGTTGACGCAGGCCGGGTACCGGGGCCACCTGGAGCCCTGGGACGCCTTCTGGGGACAGCGCTACGCGGTGGTGCTCGACCCGGACGGCTGCGGCGTCTCCCTGTTCGCCCCGACCCAGGCGGCCGCGTAGGCCCCCGGCGTCGTCCCGGCCAGGGCCCGCACCTCGCGGGCGTAGTGCGGTTGGTCCGCGTACCCGGCCCGGTGGGCGACCTCGGCCGCGGACAGCCCCTGCCGGGCCAGGGCCAGGGCCCGCTGGAGCCGCAGCACCCGCCCCAGCATCCGCGGCCCGTAGCCGAACGCGTCGAGCGAGCGCCGGTGCAGCTGCCGCGCCCCGAGCCCGACGTCCGCGGCGACGGCCGCCACCGGGTGCCCGGCGCGCAGCCCGGCCGCCACCCGCGCGGCGAGGGGGTCGGCCGGTCCGGCTTCGGCGGCGCGGGCACGGGCCAGCCGCTCCAGGCCGGTGCGCGGATCCCCGTACGCGCCGACCTGCTCGGCGAGGCGGCGTACCTGCGCGCCGGGCCACAGCGCGGCCAGCTCGACGCGGCGGTCGAGCAGTTCGCGGGCCGGTACGCCCAGCAGCGCCGGCGCGGCTCCGGGGGCGAACCGGATCCCGGCGAAGCCGGTGCCCGGCACCTCCCCCGCGGGGTGCGGGCCGGTGTCCGGGCCGGCGACGAGCAGCCGGCCGTCGATCCACAGCAGGTCCATGCAGCCGTCGGGCAGCACCACCGCGCCGGGGGCGTCGGCCCGCCACAGGACCGCCCCGGGAACCAGCAGGGACGGCCGCTCCTCGTACATCAGTGCTTGCGCAGCCGGGCGGTGTAGTCGTCGGGCGGAAGGAAGTTCGACCAGCGCTCCGGGAATTCCGACGGCATGCCGGCGTCGCCGTCCTCGTCGTCCTCGGACTCTCCCTCGGCGAGCGCGCGCCAGGCGGCGGCGCGGGCGACGAGCTGCGCGGCCTCGGCCTCGCGGGCCCGCTCGTTCGCCTCGCGGGCGGCGGCCGTGGCCACGGAGGGCCAGACCCGGTCGATGGCGGCGTTGACGGCCGCGCCGACGAGGACCGCGAAGGCGGAGACGCCGATCCACAGCAGCACGGCGACGGGGGCGGCGAGCGAGCCGTAGATGGTGGGTCCCTCGACGGTGCTGGTGAGGTAGATCCGCAGCAGGAACGAGCCGAGCACCCACATGGCCAGCGCCACCAGCGCGCCGGGGACGTCCTCGATCCACGGCGAGCGGACGGGCACGGAGACGTGGTAGAGGGTGGTGAGGAAGACGATGGACAGCAGGGTGACGGTCGGCCAGTACAGGACGGCGATCACCTCCGCGCTCCAGGGCAGCCACTGCACCACGGCGTCGGGCCCCGCGACCATCAGCGGCAGCACGACGGCGCCGATGACCAGGGCGATGACGTAGAGCAGGAAGGCAAGCAGCCGGGTCTTGACGATGCCGCGCTGCCCGTCGAGGCCGTACATGACGGTGATGGTGTCGATGAAGACGTTGACGGCGCGGGAGCCGGACCAGAGGGCGAAGGCGAAACCGAGGGAGACCAGGTCGGGGCGGCCGGCGCGGGTCACGTCGTCGAGCATGGGTCTGGCGATCTCGTTGACGCCGCGGTCGGACAGGACGGTGCCGACGGCCCGCAGGATGTTCTCCTCGATGGAGGCGACGAAGGTGCGGTGGGTCCAGCCGTCGACGTAGCCGAGGAGGCCGAGCAGGCCGAGGAAGAGCGGCGGCAGCGAGAGCAGGGTGAAGAAGGCGGCCTCGGCGGCCAGGCCCAGGATCCGGTACTCGATGCACGAGTTCACGGTGTCCTTCAGCAGCAGCCAGGCCATCTTGCGCTTGGAGACGTTGCGGTAGAGGGCCCGGGCGCGGTGGAGGCGCCCGCGGGGCCCGAGTCCGTGCCCGTGCGTCACGTGCCCGTGCCCGTGGCCGTGGCCGGGCTCCCGGCCCCGTCCGTGGCCCGGCCCGTGGCCGTGGACCCGCTCGGGTGTTTCTTCTGCTGGCTGCACGTCCTTACGGTATCCGCATGGCAGCCACCACCCACACCGTCACCAATCAGCCTCCACCCCTGGTGGGACACGACGTCTACAGCGGTGACCGGGCGCTCACCGAGGCCGTGGAGCGCCACCTCGGCGATCTCGCGCCCGGACTGCTCGGCGAGGTGCAGGAGGAGCTCGCGGACCTCGGGCGGGCCGCCGGCTCGGAGGAGGCGCAGGAGTGGGCCGCGCAGGCCGACGGGAACCCGCCGCGGCTGCGCACCCACGACCGGTACGGGAACCGGATCGACGAGGTGGAGTTCCATCCGGCGTGGCACCGGCTGCTGGGCCACGCGGTCGGGGCGGGGCTGACCGATGCCTGGGGGCGGCCGGCGGGGCACCTGCGGCGGGCGGCCGGGTTCTTCGTGTGGTCGCAGGTCGAGGCGGGGCACGGCTGCCCGGTGTCGATGACGCATGCGGCCGTGCCGACCCTGCGCGCGGATCCGGAGCTGGCCGCGGTGTGGGAGCCGCTGCTGACCTCCCACGTGTACGACCGGGGGCTGGAGCCGGCGGCGCGCAAGGCGGGGGTGCTGTTCGGCATGGCGATGACGGAGAAGCAGGGCGGCAGCGACGTACGGGCGAACACGACGGTGGCCCGGCCGCTGGGCGGGGCGGGGAGCTCCGGCGGGGCGGGCGGCTCGGGCGGGGCGTACGAGCTGACCGGGCACAAGTGGTTCTGCTCGGCCCCGATGTCGGACGCCTTCCTGGTGCTGGCCCGGGTCGAGGGCGGCGGGGCCGAGGAGCCGACGTGCTTCCTGGTGCCGCGGGTGCTGGAGGACGGCACCCGCAACGCGTTCGCCCTCCAGCGGCTGAAGGACAAACTGGGCAACCGGTCCAACGCGTCGGCCGAGGTGGAGTTCGACGGGACGTGGGCACTGCGGGTCGGGGAGGAGGGCCGCGGGCTCCGGACGGTCATGGGGATGGTGGCGGCGACCCGGGTGGACTGCGTGATCGGATCGGCCGCGCTGATGCGGCAGGCGCTGACCCAGGCCCTGCACCACGCGGAGCACCGCTCCGCTTTCGGAGCGCTGCTCGTCGACCAGCCGCTGATGCGCAACGTCCTGGCCGACCTCGCCGTGGAGTCGGAGGCGGCCACCACCCTCGCCCTGCGCCTGGCCGCCGCGTACGACGCGGGGACGGACGAGGAGCAGGCCTTCCTGCGCCTCGCGGTGCCCGTCGCGAAGTACTGGGTGACCAAGCGCTGTACGCCGATGGTGGCAGAGGCCCTGGAGTGCCTGGGCGGCAACGGCTACGTGGAGGAGTCCGGGATGCCGCGCCTGCTGCGCGAGTCGCCCCTGAACTCCATCTGGGAGGGATCGGGCAACGTCCAGGCCCTGGACGTGCTGCGCGCGCTCCGGCGCGAGCCCCGGGCGCTGAACGCCTTCCTGCAGGAGATCGGGCGGGCGCGGGGCGCCGACCACCGGCTGGACGCCGCGATCAAGGACCTGCTGACCGAGCTGGCGGACCTGTCGGGGATCGAGGCCCGCGCCCGGCGGGTGGCGGAGCGCATGGCGCTGCTGCTCCAGGCGTCCCTGCTGGTGCGCTGGGCCCCGCCGGAGGTGGCGGACGCGTTCTGCGCCGCGCGCCTGGGCGGCGACCGCGGGGCGGCCTTCGGCACCCTGCCGCACACCCTGGACCTGGCGGCGCTGGTGGAACGGGCACGGATCGCGGGCTAGCGGCGGTCCCCAAACCGCCCCGCGCCGGGATCCGGACCCGTCGACCGGGTCAGGGGTGGCGCCGCGCCGACTCGGCACCACCCCTGCCCGAAAAGCCCCGAGGAGGAGCTGTCACGCCGCTCGGCGGCGTCCGGACAGTTTCGGTCGGGCGCCGGAGACTTGGCGAGAGTTGCGTACCGTTGCAACCCTCTGGGTCGGAACCGTCCGCCGGGTGCGCCAGGGACAGCGGCACACCGGCGTGCCTGCCGGGACGACCGCCGGCGCGGCTGCCGGGGTCGCCGCCGCGGCCCCCGCCGGGCCGGTTCCGTCGTACGTCCTGTTCCGCCTGTTCCGTACGGGGAGGGTCCGGTGGCCGACACCGCAGGCAGCATGGTCGACGTGGCGCGCCTCTCGGCCATGGACGCGCGGGAGGCCGCGCGGCTGCTCAAGGGGGTGCGGGCGGCGGCGCTGGCCGGGGACCGGCCGCCGGTGCTGCCGCGCCCGGAGATCGCGGAGTCCTGGCGGCGGATGCTCGCCGGCGGGGTGCACCCGGACCGGGACGCCCGCTCGCGGGTGCTGTCGGCCGCCGAGACCGAGGAGCGGCGCCAGGAGTCGCCGCTGCGGGAGATCCTGCCGGTGCTGCGCGAGGGGCTGCTGCCGACGCTGGACACGGCGCTGCACATCATGGTCGTCGCCGACGCGGACGGGCGGCTGCTGTGGCGGGAGGGGGCGGCCCCGATCCTGCGGGCGGCGGACCGGCTGGGCTTCGGGGTGGGCGCGGACTGGGACGAGGCGGTGGTCGGCACCAACGGGGTGGGCACGGCGCTGGTGGCCCGCCGGCCGGTCCAGGTGTTCTCGGCGGAGCACTTCGTCTCCAGCCACCACGAGTGGACGTGCGCGGGGGCGCCGCTGCACGACCCGCGGGACGGGCGGCTGCTGGGCGTGGTGGACGTCAGCGGCCCGCTGGCCACCATGCACCCGGCGACGCTGGCGTGGGTGACCTCGGTGGCCCGGCTCGCGGAGCGGGAGCTGCGGGTGCGGCACCTGGAGTCGCTGGAGCGGCTGCGGGCGGTGGCCGCGCCGCTGCTGGCCCGGCTGCCGGGCCGGGCCCTGGCGGTGGACCCGCACGGCTGGACGGCGGCGGTGACCGGGCTGGCCCCGACGGAGCGGATCCCTCTGCCGAAGGGGTTCGGGCCGGGCCGGGTGCGGGTGGCGCAGCTGGGGGCGTGCGTGGTGGAGCCGCTGCCCGGCGGCTGGCTGCTGCGCGTCGCGGAGGCGCCGGCGAGCTCGGCGGCGGCGAGCCGGGTGGTGCTGGACCTGAGCCGGCCGCGCTCGTGGACGGCGACGGTGTACGGGGCGGCCGGGAGCTGGTCGCAGGAGCTGAGCCCGCGCCACGCGGAGCTGCTGTTCCTGCTGGCGGAGAGCCCGCGGGGGCGGTCGGCGGCGGAGCTGGCCGGGGAGCTGTTCGGGGACCCGACGCGGACGGTGACGGTGCGGGCGGAGCTGTCGCGGGTGCGGCGGAACCTGGCGGGGGTGCTGGCGCACCGCCCGTACCGCTTCGCGGACGACGTGGAGGTGGAGCTGATCCGTCCCGCGGACCCGGCCGGGCTGCTGCCGCACTCGACGGCGCCGGCGGTGATCAGGGCCCGCCTGGGCCGTCCGGGGCCGGGCGTGATTCCCTGACCTGCATGAGCACCATCACCCTCACCACGTGGTCCTTGGAGATGACCTCCCCGCAGGACCTGGTCCCGGCGGCCGTCCCGGGATCCGAGATCACTGTCCGGCGGGCGGAAGTCCCCTCGCCGGAGTTCAGCCGCTTCCTGTACGCCTCGGTGGGCGGGGACATCCACTGGACGGACCGGCTGTCGCTGACCCGCGAGCAGTGGGTGGAGTACCTGTCCCGGCCCGGGGTGGAGACGTGGGTGGCGTACGAGCGCGGGACGCCGGCCGGATACGTGGAGCTGGACCCGCAGGACGACGGTGTGGTCGAGATCATGTACTTCGGGCTGCTGCCGGACTTCCGCGGGCGGCGCATCGGCGGCCACCTGCTGACGGTCGGCGTGAGCGCGGCCTGGTCCCTGGCGGAGCGCTGGGCGGAGCGCGAGCCGACCCGCCGGGTGTGGCTGCACACCTGCAGCCAGGACGGCCCGACGGCGATGGACAACTACCTGCGCCGCGGCTTCAGGCTCTTCCGGACGGAGACCGAGGAGAAGGAGGACACCCCCACTCCGGGCCCTTGGCCCGGCGCCTGACCGCCCGGGGGGCGCGGCCCGCGGTGGCGGCCCGCGCGGCGTAACCCAGATCACTTCGTCCCAATATTCGGGACGATCGGGTCCACATCATGGACAGTAGTGGACTCCTCCAATCGAGCCATGACACGCTTCCGCCATGAATGGAGCTGGAACAGCCTTGGTGAGTCGGCGGCACGTCGACCTCGGCCGCATGTCCAGCGCCATCTGTCCGGCGCGCTGACGGAACCAGCCACCGCCGCACAGCGCACCGCACAGCGTCGTCGCGGGTGCGCCGCACCCTGCCAGTCCCCTGAGGCGAGCACCGCCCTGACCACCGGCACAACCGGAAACAGGCGGCGCTCAGCCACACCTGCTCAACGTCAGCAACGTCACGGGGGCCGCGCCGCCAACTCCCCCTGCCCTTGCCTTGAGCCGCCGAAGAAGGACGTACCGCCATGGCCGCCACCCCCGGAACACCCGCCGCAACGCGCCGCAAGACCGGCCGTCACCGCGGTGAGGGCCAGTGGGCCGTTGGACACCACACCCCCCTCAACGGCAACGAGCAGTTCAAGAAGGACGACGACGGTCTCAATGTGCGGACACGCATTGAGACGATCTACTCGAAGACCGGATTCGACTCCATCGATCCCAACGACCTGCGTGGCCGCATGCGCTGGTGGGGCCTCTACACCCAGCGCAAGCCCGGGATCGACGGCGGCAAGACCGCGATCCTGGAGCCGGAGGAGCTGGACGACAAGTACTTCATGCTGCGCGTGCGCATCGACGGCGGCCGGCTCACGACCGAGCAGCTCCGCGTGATCGGGGAGATCTCCGAGGAGTTCGCCCGCGGCACGGCCGACCTGACCGACCGCCAGAACGTGCAGTACCACTGGATCCGCATCGAGGACGTCCCGGAGATCTGGCGCCGCCTGGAGGCCGTCGGCCTGTCGACCACCGAGGCCTGTGGTGACACGCCCCGCGTCATCCTCGGCTCGCCCGTCGCCGGCATCGCCGAGGACGAGATCGTCGACGGCACCCCGGCCATCGAGGAGATCCAGCGCCGCATCGTCGGCAACAAGGACTTCTCCAACCTCCCCCGCAAGTTCAAGTCCGCGGTCTCCGGCTCGCCGCTGCTCGACGTGGCGCACGAGATCAACGACGTCGCCTTCGTCGGCGTGAACCACCCCGAGCACGGGCCCGGTTTCGACGTGTGGGTCGGCGGCGGCCTGTCCACCAACCCCAAGCTGGGCGTGCGCCTGGGCACCTGGGTCTCCCTGGAGGAGGTCCCGGACGTCTACGAGGGCGTCATCTCGATCTTCCGCGACTACGGCTACCGCCGCCTGCGCACCCGCGCCCGGCTGAAGTTCCTCGTCGCCGACTGGGGCGCGGAGAAGTTCCGCCGGGTCCTGGAGGACGAGTACCTGGGGCGCAAGCTCACCGACGGTCCCGCGCCCGAGCAGCCGAGCGGCCACTGGCGCGACCACGTCGGCGTCCACCGGCAGAAGGACGGCCGCTTCTACGTCGGCTTCGCCCCGCGCGTCGGCCGCGTCGACGGCGCCACCCTGACCAAGATCGCGGACATCGCCGAGAGCCACGGCTCCGGGCGCCTGCGCACCACCGCCGAGCAGAAGATGATCGTGCTCGACATCGAGGAGGCGCAGGTCGACTCGGTCGTGGAGGCCCTGGAGGCGCTGGACCTGCGGGTCAAGCCGTCCCCGTTCCGCCGCGGCACGATGGCCTGCACCGGCATCGAGTTCTGCAAGCTGGCCATCGTCGAGACCAAGGGGCGCGGCGCCTCGCTGATCGACGAGCTGGAGCGCCGCCTGCCGGACTTCGCCGAGCCGCTCACCATCAACATCAACGGCTGCCCGAACGCCTGCGCCCGCATCCAGGTGGCGGACATCGGTCTCAAGGGCCAGCTGGTCCTGGACGAGGACGGCAACCAGGTCGAGGGCTACCAGGTCCACCTGGGCGGCGCGCTCGGCCTGGAGGCCGGCTTCGGCCGCAAGGTCCGCGGCCTGAAGGTCACCGCGGCCGGGCTGCCGGACTACGTCGAGCGGGTCGTCACGCGCTTCCAGGAGGAGCGCGAGGACGGCGAGCGCTTCGCGGCCTGGGTCTCCCGTGCGAGCGACGAGAGCCTCTCGTGAGCGAGCGCGCGGCCCCGTTCCACTGCCCGTACTGCGGCGACGAGGAGCTGTTCCCCGGTGAGCAGGGCCACGGAGCCTGGGAGTGCAGGTCGTGCAACCGGGCCTTCCAGCTGAAGTACCTGGGCCTGCTGGCCCGGGGCCTGCGGGCGGCGAACGGCACGGGTACGGGCACCACGGACACGGGCACCACGGACACGGACACCACGGCGGCGGACAGCACGGGAACGGAAGAGACATGACGGCGACCCAGGAGTCACCCGCGGACGATCCCGCGGCGCGCGACCTCAAGGCGCTGGCCGAGCAGGCGGGCCGCGACCTCGAGGACGCCGACGCGCTGGAGATCCTGCGCTGGGCGGCCGACACGTTCGGCGCGAAGTTCTGCGTCACCTCCTCCATGGAGGACGCCGTCGTCGCCCACCTGGCCTCCCGGGTCCGCCCCGGCGTGGACGTGGTCTTCCTCGACACGGGCTACCACTTCGAGGAGACCATCGGCACCCGCGACGCGGTCGACGCGGTGATGGACGTCAACGTCATCACCCTCACCCCGCGCCAGACGGTCGCCGAGCAGGACGCCGAGTACGGCCCGAAGCTGCACGACCGCGACCCCGACCTGTGCTGCGCCCTGCGCAAGGTCAAGCCCCTCGAAGAGGGCCTGACCGCGTACGAGGCATGGGCGACGGGCCTGCGCCGCGACGAGTCCCCGACCCGGGCGAACACCCCGGTCGTCGGCTGGGACGAGAAGCGGCAGAAGGTCAAGGTCTCGCCGATCGCCCGCTGGACGCAGGACGACGTGGACGCGTACGTGCTGGAGCACGGCGTGCTCACCAACCCCCTGCTGACGGACGGCTACGCCTCGGTCGGCTGCGCCCCCTGCACCCGCCGCGTGGCGGAGGGCGAGGACGCGCGCGCCGGCCGCTGGGCCGGCCGGGCCAAGACCGAGTGCGGGCTACACGGCTGATGTCCACCCCGCCAGCACGAACCACGGACACCCCGAAAACCACGGAACCTACGGAGAAGCGGATGAGCGTGACCGGCCAGGGAGCCACCGTGTGGCTGACCGGTCTGCCCAGCGCGGGCAAGACCACCATCGCGTACGCGCTGGCCGAGCGGCTGCGCGCCGAGGGCCACCGGGTGGAGGTCCTCGACGGGGACGAGATCCGCGAGTTCCTCTCCGCCGGTTTGGGCTTCACCCGCGAGGACCGGCACACCAACGTCCAGCGGATCGGCTTCGTCGCCGAACTCCTCGCCAGCAACGGTGTGAAGGCCCTCGTCCCGGTGATCGCCCCGTTCGCCGACAGCCGCGAGGCCGTCGCGAAGCGGCACGCCGCCGCCGGGACGACCTACCTGGAAGTGCACGTCGCGACCCCGGTCGAGGTGTGCTCCGAGCGTGATGTGAAGGGCCTGTACGCCAAGCAGGCGGCGGGCGAGATCTCCGGTCTGACCGGTGTCGACGACCCGTACGAGGCCCCCGGGGCCCCGGACCTGCGGATCGAATCGCACACGCAGACCGTGCAGGAGTCGGCCTCCGCCCTGCACGCCCTGCTCACCGAGAGGGGTCTGGCATGACCACCGCCGCGCACCTGCACACCGAGTCCGGCTCCGACGCGCCCTACGCGCTGTCGCACCTGGACGCCCTCGAATCCGAGGCGGTGCACATCTTCCGCGAGGTGGCGGGCGAGTTCGAGAAGCCGGTGATCCTGTTCTCCGGCGGCAAGGACTCCATCGTCATGCTGCACCTGGCGCTCAAGGCCTTCGCCCCCGCGCCGGTGCCCTTCGCGCTGCTGCACGTCGACACGGGCCACAACTTCCCCGAGGTCATCGAGTACCGCGACCGCACGGTCGCCCGGCACGGCCTGCGCCTGCACGTGGCCTCCGTGCAGGAGTACATCGACGCCGGCAAGCTCCGCGAGCGCCCGGACGGCACCCGCAACCCGCTGCAGACGGTCCCCCTCACCGAGGCCATCCAGCAGCTGAAGTTCGACGCCGTGTTCGGCGGCGGCCGCCGCGACGAGGAGAAGGCCCGCGCCAAGGAGCGCGTGTTCTCCCTGCGCGACGAGTTCTCCCAGTGGGACCCGCGCCGCCAGCGCCCGGAGCTGTGGCAGCTCTACAACGGCCGCCACGCGCCCGGCGAGCACGTCCGCGTCTTCCCGCTGTCGAACTGGACCGAGCTGGACGTCTGGCAGTACATCGCGCGGGAGGGGATCGAGCTCCCGGAGATCTACTTCGCCCACGAGCGGGACGTCTTCCGGCGCAACGGCATGTGGCTGACCGCGGGTGAATGGGGCGGCCCGAAGGAGGGCGAGACGGTCGAGAAGCGGCTGGTGCGCTACCGCACCGTCGGCGACATGTCCTGCACCGGCGCCGTCGACTCCGACGCCGCCGACCTCGATGCGGTGATCGCCGAGATCGCCGTCTCCCGCCTGACCGAGCGGGGCGCGACCCGCGCCGACGACAAGCTGTCCGAGGCCGCGATGGAAGACCGCAAGCGCGAAGGGTACTTCTAGCCATGACCAGCACCACCGAGCAGCTCAGCGCGACGACGCTGCTGCGCTTCGCCACCGCGGGTTCCGTCGACGACGGCAAGTCCACCCTGGTCGGCCGTCTGCTGCACGACTCCAAGTCGGTCCTGGAGGACCAGCTGGAGGCCGTGGAGCGGGTCTCGGCCGACCGCGGCCAGGACACCCCGGACCTGGCGCTGCTGACCGACGGCCTGCGGGCCGAGCGGGAGCAGGGCATCACCATCGACGTGGCCTACCGCTACTTCGCCACCGCCCGGCGCCGGTTCATCCTGGCCGACACCCCCGGGCACGTGCAGTACACCCGGAACATGGTCACCGGTGCCTCTACGGCGGACCTGGCCGTGGTCCTCGTCGACGCCCGCAACGGCGTCATCGAGCAGACCCGCCGCCACGCCGCGGTCGCCGCGCTGCTGCGCGTCCCGCACGTGGTCCTCGCCGTGAACAAGATGGACCTGGTCGGCTACGAGGAGGCGGTCTTCGCGAGGATCGCCGAGGAGTTCACCTCCTACGCCTCGGAGCTGGGCGTGCCGGAGATCACCGCGATCCCGATCTCGGCCCTGGCCGGCGACAACGTGGTGGAGCCGTCCGCGAACATGGACTGGTACGGCGGGCCGACGGTGCTGGAGCACCTGGAGACCGTCCCGGTCAGCCACGACCTCACCGCCTGCCCGGCCCGTTTCCCGGTGCAGTACGTGATCCGGCCGCAGACCGCCGAGCACCCCGACTACCGCGGCTACGCGGGCCAGATCGCCTCCGGCGTGCTGCGGGTCGGCGAGCCGGTCACCGTGCTGCCGTCGGGCCGTACCTCGGTCATCGAGGGCATCGACGCGCTCGGTGAGTCGGTGGACATCGCGTGGGCGCCGCAGTCGGTGACGGTCCGGCTCAAGGACGACATCGACATCTCGCGCGGCGACCTGATCGCGCCGACCGCGAGCGCCCCGGCCACCACGCAGGACGTCGTCGCCACCGTCTGCCACGTCGCGGACCAGCCGCTGGCCGTGGGGGCGCGGGTGCTGCTGAAGCACACCACGCGCACGGTGAAGGCGATCGTCAGGGAGATCCCGTCCCGGCTGACGCTGGACGACCTCTCCCAGCACCCGAACCCCGGGCAGCTGGTGGCCAACGACATCGGCCGCGTGGTCGTCCGTACCGCCGAGCCGCTCGCGCTCGACGCGTACGCCGACTCGCGCCGCACCGGGTCCTTCCTGCTGATCGACCCGGCCGACGGAACCACCCTGGCGGCCGGCATGGCGGGCGAGTCCTTCGCCTCCGCGGCCGAGGCCGTACAGGCGGACGAAGAAGGGTGGGACTTCTAGATCATGCTGACCGACATCTACACCACCTTCGCGAAGGAGGGCGGCCGCGTAGGCAGCGGCGCCCTCGGCAGCGGCCAGGGAGGGGTGGCGCGATGTGCGCGATGACGTACGCGCACTGCCTGCGCGCCCTCACCCCCCACGAGCTGTACCTGCCCCTGCACCACAGACGAAGACCTGCGCCGTAATCCCAAGACGGCGCGTCGAGAGGAAGCCCTCCCGTGCCTGCCACCCCCGGTACCACCGCCAAGACCCTGCGCCGCGGCATCGCCGCAGCCGCCGCCCTCCCGCTGCTGATCGGCGCTCTCGCCTCGTGCGGGTACGGCTCCGAGGCCGAGAAGACCGACGAGAAGAAGGCGGCCGTCGCCGACGACGCCAAGAAGCTGTCGGCCTCCGAGGTCCGCGTCGGCTACTTCCCGAACCTGACGCACGCCACCGCCCTGGTCGGCATCCAGGAAGGCCTGATCGCGAAGGAGCTGGGCGGCACCCAGCTCAAGCCGCAGACCTTCAACGCCGGACCGTCCGAGATCGAAGCCCTCAACGGCGGCTCTCTCGACATCGGCTTCATCGGCCCCTCGCCGTCCATCAACGGCTACGTGAAGTCCAAGGGCTCCAACCTGCGGATCATCTCCGGCTCCGCCTCCGGCGGCGTCAAGCTGGTGGTGAACCCGGACAAGGTCAAGAGCCTGGACGACCTCAAGGGCAAGAAGATCGCCACCCCGCAGAAGGGGAACACGCAGGACGTCGCGTTCCTCAACTGGATCTCCGAGAAGGGCTGGTCGGTCGACCCCGAGTCCGGCAAGGGCGACGTCTCCGTCGTCCGTACGGACAACAAGGTCACCCCGGACGCCTTCAAGCAGGGCTCGATCGACGGCGCCTGGGTGCCCGAGCCCACCGCGTCCAAGCTCGTGTCCGAGGGCGGCTCCGTCCTCCTCGACGAGACCTCCCTGTGGCCCGACAAGAAGTTCGTGATCACGAACGTCATCGTGTCGCAGAAGTTCCTCAAGGAGCACCCGGACGTCGTCGAGGCCGTGCTGCGCGGCACGGTGAAGACCAACGAGTGGATCAACGCCAACCAGGACAAGGCGAAGGCCTCCGCCAACGCGGCCCTGAAGGCGCTGAGCGGCAAGGAGCTGGAGCCGGCCGTCATCGACCCGGCCTGGAAGAGCATCCTCGTCACCGACGACCCGCTGGCCTCCACGCTGAAGACCGAGTCCGACTGGGCGGTCAAGGCCAAGCTCATCGAGCAGCCCGACCTCGCCGGCATCTACGACCTGTCGCTCCTGAACAAGGTGCTCAAGGCCGCCGGAAAGCCCGAGGTCGCCGACGCCGGTCTCGGCGCCAAGTAAGTCCGTAGCCCAGCAAACCCCAGGAGGTGACGACCATGGCCACCACTCTCGCCAAGGCTGCCGAGGGCGCGGTAGCGGAGCACGCGCACGCCGCCCGTATCGAGCACGTCTCGAAGTCCTTCTCCGGCCCGGCCGGATCGCAGCTCGTCCTGGACGACATCAGCCTCGATGTCGCTCCCGGAGAGTTCGTCACCCTCCTGGGGGCGTCGGGGTGCGGAAAGTCCACCCTGCTCAACCTGGTCGCGGGCCTGGACCGGCCGTCCGCGGGGTCGATCGAGACCCCCGGCGGCCGCCCGGCCCTGATGTTCCAGGAGCACGCCCTCTTCCCGTGGCTGACCGCGGGCAAGAACATCGAACTGGCCCTGCGCCTGCGCGGGGTGGCCAAGGCCGAGCGCAAGCCGGAGGCCGAACGGCTGCTGGAGCTCGTCCGCCTCGGCGGCGCGTACGGCAAGCGCGTCCACGAACTCTCCGGCGGCATGCGCCAGCGCGTCGCCCTGGCCCGCGCGCTGGCCCAGGACAGCCGGCTGCTGCTGATGGACGAGCCGTTCGCGGCGCTGGACGCCATCACCCGCGACGTCCTGCACGGCGAACTCACCCGCATCTGGGAAGCTGCGAACACCAGCGGCTCCGCCGCGGGGGGGCTGTCGGTCCTGTTCGTCACCCACAACGTCCGCGAAGCCGTCCGTCTGGCCCAGCGCGTCGTCCTGCTCTCCTCGCGCCCCGGCCGGGTCGCAAAGGAATGGGCCGTGGACATCCCGCAGCCGCGCCGCATCGAGGACGCGGACGTCGCGGAACTGTCCCTCGAGATCACCGAACACCTGCGTGGGGAGATCCGCCGCCATGGCCAGCACTGACACCGCCCCCAAGCCGGCCAAGGCCGACGACCTCGCCGGCCTCGAAGCAGGCCTCGACGCCCTCGACGCCGTCCAGACCCACCGCACCCCGGTGCGCGAGGTCCTCACCAAGAAGGTCCTGCCCCCGTTCCTCGCGGTCGGCCTGGTGCTGGTGGTCTGGCAGGTCCTCGTCTCGGCGAAGGTCACCGACGCCGCCAAGCTGCCCCCGCTGTCCGCGGTCGGACACAGCCTGTCCGAGATGTGGCTCAAGGGCACGCTGCTGGAGGTCGTCTGGACCTCCGTCTCCCGCGGCCTGCTCGGCTTCCTCCTCGCCCTGGCCATCGGCACCCCGCTCGGCCTGCTCGTCGCCCGCGTGAAGTTCGTGCGCGCCGCGATCGGCCCGATCCTGCAGGGCCTGCAGTCCCTGCCCTCGGTCGCCTGGGTGCCGCCGGCCGTGCTCTGGTTCGGCCTGAACGACGCCATGATGTACACCGTCATCCTGCTCGGCGCTGTCCCCTCCATCGCCAACGGCCTCGTCTCCGGCATCGACCAGGTCCCGCCGCTGTTCCTGCGGGCCGGGCGCACCCTCGGCGCCACCGGACTGCGCGGCGCCCGGCACATCGTGATGCCGGCCGCGCTGCCCGGCTACGTCGCCGGCCTCAAGCAGGGCTGGGCCTTCTCCTGGCGCTCCCTGATGGCCGCCGAGATCATCGCCTCCTCCCCCGACCTGGGCCTGGGGCTGGGCCAACTCCTGGAGAACGGCCGCAACAACATCGACCTGCCCGGCGTGTTCCTCGCGATCATCCTCATCCTCGTCGTCGGCATCGCCATCGACCTGCTGATCTTCAGCCCGCTCGAGCGGTGGGTGCTGCGCAGCCGCGGCCTGCTGGTCAAGGGCTGATCCGACGTGTCCACCGCCCCCGTCCTGCTCGTCATCGCCCACGGCAGCCGCGATCCGCGGCACGCGGCGACCGTGCACGCCCTCACCCGGCGGGCGCGGGCGCTGCGGCCCGGGCTGCGCGTGGAGACGGCGTTCCTCGACTTCAACGCCCCCCGGGTCGAGCAGGTGCTCGCCGCCCTGCACGGCGACGGCGTGCGCGACGTGGTCGCGCTGCCGCTGCTGCTGACCCGGGCCTTCCACGCGAAGGCGGACGTTCCGGCGGTGCTGTCGGAGGCCACGGCCCGGCTGCCGGGCCTGTCGGTCCGCGTGGCCGACGTCCTGGGGCCCTCGCCCCTGCTGACGGCCGCGCTGGAACGCCGGCTGGAGGAGGCGGGGCTCACCCCGGCGGACCGTGCGACGACCGGTGTCGTCCTCGCGGCCGCCGGTTCCACCGACCCGGAGGCGATCGCAGTGATCGCTGAAATCGCGCGGGAGTGGCGGCACACCGGTTGGTGCGCCGTGCGGCCTGCGTTCGCCTCCGCCGCGCTTCCCTCCACGGAGGACGCCGTACGGGCCCTGCGGGCCGAGGGGTGCCGCCGGGTCGCGGTGGCCCCGTACGTCATCGCCCCCGGGCGGCTGCCGGACCGGATCGCCGCGGGCGCCGCGGCGGCCGGGGCCGACACCCTGGCCGAAGTCCTCGGCCCCGCCCCGGAACTGGCCCGCCTCCTCCTGACCCGCTACGACGGGTCCCGCGCCACCACGCTCCGCCCGGCCCTGACGGCGTAGCCCCCGTCTGCCGCTGCGCGGAGCCTGTCCCCTCCCCGCCCCTTCCCGAACCGGGCTCCGCCCGGACCCGGTTCCGTGCGCTGCGCGCCCGGTGCGCTCAAACGCCGCGCGGGCTTGATTCCGCCGCTGCCCGGCAATTCCGGCACCGCCCGGCGGAAATCCAGCCTCGCCGGCGATTGAGGCGGAGCGGGGGCCGGGGCCGCAGGCCACGGTTTCGGGAAGGGGCGGGGTGGGGGAAGGCTCCGCGCAGCGGCAAACCGCGGCCGCGGCTTCGGCGGCGCGGCTTACCGGCGGGACTCGGCTTCGTCGGCCAGGGCCGTCAGGTCAGCGATCGACATGGCGCCCGGCGGCAGGGACTGCCGGGCGAAGATGTTCGCGGCGTGGCGGAGCGTCTCGTTGACCGGGGTCGGGATCCCGTGCAGCCGGCCCAGCAGGCACACCTCCCCGTTGAGGTAGTCCGCCTCGATCGACCCGGTACCGCGCCGCAGCGACTGCCAGGACGAGCCGCCCCGCACACCGGCCTCCGCTGCGGGGACCACCTTGCCCTCCCGCGCCGCCGCTTCCTCCTGCGCCGACGCCCACGCGATTCCCGCGGCCCGCAGCACCGCCTCCCCTTCCCGCCGGGCCCGCAGCAGCAGGGCCGCCTTGGCCGGGGCGGGCTCGGGCCCCGTGGTGGCCTGGATGGCGTTGCCGAGGTTCCCCAGCAGCTTGGCGTACTTCCACCGCATCACGTCGTCCACCACCGGCGCCTCGAACCCGGCGGCCTCCAGATCGGCGGCGACCCGCCGCACCCGCGCATCCGCGCCGCCGGCGGCGAGCCCGAGGTGCAGGATCCCGGTCAGCGGCGCGCACAGCGCACTGACCACCCCCGGCTCGAGGAACGTCGCCGGGAGCCACACGCAGACCCCGTACACCCGCGCGAAGCGCCGCAGGGCGAGCCGCTCGCTCTCGACGCCGTTCTGTGCGCACAGCACCGGCA
The DNA here is from genome assembly GCF_040704625.1 of Streptomyces sp. NPDC046866. NCBI lineage: Bacteria > Bacillati > Actinomycetota > Actinomycetes > Kitasatosporales > Streptomycetaceae > Streptomyces > Streptomyces sp. NPDC046866. The sequence goes on from NZ_JBEYXN010000015.1 coordinate 86,128, forward strand.
GCCGCTGCGCCGCCGTGCCGCCGCCCGCCACCTCCGCGTCGCCCCACGCGTCGAGCGCGGCGACGGCGTCCTGCGTCTTCACGGTCAGCAGCAGGACGTCGTCCGGCCGCAGTTCGCCCAACTCGTCCGGGCCCGCGACCACGGGCAGCCGGTGGATCCGGGTGCCGTCCGCCGTCGTCAGCCTCAACCCGTCCGCCCGCAGCGCCTCCGCGTGCGCGCCGCGCGCGGCGAGGACGACCTCGCGGCCCGCTCCGGCGAGCCGCCCGCCGATGGTCGCGCCGATCGCTCCGGCGCCGATGATGATGTAACGCATGGCCAGGAGCCTGGCACATGCGGCCTTCCGGGTTGCGGCCGGGGCACGGCGGGCCGCGTGTGGCGTCTCTCGGCGGCTCGGCTTCGGAACGGGGCCCGGTGCCCGGTGCCCGAACAGCCGGCGGCTTCGGCTTCCGGCGGATGTGCGGGCGCAGGCAGGCGGGTTCAACCGTCCACCGGGCGAAACCTTGACGCGGCAACCATCCGTCTCACGGCCCGGAAGCGGGCGGTGCTCGCCGCGCCTGCCCCGGGGCCCGGTCGTACGCTGGATGTGTACGCACGAGCGGGGAGCGCCTGCCTGTTCGCGCCGGCGGGGCTTCCCGCGCCCGAACTCCCTGCGTGAAGGGAGCCTTCGATGGCTGCCACGAAGCACGCGTCCTCCCACACGAAGCCCAGGGCCACCCCGGCCCTCTCGGGCGACGGGCAGGACCCGCTCACCCTCCAGCGGCCGCAGCAGGCGGAGGACGCCGCCGCGCCGGGCTACGACACGGACTTCCTCTCGACCCCGATCGCCACCCCCAAGCTGAACCCGACCATCAAGACGGACGCCGTCGAACTGAACGGCTCCGAGGTCATCCCGTACACGCACTTCTCGCTGGCGCTGAGCGCGCCGCGGCGGTTCGCGATCTGGGTGGCCTGGAACATAGACGGCGGCAGCATCAAGAAACTGGACCGCAAGGGCATCGATTTCCGCAAGGACCCGCGCCTGCCGGCGGCGGCCCAGGTCAGCAACGAGCTGTACAAGGACGACCGGCTGGACCGGGGCCACATCGCGCGGCGCGCCGATCTGCTGTGGGGACCGCTGCCCGATGCGCAGAAGGCGAACCGGGACTCGTTCTTCTACACGAACATCACTCCGCAGATGGACGACTTCAACCAGAGCGCCCGCAACGGCCTGTGGGGGCGGCTGGAGGACGCGGTCTTCGAGGACGTCGAGGTCGACGACCTGCGCGTCAGCGTCTTCGGCGGCCCGGTCTTCCTGCGCGACGACCGCTTCTTCCGCGGTGTGCAGATACCGCGGGAGTTCTGGAAGGTGCTCGTGTACACGGAGGGCGGAACGCTGAAGTGCAAGGCGTTCCTGCTGACGCAGAGCCTGAACCTGGCCGAGTCGCTCGACCTGAACGAGTTCCGGGTGTTCCAGGTGAAGCTGAGCGAGATCCAGAACCGCGCCCACCTCCGCTTCCCGACGGCCATGGCCAACGCGGACACCCTGGCGGTGCCGAGGGCCCTGGCGGAACGCGCCCCGCTGGAGCGCCAGCGCGACATCGACTGGAGTTGAACCGGCCCGGCCCGGAGCCAGGCGGAAGGGACACGGGCCTCCCGCGCCGGCCCGGGGCGTGCGCCCGGGCCGGCCCGGGCGCACGCTCCCCTCGGCTCAGGTCCGGTAGCGGTACAGGATCCGGCCGCGGGTCAGGTCGTACGGGCTGAGTTCGACGAGCACCCGGTCGAACGGGAGGATCCTGATGTGGTTCTTGCGGATCTTCCCGCTGATGTGGGCGAGCACGTGGTGCCCGTTGTGGAGCTCCACCGTGAAGGTGGCGTTGCGCAGGCATTCGACGACGGTGCCCTCGATTTCCAGGCCGTTCGCGGTCCTCGCCAAGGTCCCTCGTTTCTCGAATCGGGTGTGTGGTGGGGTGGGAGAAGGGTGTGCCGGGGACGTGGCCTAGCGGCGCACCAGTTCGAGGTTGCTGCCGGCCCGGCGGGCGCCGATGCGCTCCAGCAGTTTGATCGCGGCGGTGTTGGACGCATCGACCTCGGCCCAGGCCGAGCCGATCCCCACGGCGTGCAGCGAGCCCAGCGCATGGGCCAGCAGCGCCCGTCCGATGCCTCGGCGGTGGTGGCCGGCCCGCACCGCGACCAGTCCGATCCGCGCCCGGCGGCGGACCGGAACCACACGGACCAGCCCGGCGTAGACGCCGTCCCGGACCGCCACGGTGTACCTCGCCGGGTCCAGCGGCAGCGCCCCGGCGGGGCAGGGCAGGACTTCGGCCGGCATGGTGCGCCATCCGACGGCCGCCTCGACCTCCTCGCGGATCGCGCGGTCCAGCGCCCGCAGCAGTTCCTCGTCCGCTTCCGCGCCGGGCAGGACCGTGACGCCCTCCGGCGCCCGTACCGCGGCGAGCCCGGTTTCGTACGGGTCGGTGGACAGGACGTACTCGCCCTCGCGGCGGGCGAGGGTGAAGCCGGCCTGCTCCCAGCGGGACCTCAGGTCGGGGTCGGCCTCGTCGACCAGGGCGTGGAGAGGGGCCGGCAGGTCCGCCAGGATCGCGGCGGCGAGCCGGCCGAAGGCCTCGTCCTGCCACACGTCGATGCTGACGAAGAGCCGCCCGTCGGACCGCTGGGCCACGTCGCCGTGGCCGACGGTGCGGCCGCCGGAGACGGCCTGCCACTGGGTTTCGGACACGCGGTCGACCATCAGGGAGTTCATGGTTGTCGCCTTTCGGAGTGCCTGGTTGTGAAGGCGCTCCCGACGACACCTGGGTCAGTCGCACACCGTGACGGAAGGAGGGAGCACCCACCTCGATACTGCGTTCATGGGTGTCACCTCCTCGCGTCCTGCCACGGTGCTCCGCACAGTAGCAACGGGCGGCTTGCCCGTCCCACCCGTTTTCCGGGCTCAGTCGCCGATCTCAGTCGCCGGTCATCTCCACGAGCTTGACGACCGTGTTCCAGTTCCTGGTGGTGGCGTCGATGCCCTTGAGCACGGCCGGCCGGTGGAGGGCCTCGGCCAGCTTGGAGCGCCCGAGGCCGTCCGGCGCGTACAGGTAGAGGACCCGGTCCCCCACGCGGAACTCCTCCGGCAGGAACTCTGACGCCTCGATCCGGGCGAACCGGGAGGGATCCGGCTGCTCCGACAGGAACGTCACGTGCAGCTGCCTCCCCTCCAGTTCCCCGGCCGGGAACGGGCAGGCCTCGGCCACGGCCCGCAGACGGGCTCCGTCGATCACCAGGCACGCCACCGGGAACCCGAACCGCGCCTCGACGGCCTGTTCCAGCTCCCGCGCGAGGGCGTCGGCGTCCCGCTCCGCGGGGGCGCTGAAGACGGCGTTGCCGCTCTGCACGTAGGTGCGCACGTCGCCGTGGCCGAGCCCTTCGATCACCTCGCGCAGCTCGGCCATGGGCACCTTCTTCCTGCCCCCCACGTTGATCCCCCGCAGCAGGGCCGCATACATCGTGTCGCTCATGTCCGCACGATAGTGCGAGCCGTCGTGCGCCGGCGGCGTCAGCGCACCGGTGCGGCTCCCGTCCCGGCGGCCTTCTCGGCGCGGGCCGATGCGAGACTGGGGCCATGGACGAGGCACACGCCAGGGCCGTACTGGCCGCGGCAGGACTCAGCGACGGCCCTGCCCCCGCGCTCCTTTCGCTGGGCGAGAACGCGGTGTTCGCCACCGCCGACCTCGTCGTGAAGGTCGGGAGGGAGGCGTCGCTGCTGGAACGGGCCGAACGCGAGCTCGCCGTGGCCGGCTGGCTGGAGCAGGCGGGGATCCCGGCGGTCCGGGCGGCCGAGCCCCGGCCGCGGCTGGTGGACGGCCACCCGGTGACCGTCTGGCACCGCCTCCCGGACGCGGTCCGCCCGGCGGGTCCGCAGGACCTGGCGGCTCTGCTGCGGCAGATCCACGCCCTGCCCGAACCGCCGTTCGCCCTGCCCGCCCGGGACCTGCTCGGCGGCGTCGAGCGCTGGCTGAGGCTGGCTGGCGCGGCCATCGACCCCGCGGACGCGGCATACCTGCGCGCCCGCCGCGACGCGTACGCGGCCCAGGTGTCTGCGCTGACCCCGCACCTGCCGCGCGGCCCGATCCACGGCGACGCCCTGCCCCGCAACGTGCACGTCGGCCCCGGCGGCCCGGTCCTGGTGGACCTGGAGACCGTCTCCTTCGACCTGCGCGAGCACGACCTGGTGGTGATGGCCCTCTCCCGCGACCGGTACGGCCTGCCCGCCGAGGCGTACGACGCGTTCACCGCCGCCTACGGCTGGGACGTGCGCGACTGGGAGGGCTGCTCCGTGCTGCGCGGCGCCCGCGAGACGGCCAGCTGCGCCTGGGTCGCCCAGCACGCCCCGGCCAACCCCGCGGCCCTCGCCGAATTCCGCCGCCGCGTCGGCTCCCTGCGCGAAGCGGACCCGCTCCTGCGCTGGCACGCCTTCTGACGGCCCGTCGGAGGAGAGGGCGGTCCGGGGGCATCCCGGGGGGCGCGGGCGGCGGGCCCCTAGGCCGGCACCCCGGCCGCCGCCTCGGCCCCCGACCCCGCCTCCGCCGTGCCCCGCAGCGGCCATGCCGGGTCGATCACCGCGTCCGCGGTGCCCTGGCGGCGGAGGTAGGCCTCGAAGTCCCGGGCCCAGCGCCCGTGCCAGGCGGCCTGGCGGGTGTGCAGGACATCCGGGGCGAGGGCGGCCACCTCCGGGTGCCGGGCGGCTATCGCGCGGGCGACCTGGACCGCGGCGAGGGCGTCGGCCCCTGCGTCGTGCGCGGCGTCGAGGGTGACCCCGTACACTCCGCACACCGCCTCCAGCGTCCGCTTGCCGCGCCGGTAGCGGTCCACGGCCCGGTCGATCGTCAGCGGGTCGACCACCGGCCCGGTCGCCGCCCCGCCGAGCCGGTCGGCGAGCGACGGCAGCCCGTGGCGGGCGAGCTCGGCCGTCAGCAGGCTCAGGTCGAAGGCCGCGTTGTACGCGACGACGACGGCGCCCTGCCGCCACTGCCTCACCAGCACCTCCGCGACCTCGTCGGCGACCTCCCGCACCGGGCGGCCTTCGGTGACGGCCCGCTCCGTACTGATCCCGTGGATGGCCGAGGCCTGCCGCGGGATCGGTATGCCCGGGTTCGCGAGCCAGGTGCGCCGCTCGTGCACCTCGCCGCCGCGGACCTCGACCACGGCCGCGGTGACGATCCGCGACTCGCCCGGCTCCGTGCCGGTCGTCTCCAGATCGAACCCGACCAGCACCCCGCCGTGCCACTGCGCCTGCGAGTCCCCCGACGGCTCCGAGCCCCTCGACTCCCCCATCACGCATCCTCCCCCGTACTTCCGGTCAACGACTTTCAGCCTGACACGGGCCACTGACAGTCACGACACCGGCCGGGAGTCCTGCCAGATCGACTCGAACTCCTCCCTGTATGTGGGGAAAAGTCCGTTCTCTCCGTGGCCCGCGTCCCCCGCGGGGCTCCGCGCGCCGCCGCCCCGCAGCACCAGCACCGGCGCCTCCATGCCCCGCGCCCGCCGCAGGTACGACTGGACCACCGCGATGCCCGAGGCCTCCCCCTCCACCAGGTACGCCGTGAAGCGCGGCGTCTCGTCGAAGACGTGGATCTCGAACCGGGAGGGGTCGCGCAGCCCGGCCCGCACCCGCCGCACGTGCAGGATGTTCATCTCCACCGACCGGCTGAGCTCGCCCTTGCGCAGCCCGAGCTCCCGCTCGCGCCGCTTGACCGCGCTGCTCGCCGGGTTCAGGAACAGCAGCCGCACCCGGCAGCCCGCCTCGGTGAGCCGGACGAGTCTTCGGCCGGAGAAGTTCTGGACCAGCAGGTTCAGGCCTATGCCGATGGCGTCGAGCCGCCGGGCCCCGCCGAACAGGTCCTCGGCCGGCAGCTGCCGCTGGAGCCGCACCCGGTCGGGGTGGACGGAGACCACGTCCGCGTACCGGTCGCCGACGAGGTCCTCGACCGCGTCGATCGGCAGCCGGTCCGCCGACGGCGAGCCGGAGCCCCCGCCCAGCACCTCCAGCAGCCGCGCCGAGGCCCGCTCGGCCTGTTCCAGCACCGCCCGCGACAGGGCCCGGTTGCGGGAGACGACGTTGCGGGTGACCTCCAGCTCGTCGAGGGCGAGCTCGATCTCGCGCCGGTCGTCGAAGTACGGCTCGAAGCAGGGCCAGTGCTGGACCATCAGCTCGCGCAGCTGCGGCAGCGTCAGGAAGCTGAGCACGTTGTCGTCGGCGGGGTCGAGCAGGTAGCCCTTGCGCCGGCTGACCTCGCGCACGGCGACGGCCCGCTGCACCCACTCCTGCCCGGCGGGTCCGGCGGCGGCGACCACCCAGTCGTCCTCGCCGTGCACGGGCTCGTAGATGGGCCGCAGCACCGCCCCGACCACCGACCGCAGCCGCTGTTCGATCAGATTCAGCCAGATGTACGCCCGGCCCGCCCGCTGGGCCCGGGTGCGGACCTCGCTCCACGCGTCCGCGCCCCAGTCCAGTTCGGCCCCGGCCCGCGCGCTCCCGGCGGCCGGCGAGTCCGCCAGCGAGACCGCTCCGGCCGGCACGCCCCCGGCGCCGCCCGGCGCACCACCCGGCAAGCCGCCGACCCCGCCCGGCACCCCTCCGGACCCGCCGGGCACTCCGCCCGCCGCGCCTCCCGGTGCGTCCGCCGGGCCACCCTCGTGACCGCTGTCACCAGGGGGCAGCTCCAGACCTCCCGAGCTCACCCGTGCACCGCCTTCTGCGTCTGGACGCCCGTCTCCAGTGATCACGGAAGGGTACTCCGAGCCCGGCGCCCGGTGCAGCCCGATGCCGCCCCGCGCAGCCCGACGAACCGTACGCCGGTGATCTGTTGACCCATTATCGGATGCGCGGACAGTCCGCTGACCCGCCTATCGGCTCCCGGGGTCACCCGGCAGGAGCAACCCAAGTCCCCGCGTACGGCTCCACTTTCGGGGAAGATCCTGGCAGTGAAGCGGTTCGCGCCGAGTCAGCCCAGTCCGTCGAACAGATTGACGTACCGACATATCTGCACACCGACACACCAGTTCACCGAAACCACACCGGTTTATCGACGCATCAGCCCGACAGCGAAGGGAAGAGTCGTCCTCCATGCAGGTCTGGCCGGGACAGGCGTATCCGCTGGGAGCCACGTACGACGGCGCCGGCACCAATTTCGCGGTCTACTCCGAGGCGGCGCGGCGCATCGAGCTGTGCCTGCTGCACGACGACGGCTCGGAGACGGCGGTCGAGCTGCGCGAGACCGACGCCTTCGTCCGGCACGCCTACCTGCCCGGCGTCATGCCGGGCCAGCGCTACGGCTTCCGCGTCCACGGACCGTACGAGCCCGAGCGCGGCCGGCGCTGCAACGCGGCCAAGCTGCTGCTGGACCCGTACGCGCGGGCGATCGCCGGGAACATCGCCTGGGGCGAGGAGGTGTACGGCTACCACTTCGGCCGGCCCGATTCGCGCAACGACCTCGACTCCGCCCCCCACACGATGAGCTCGGTCGTGGTCAACCCGTACTTCGACTGGGCCAACGACCGCCCGCCGCGCCACGAGTACCACCGCACGGTGCTGTACGAGGCCCACGTCAAGGGGCTGACCATGCGCCACCCCGAGCTCCCGGAGGAGCTCCGCGGCACTTACGGGGCCCTGGCGCACCCCGCCGTCATCGCGCACCTCACCCGGCTCGGGGTGACGGCACTGGAGCTGATGCCGGTCCACCAGTACGTGCACGACCACCGGCTGGTGAACGACGGGCTGACCAACTACTGGGGCTACAACACGATCGGCTTCTTCGCCCCCCACAACGGCTACGCCTCCGGCGACCGCGGGCAGCAGGTGCTGGAGTTCAAGTCGGCGGTCCGGGCCCTGCACGAGGCCGGGATCGAGGTGATCCTCGACGTGGTCTACAACCACACGGCCGAGGGCAACCACCTGGGTCCGACGCTGTCGTTCCGCGGGCTCGACAACGCCTCGTACTACCGGCTGGCGGAGGACCCCCGGCACTACATGGACACCACCGGGACCGGGAACTCGCTGCTGATGCGCTCCCCCCACGTGCTCCAGCTCATCATGGACTCGCTGCGCTACTGGGTCACCGAGATGCACGTGGACGGATTCCGCTTCGACCTGGCGGCCACGCTGGCCCGGCAGTTCCACGAGGTCGACCGGCTCTCGTCGTTCTTCGACCTCGTCCAGCAGGACCCGGTCGTCAGCCAGGTGAAGCTGATCGCCGAGCCCTGGGACCTGGGCGAGGGCGGCTACCAGGTGGGGAACTTCCCGCCGCTGTGGACCGAGTGGAACGGCAAGTACCGCGACACCGTGCGGGACCTGTGGCGCGGGCAGCCGCGCACCCTGGCCGACTTCGCGAGCCGGCTGACCGGTTCCTCGGACCTCTACCAGGACGACGGCCGGCGGCCGCTCGCGTCCATCAACTTCACCACCTGCCACGACGGTTTCACCCTCCACGACCTCGTCTCGTACAACGAGAAGCACAACGAGGCCAACCGCGAGGGCAACCGGGACGGCGAGACCCACAACCGCTCCTGGAACTGCGGGGTCGAGGGCCCCACGGAGGACCCCGAGGTCCTGCAGTTGCGCGAGCGCCAGATGCGCAACTTCACCGCCACCCTGATGCTGTCGCAGGGCGTGCCGATGCTCAGCCACGGCGACGAGTTCGCCCGCACGCAGGGCGGCAACAACAACGCCTACTGCCAGGACAACGAACTGGCCTGGGTGCAGTGGCCGGAGCCCGGCAAGCCGGCGCCCTCGCTGCTGGAGTTCACCCGGCGGATGGTCTGGCTGCGGCGCGACCACCCGGTGTTCCGCAGGCGCCGGTTCTTCCACGGGCGGCCGGTCGAGGGCACCCACGACGAGCTCTCCGACATCGCCTGGTTCACCCCGTACGGAGAGCCGATGCGCGCCCGCGACTGGCAGGCGCAGCACGCGCGGGCCCTGACGGTGTTCCTCAACGGCGAGGCGATCAGCGAGCCGGGCCCGCGCGGGGAGCGGATCACGGACGACTCGTTCCTGCTGATGTTCAACGCGGACCCCGATCCGCAGGAGTTCACGATCCCGGCCGGGCACGGGGACCGGTGGCGCCTCGTCGTGGACACCGCGCGCCCGGACGTGCTGCCACCCGGCACCGGGCCGCAGTTCTCGGCCGGGGACCGGGTGGCGCTGACGGGGCGGTCGCTGGTGGTGCTTCAGCGGCCGGCGTAGCGGGAGCCGGGCGAGGCCGTCTGCTGCTTCGGGATGAAGACCCGGGGTTCGGGTGCCGGGTCGGGCGCGGGGGCGGCCGCGGGCCGGAGGGCGGGCGCGTGCGGGCGGGCGGCCGGGACCCGCGTGGCGAGCGCCAGCAGCAGGGCCGAGGCGGCCGCCCCGACGGCGACCGCGAAGGCCCCGGTGGGCCCGTACGCCTCGGCGAGCCGCCCGGAGGCGGCGAGCGCGGTGGCCTGGCCGGCGACGAGGGAGCTGGCCGCGAAGGCCATGGCCTCGGCGAGGCGGGCCGGGGCCACGGCCCGCTCGGTGAGGGCGAACGCGGTGATCAGGTGGGGCGCGTAGGCGGCGCCGAGCACGGTGACGACCGCGTACAGCGGGGCCAGGGCGTGCGTGAGCAGCAGGGGCGCGGAGAGCACGAGCGCGGCGGCGGTGGCCACCCGCCAGCGCAGCCGCAGCCCGAACCGGGCGGGCAGGGCGCCGAGCGCGAGGCCGACGGCGGCGCTGACGACGCCCATGGCGGCGTAGACGATGCCCGCCTGGCCGGGTACGCCCAAACGAGCGGTGAGGGCGGCGATACCGGCCTGGCAGGCGCCGAACATGGCGCCTTGGAGGAAGAGGGAGCCCCGGACGGCGTACACGACGCGCGGGTGCGCCGCCCGGGCCCCGCGGCTGCCGGGGGCCGCGGCGCGCCTCCGGGCGGCCCGGCCGGCGGCCCGCCCGGGGGCCCCGGGTTCTGCGGCCCCCGCCGGGCTCCCGGCCGTGACGGCGGCCGTCGGGTGCAGGGCGAAGGCGGAGCCGAAGACGGCGACGAGGGCGGCGGCCAGGCCGAGCGCGAGCGCGGGGTGGGCGACCAGCGCCGCGAGGCCGACCAGGGCGGGGCCGAAGACGAACGAGACCTCGTCGAGGGTGCCTTCGAGCGAGTGGACGGCGCCGACCACGCCCTCCCCGGCCCCCGCCCGGTGGGCCAGGGCCACGGACCGGGTCCGCGCCAGGGGCCCGATCAGCGGGACGGAGGCGCCGGTGACGGCCCCGAGCGCGGCGAGCGGCGCGGTCGGCAGGCCCCCGAGGGCGCCCGCGACGAGCGCGGCGGTGGCCACGGCGTTGACCGCGGCGGCCGCCAGGACCACGGGCCGCTGCCCGCGCCGGTCGGCGAGGCGGCCCAGCACCGGCCCGCAGAGGACCTGCCCGGCGGACAGGGTGCCGCCGACGATGCCGGCGGTGGCGAGCGAGCCGCTGGTCTCGGCCACCAGCAGCACGCTCCCGAACTGGGACATCGCGACGGGCAGTCGGGCGAGGAACGAGTAGAGCGGGAGTAGGGGCCCGGTCAGGGCGATGACGTGTCGATAGGTGCTGACGGTTCCAACCACTCGATCAACGCTAACGCAGTGCAGTCACCCGGATGCATTGGGTCATGGCACGGAATCGGGCAAGGTGGGTACGTACGTTCTCATGAGCCGGCGTCATACGCACTTCACAACGGAATCCGATGTTCTGACAGCTGTCACTCCCGCGACACCCACCTCGACGCGCCCCTCCGCCCCGACCCCGACACCCGCCCCGACGCGCCCCACGACCCCGACCTCGACGTACCGCCTCCAGCTGGGCCCGCAGTTCCCGTTCGCCGAGGCCGAGCGGGCCCTGCCGCACCTGGCCGCGCTCGGCGTGTCGCACCTGCACCTGTCGCCCGTGCTGGAGGCGGTGCCCGGCTCGGACCACGGCTACGACGTCACCGACCACACCCGGGTCCGGGCCGAGCTGGGCGGCGAGGCCGGACTGCGGTCGCTGGCCGCCGCCGCCCGGGCCCGCGGGCTCGGGCTGGTGCTGGACATCGTGCCGAACCACATGGCGGTGCCGTCCCCGCTGCGGCTGAACCGGCCGCTGTGGGAGGTGCTGCGGGAGGGGCCGCACTCGCCATACGCACGCTGGTTCGACATCGACTGGGAGGCGGGCGGCGGGCGGCTGCTGCTGCCGGTGCTCGCCGAGCCGCTGGACCCGGCGCAGTGCACGGTCGACGGGGACGTGCTGCGCCACGGCGGGTGGGAGTTCCCGCTGCGCGCGGGCACCGCGGGGCTGGCCCTGCCGGAGCTGCTCGCCGCGCAGTGGTACCGGCCGGCCTGGTGGCGCCTGGCCCGCACCGAGCTCAACTACCGCCGCTTCTTCACCATCGCGCACCTGATCGGGGTCCGGGTGGAGGACCCCGGGGTGTTCGCGGCCACGCACGCGAAGGTGCTGGAGCTGGTGCGCGACGGGGTGGCCGCCGGGCTGCGGATCGACCACGTCGACGGGCTCGCGGACCCGGAGGGCTACCTGCGGCGGCTGCGGGCGGCCGTGGGGGACGCCTGCTGGGTGGTGGTCGAGAAGATCCTGGCCCGGCGGGAGCGGCTGCCGTCGCACTGGCCGGTGGCCGGGACCACCGGGTACGACGCGCTGCGGCAGGTGGACGGGGTCTTCACCGACCCGGCGGGCGCCGCCGAACTGGCCCGCCGCTACCGGGAGTCCACCGGCCTGCCGGACGACTGGCCGAGCACCGCCCGGGCCTGCGCCGAGGAGGTGCTGACCGGCGACCTGGCCGCCGAACTGGGCCGCCTGGAGCGGGCGGCCGGCCCGCGGCTCGCCCCGGCGGTGCGGGAGCTGCTGATCGCCTATCCGGTGTACCGGCCGTACCCGGGCGACGGCGGGCCGGACCCGCAGGCCCTGGCGGAGGCGGCCCGGCGGGCCGGTGCGGAGGCGGTGGAGGGCGTACGGGACCTGGTGCGCGGGGATCCGGCCTTCGCGGCGCGCTTCGCGCAGACGTCGGCGGCGCTGCGCGCCAAGTCGCTGGAGGACCGCGCCTTCTACCGGTACGCGCCGCTGCTGTCGGCCACCGAGGTGGGCGGGGACCCGGGGTGCCCGGCGGTGGCCCCGGAGGAGTTCCACGCGTACTGCGCGGCGCTGGAGCGGGACTGGCCCGGCACCGGGACGGTGCTCACCACGCACGACACCAAGCGCAGCGCGGACGTCCGCGCCCGCATCGCGGCGCTGTCGCAGGCGCCGTCCCTGATGGACGGGGCGCGGCAGCAGCCCGCCGGGGCGGACCCGCAGCTGGCCTGGGTGGCGCGGCAGACGGCGTTCGGGCTCGGGGACGACGTGCCGGACCGCGACGGGCGGATCGGGGAGGCGCTGCTGAAGGCGGTCCGGGAGGCGGCGCTGCGGACCAGCTGGACGGAGCAGGACGCGGCGTACGAGGCCGCGGTCGCGGAACACGTCCCGCCGTCGGGGGAGCTGCCGGCCGAGGTGGCGCAGGCGGCCCGGGCCAACGTGCTGGGGATGGCCCTGCTGCACCTGGCGATGCCGGGCGTCCCGGAGGTGTACCAGGGGGCGGAGACCGAGTACCGGGCGCTGGTGGACCCGGACAACCGGCGCCCGGCCCGCTTCCCGTACGAGGCCCTGGCCCGGCTGGACGCGGGGGCGGCGCCGGCGGGGGTGGCGCAGGAGAAGCTCGCGCTGACGGCGGCCCTGCTGCGGCTGCGCCGGGACCGGCCCCTGCTGTTCCGCGGGTACGCGGCGCTGGCGGCGCGGGGGCCGGCGGCCGGCCACTGCCTGGCGTTCGCCCGCCCGGGCGGCCTGGTCGCGGGGGCCACCCGCCTCTCGCTCCGGCTGGCCCGGTCGGGCGGCTGGCGGGACACGGTGCTGCCCCTGCCCCCGGGCCGGTGGGCCCCCCTGCTGCCGGCCCCGTCAACCGTGTACGAGGGCGAGGCCCCCCTCGCGGACCTCCTGTCGACCTGGCCGGTAGCAGCCCTCACCCCCGCCGAGCCCTGACCCCCGCCCACCAGCGCCCCGGGACGCTGCACCAGCCGCCCCGCACGACGCCAGAGCCGCACGTGACGCAACACACCCGGGGCCCCTCAGCCCACCGCCAAGTGAGCCGAACGGGCCCCGGAACGCAGCACCCCCACGCTGGAGCGCACCCGGCGCAAAGCACCGGGGGCCCCTGAGCCCCACCGCCACCCGAGCCGAACGGGCCCCGGAACGCAGCACCACAACCGGCCCGCGCGGCGCTGGAGCGCACCCGGCGCGGAGCGCCCGGGGTGCCAGTCCCGCCTGCGTGCGGGCGGAGGGGGGCGGGCGGAGCCCCGGCCACCCGGCGGAGCCGCATATCCGGCACAGCGGGAAGGGGCAGGGAGGGAAGACGCGCACCGGGCCGGGGAGGACCGCGGGTCCCCGCGTCGGGCCGACGGCCTCGGCCCCCGGTCACCCAGCCCCGCCACCCCCAGTAACGACTTTGGCCACGACCACCCCCTCCGTCAGCGGATTCCGGGAAGTGCGGGGCGTGCGGAGCAGTAGGGGGCGTGCGCGGCGGGCATTGCATCAGACGTGACCCTCCTCCGTGACATGCGCTACCCCACACCGCGCGAACTCGCGCTCGCCGCCCGCGCCCTCGCGGACGAGCACCCGCACCTGGCGCGCCTGCGCCGGGCCGGCAGCTCCCGGGCCGGGGAGCCGCTCTGGCTGCTCTCCGTCGACCCCGGCGGCGCCGAACCCCAGGGCCGCGGTGTGCTCGTCGTCGCCGGAGCCCACGCCAACGAACCCGTCGGCGGTGCCACCGCGCTGACCCTGGCCCGCCGCATCGTGCAGGGCGGGGCGCCGCGCGCCGGCTGCGGCTGGCACTTCCTGCTGTGCGCCGACCCCGACGGGGCGGCCCTGCACCGCACCCCGCGCCCGCACTCGCTGCTCGACTACCACCGCAACTTCTACCGCCCGCCCGGCCCCGAACAGCCCGAGTGGGCGCCGTCTTTACTGCCCCCGGACCGGCTGCCGCCCGAGACGCTCGCGCTGACCGCCCTCATCGACGAGCTGCGCCCGGTGCTCCAGGTCTCCCTGCACGGCACCGACCTCGGCGGGTCCTGGGTGCAGCTCACCCGGGACATACCGGGCCTCGCCGAACCCTTCGCCAAGTCGGCCGCCGAGCTGCGCATCCCGGTGGAGACCGGGGCCTCGGACGCGGCCGGCTGGCCCTCCCCCGGCCCGGGCATCTTCGTGATGCCGGAGCAGGAGGCGGCGACGGGTGCGCCGGGGGCCTTCCACCCGGAGGACACCCGGCTCAGCACCTGGTGCCGCACCCACCGCTACGCCGGCACCACCGCCATCGTCGAAGTCCCCATGTGGGCCTCCGACCTGGTGGACGACCCCGCCCCGCACCCGGACCCGCGGGGCGCGCTGCGGCTCCTGGCCGCCCGGCTCGCCGCGGACGCAGCGCTCGTCGCCGCCGTGCGGCGGGAGGTGGCCGGCGGCGCACCGGCGGACGCCTTCACGGCGGAGGCGGGCCCGGCGGACGCCCCGCTGCTGCGCGCCGTCGACTGGACGCTCGGCCTGATCCCGCAGATCACCGCCGAGTGGACCGGCCCCGGCGCCCCCGCCGAGGCCACCGCGGCGCGCATCGCCAGCATCGACGCCTTCGGGCGGCGGCTGTCGCTGCGCGCCGCGGCGATGCTGCTGCGCGTACTGCGCGGGCAGGACCATCCGGCCGCACCGGGTCTGGACCGCCTCGTCACCGGCTGGTGCACGGAGTTCGCGGCCCGGTTCCAGGCCCGGTGGGTGCCGGTGGCCACCCAGGTCGAGCACCAGTCCCGCACGGTCCTCGCCGCGTACGAGAGGCTGCTCGCGGTCGGACCGCTCAATCCGTAGCGGCGGCCGCGGCAGGCCGCACGGCCAGCGCGTACCGGCGCTTGGGCAGGCCGGCGGCCCCGATCCGGTCGTAGAAGCGGATCGCGCCCTCGTTCCAGTCGGGCGTCTGCCACTGGACCTGCTCCATGCCGAGCTCGCGGGCGAGCGCGGCCACGCCCTCCATCAGGGCGGCGCCGAGTCCGTGGCCGCGGGCGCCCTCGGCGAGGTAGAGGCAGTCCATGTGGAGGTAGTGGCGGGCGTCCCAGAACGCGAACTCGGCCGAGCAGGCGGCGTACCCGGCGACCGCCCCGTCCGGCCCCTCGGCCAGCAGCACCCACAGCCGCGCCCCTTCGGCGAACAGCTGCGGCCCGAGCCGCTCCCCGAGATCCGCCGGCCGCGGCGCGGCCCTCTCGTACGCCACGTGCTCGTGGATGAGCTCGACGAGCCGCGGCAGGTCCTCGGGCCGCGCCCGACGCACAACTGGCAGGTGATCCATACCCCCATCATCACCTGCGGTCGGCCGATGGTTGCCAGTGGCCCAGGGGCGGGACCACACTGGGAGTTACCAGCGCCGATCCCCTTCCCCGAGAGGGGTGAGCCGGTGAATTCGCTGCAGATATTCGTTTCCGAAGACGGAGCGGAAGCCGAGCACCTGGAAAGGCTGGCCGGCCTCCTGCGGCACGATTTGCTCCAATTGGAAGTTGACGAAGTAACCACTGTGCGGCGCGGCGATGACCCCGCCGGTGCGCGGGGGGTGGCCTTCGAGGCCGGGGCCCTGCTCGTCGACCTCGGATCGTCCGTCGCGATCCTCAAGGAAGTACTCCACGCCGTCGTCGACTGGTGGCGGCGCAGCCGGAGCCGCCCGACGATCCGGTTGGAGATGGACGGCGACGTACTGGAGATCTCCGAGGCGTCCACGGACCAGGTGAACCAGTCGATCGAGATCTTCGGCAACCGGCATTCCACGCACGGGGCCGCCTCATGAACGACTCACGCCATGCCCTGATCATCGCGAACGACGACTACGAGAACCCGGGGCTCAAGAAGTTGGTGTCGCCGGCGGCCGATGCCCTGGCGCTGGCCACCGTCCTCTCCAATCCGAAGATCGGCGATTTCGACGTCCAGGTGGCCCGGAACGAGCCCTCGTGGGTGATCGCCAGGAAACTCGACGACTTCTTCGACGAGCGGCGGCCCGGCGACGCCCTCATCGTGCACTTCTCGTGCCACGGGCTGAAGAGCGAGTCGGGGCAGCTCTTCTTCGCGGGGACCGACACGGTGCCGGGCAAGCCGTCCACGGCGGTGTCGGCGGATTTCGTCCGCGACCGCATCTCCTCCAGTCGGGCGCAGAGCATCGTGCTCTTCCTCGACTGCTGCTACGGGGGTGCCTTCTCGCAGGGGATGAGCATGCGGGCGGGCGAGGACGTCCATGTGCTCGAAGCCTTCTCGCCGGACAAACTCGGTGGCGGCCGCGGCTGGGCGGTGATCACCGCCTCCAACTCCATGGAGTACGCGTTCGAGGGCAACCACTTGAGCGATCAGTTCGACAGTCCGCGGCCCTCCGTCTTCACCGGCGCGTTGGTCAACGGCCTCACCACGGGCGAGGCGGACCGCGACGAGGACGGCCTGGTGTCACTCAACGAGCTCTACGACTACGTCTACGAGCGGGTTCGACAGGAGAATCCGCGTCAGACGCCCAGCCGCACCATCAACCTCCAGGGCGACCTGTACGTGGCGCACAGCGGCCGGAAGAGGATCAAGCCGGCCAAACTGCCGCCGGACCTCCAGGAAGCCATTTCCAGCCCGAACGTCTTCACGCGGCGGGGGGCGATCTCGGAACTCCGCTTCCGCATGACGAGTACGGACCTGGAGAACGCGGTGGGTGCGCATCAGGCACTTGTGGAAATGGTGAACACGGAAATCCAGTGGGTCGCCGACGAAGCCGCCGCCGCCCTGCGCGAGGTCGCAATCAGCCCCCAGCCGGCCGCGCTGGACTTCGGCAGCCTGGCCGAGGGATCGCCTCCGCCCCACACAGAGGTGCGCTTGCTGGGCCCTGCCCTGGCGAGGCACTGCGAGGCCTCCCCCGAGGACGACCGCATCAGGGTGGAGAAGACGGCAGACGGCCTGGACGTCTCGCTCGACACGTCCCCAGCGGGGCAGCTGAGCGCAGGCATCGCCCTGAAGGGCCCCGTGGGTGAGACCACGCTCCAGGTCGACGCGGAGATCACAGCCAAACCAGCGGGTAGGCCGCACGTCGTCGTCGGCACCGTTGCTTCGCCGCCACACGAACATGCACCCCGGCCGCCTGTGCAGCAGCCTCAGCGTGTACCTCCTCGGCCGCCGATCCAAGCGAAGGCCCACAAGGGTCCGCTCCCTCCGAAGGTCAAACAAGCTGTCGTACTGTCCGCCTGTGCCCTGGCGGCAGAAGTCGCTTCGGTGGTGTGCCTCGTACTGAGCTTGAGGAGTGCCCTCTTCGTCCAATCCGAACTCGTCGAGAAGACGGGAGCCGGAATGAAATTCGCCGACGCGGTGTCGAAGACGATGTACGACGTCGGGGTCATGGGCGGGAACGCTCTCGCCTCGGTCTTCACCGCACTTGCCGCGATCGCACTGGGACGGATCGCCGGACACACCTTCGCCGCGGCATTCGCCGCGCCGGGCATCGCGGTGAAGGCAAAGGGCCGTCCGGGGATCAACCGCGTGAGGAAGGTGCTCCTCCCCGGCACGGTGGCGCTGGCCCACATCACGCTCTCCCTGGCGCTTCTGTTCATAGGGGCCTATGCGTACTGCCTGGCTTTGCGGTGATCCCGGTGGTGACCCCGCATGCGGATCGGCGGGCCCGGTGAGTCCCGGCCCCGGCGCCCACGTGCGGGTGCGGGTGCGTCAGTGCGCCGACAGGCGGAAGACCGTGCGGCCGAAGCCGACTTGGTCGCCGGCGCGGACGACGATCGAGCCGGTCACCCGGCGGCCGTTGACCGTGGTGCCGTTGGAGGAGCCGAGGTCGGTCAGGACCCAGTTCCCGTCCCGCATGACGAGCTCGGCGTGGACCCGGGAGACCGTTTCGTCGGTGAGCCGGAGCCTGTTGCCCGGGTCGCGGCCGATCCGCAGGGCCGAGCCGTCGGGGTGCGGCAGCAGCAGCTTCGGGAGCCGTTCCAGGGTCCAGGCGCGCCGGACACCCGCGGAGACGGCCGAGACCCGGCCCACCCAGCCGAACAGGCGGCCGGTCCAACGCCCTTGGGGCTCCGGCTCGACCAGATCGGCGGTGAGGACGGCGAGTTCCTCGGAGCGGCGGGCGGCGAGGGCGAGTTCCATCCGGCGCACGAAGGTGTCATGGGACATCTTGCCCAGGGCCGCACCCTCGCGGAGCTGGTCCAGCACCCGGTCCCGCTCGGCGTCGGAGAGACGGGGAACGGGGTAGGCGGAGAACTTGAAACTCGACGTCACAGGGTGATTGTCGGCCCGTCGGGGGCGGAGTGTCCAGAACGGGTCCGGCCATCGCGCGATGATGGGGTGCAGCACATGGCCAGGCACACGTTCCGGTAGCACCGCTGACGAGGGGACCGTCCGTGCAGTTCGAGGTGTGGGCACCGCTGACGGACCGGGTCGCGCTGCGGCTCGGCGACACCGCGTACGAGATGGCGCGCGATCCGGACCGCGGGGGCTGGTGGGTCGTCGAGGCCCCGGCCGCGGACGGGGACCGCTACGGCTTCCGGCTGGGCGACGACCCGGCCGTACGGCCCGATCCGCGCGGCCGGCGGCTCCCGGACGGTCCGGCCGGGCTCTCGGCGGTGGTGGACATGGAGTCGACGGTGCCGGCCTCGCCCTCGCCCCCGCCCGGCGTGCCGCTGCAGGACGCGGTCCTGTACGAGCTGCACGTCGGGACCTTCACCGCGGAGGGCACCTTCGACGCGGCCGCGGCCCGCCTGCCGCACCTGGTCTCGCTCGGGGTCACGCACGTGGAGCTGATGCCGGTCTGCCCGTTCCCCGGCCGGCACGGCTGGGGGTACGACGGCGTCGCGCCGTGGGCGGTGCACGAGCCGTACGGCGGCCCCGGCGGGCTCGCCCGGTTCGTGGAGGCCGCCCACGCCGCGGGCCTGGGGGTGGTGCTGGACGTGGTCCACAACCACCTCGGCCCCTGGGGCAACCACCTGCCGGCCTTCGGCCCGTACTTCACCGACACCCACCACACCCCGTGGGGCGCGGCGGTGAACCTGGACGCCCCCGGCTCGGACGAGGTGCGCGCGTACCTCGTGGGCAGCGCCCTCGCCTGGCTGCGCGACTACCGGATCGACGGGCTGCGCCTCGATGCGGTGCACGCGCTGGCCGACGAGCGGGCGCTGACCTTCCTGGAGGAGCTGTCGGCGGCGGTGGACGCGCTGGCCGCCGAGTCCGGCCGCCCGCTGTTCCTGATCGCCGAGTCGGACCGGTGCGACCCGGGGACGACGACCCCGCGCGCCGCGGGCGGGCAGGGCCTGCACGCCCAGTGGAACGACGACTTCCACCACGCCCTGCACGCTGCCCTGACCGGCGAGTCCCAGGGCTACTACGCCGATTTCGCCGAGGCCCCGCTCGCCGCCCTGGCCAAGACCCTGACGCGGGCCTTCTTCCACGACGGCACCTGGTCCTCCTTCCGGGGCCGCACCCACGGCCGGCCCGTGGACCGGCGCCGCACGCCCGCCCACCGGTTCCTCGGCTACGGCCAGACCCATGACCAGATCGGCAACCGGGCGCTCGGCGACCGGCTCTCCGCCTCCCTCGCGCCCGGGCTGCTGGCGTGCGCGGCGGCCGCGGTGCTGACCGGGCCGTTCGTGCCGATGCTGTTCATGGGCGAGGAGTGGGGGGCCGGCACGCCCTGGCAGTACTTCACCGACCACCCCGACCCGGGGCTCGCGGAGGCGGTCCGCACGGGCCGCAGGCGGGAGTTCGCGGCCCACGGGTGGCAGGCCGAGGAGATCCCGGACCCGCAGGACCCGGCCACGCGGGACCGGTCCTGCCTGGACTGGACCGAGCCGGAGCGCGACCCGCACGCCCGCCTGCTGGCCTGGTACCGCACCCTGGTCGGGCTCCGGCGCAGCCACCCGGACCTGCGCGACCCGGACCTGGCCGCGGTGCGCGTGGCGTACGACGAGGAGCGGCGCTGGCTGACCTTCCGGCGCGGCGACGTACGGGTGGTGCTGAACCTCTCCGACGGGCCCGCGACCATCGCGCTGGGCCGCAACGGCGTACGGGTGCTGGCCTCCTGGGAGCCGGTGGAGCACCCGGGCCCGGACGGCCGGCTCCACGTCCCGGCGCGGACGCCGGTGCTGCTGGCGCCGTAGCCCCGGGACGGGCGACGGCGGCCGCGGCTACTCGACCACCGCCAGCTCGCGCGGAGCGTTGTTGAGGCTGCGGCCGCCGTCCTCGGTCACGGTGACGATGTCCTCGATGCGCACGCCAAAGCGGCCGGGCAGGTAGATGCCCGGCTCCACGGAGAAGCACATCCCGGGCACCAACGGCTGCTCCTCGCCCTCGACCATGTACGGCGGCTCGTGGGTGGTGACGCCGATGCCGTGGCCGGTGCGGTGGACGAACCGGTCGCCGTACCCGGCCTCGGTGATCACGGCGCGGGCCGCGCGGTCCACGTCCTGGCAGGCGATCCCGGGGCGGACCGCGGCCGAGGCCGCCCGCTGGGCCTCGCGGACGACGTCGTGGACGCGCTGCTCCTCGGCGGTGGGCTCGCCGACGTGCACGGTGCGGGAGATGTCGGAGCCGTAGCCGTGCTTGAGGCCGCCGAAGTCCAGGACGACCATGTCGCCGCGGGCGATGACCCGTTCGCCGGCCTCGTGGTGCGGATCGGCGCCGTTGGGGCCGGAGCCGACGACGGTGAAGTCGACCCGGGAATGGCCGTGTTCGCGCAGCAGTTCCGCCAGGTCCGCGGCGACCTCGCGCTCGCGCCGGCCGGCGAAGGGCAGGTCGAGGATCCGGGCGTAGGCGGCGTCCGCGGCCGCGCCGGCCGCCGCGAGGCGCTCCAGCTCGCGCGGGTCCTTGACGGCGCGCAGCATGGGCAGGGCGTCGGTCAGCGGGGTGTACGAGATCCCGGGCAACTCCCGCCGGAGGCGGAGCAGATGGAGGGCCCAGGCGTTGTCGCTGACGGCGAAGCGGCCGCCGGCCGGGAGGTGCTCGGCGGCGATCCGGTACGGGTCCTTCCCGTCGGCCCAGTCACGCAGGCCCAGCGCGGCCGCGCCCGGGGCCGCGGCGGCGTCGGCGGCCTCGAGCGCGGGCACGACGAGGACGGGGTCCCGGTCGGCGGCGAGGACGAGCAGGGTCAGCCGCTCGGTCTCGGCGGGCGGCCGGTATCCGGTGAGGTGGACGAGGTCCGGCCCGGGCGCGACGAGCACCCCGTCGAGCCCGGCCTCGGCCGCGGCCTGCAGGGCGGCGGCCATCCGGGCGGCGTGGTCGGCACAGGTGAAGGGTTCGGGTGCGAGGTCCATGCGGTGATCCTCCCGCCGCGGACGGCCGGGCGCGAGGGGTGTCGGCCGCGGAGCCCCGCGGCAGCCCGCCGCGGGACCACGACGGTTCAGGTGCGGCAGCGCCGCGCGTAGTACTGCCAGGTCAGGGCGGTCAGCAGCGGGCCCCACAGGACGAACAGGCCGCTGGTCACGGCGGCGAGCAGCGCCCACCACCCGTTGGCGAAGCGCGGTCCGGCCACGCCCGCGAGGCCGAAGCCGGAGAGGACCCAGTCGGCGAGCAGGGCCAGGGCTCCCAGGGAGGCGAGGACCGCCGGGACGAGCACGGCCGCCGGGCGGACGGGGCGGCCGCCGGCCAGCGGGACCCAGCGCGGCACCACCTCGCCCCAGCCGCGTACCAGGGCGAAGCAGGACAGCGCGGCGAGCTCCGAGAGGATGCTGAGCCCGAAGACGTACGGCACGGACAGCCAGAGGGAGTCCGGGACGAACCCGTCGGACTGCAGCCCCATCGGGAAGTGGAAGGCGAACGGCAGCCGCCACAGGCACACCGGGAGCATCAGCAGCGGGATCGCGCGGGCGACCCGTTCGGCCCAGCGGGGCACCGGGCGCATCGTCGTATCGGTCATGGGACCACCTTCGGCGGCGGGGCGCCTCAGGTCGTCGGTCCGTGGTGGTCACCGGCGCTCCCCCGTCCGGGGGAGCCGCCTCCGCTACGGGGCTGACGCGGAGGTGAGGCGGGCGGCGAGCGCGGCGGCCGCGCCCGTGGGGGCGCCGGGGAGGAGGAGTTCCGTACGGTGCACCAGGCGCGGGTCGGCCAGCGGTACGGCCGCCCCCGCGCCGGCGGCCTCGGCGATCCGGCGGGGCAGCAGGGCCAGGCCGTGCCCGGCGGCGGCGAGGGCGCACAGGGCGTGCAGGTCGGTGCCCTCGTAGCGAAGGGCGGGGGTGGTGCGGACGGCGGCGGGGGTGAGGCCGGCGTCCGGGGCGTCGAGCCAGCGCGCGTCGGCGAGGTCGTCCAGCCGGACCGAGGGCCGACCGGCGAAGGGGTGGCCGCCCGGGAGCAGGACGGCCAGCTCCTCCTCGCCGATGCCGGTGACGGTCAGCGGGGCCACGTCGGGCAACCGGAGCGGGTCGCTGACGGCGGCGAGGCCGTCGACGAGCCCGAGGTCGCAGCCGCCGGTGGCGACGGCGGCCGGCACCTCGCCGCGCGGCAGTACCCGCAGCTCGACCCCGGTGGCCGGCAGCGCCGCGAGCAGCCGGGGCCCGACGGCGAGCGCAGACGCGGCCAGGGTGACCCGCCCCGGCGGCGCGGCGGCCAGCCGCAGCACGTCGGCGCGGGCCGCGTCGAGCCGCAGCAGCAGCGGCCCTGCGTGCTCCAGCAGCCGCACCCCGGCCGGGGTGGGCTCCACGGGGCGGCGGGTGAGCAGCTCGGTGCGCAGATCGCCCTCGAGGGCGGCGATGTGCTGGGAGACTGCGGACTGGGTGTAGCCGAGCTCGCGGGCGGCGGCGGAGAACGAGGACAGCCGGGCGACGGTGACGAAGGTGCGCAGGAGGTGCGGATCCATGGTCATCAGCCTCGCTTATCGCAGGTGCAGGAACAATCGTTGGCGCTGAAGGCGGGGGCGCCCCCAGGATGATCCGCATGACGACAGCGAACACCGACCCGCTCACGCCCGCCTCCCCCGTCGCCCGGATCGCCCTCGTCGGCGACCGCTCCCCGCACGTGACCTCCCACGTCCGGATCCCGGTGCTCTTCGACGCGCTGGCCGACCGCGACGGGCTCGTCCTCGACGCGTACTGGATCCCCACGGCCGACGCCGAGGCGGAGGCGGCCTCCGGGGTGCTGGCCCGCTTCGACGCGGTGTGGGTGCTGCCGGGCAGCCCGTACGCCAGCGAGGCCGGGGCGCTGGCCGCGATCCGCGTCGCCCGCGAGGAGGGCATCCCCTTCCTCGGGACCTGCGGCGGGTTCCAGCACACCCTGCTGGAGTACGCCCGCTCGGTGTGCGGGCTGACCGGGGCCGCCCACGCCGAGAACGACCCCGACGGCGAGGACCTGCTGATCGCGCCGCTCGCCTGCTCGCTCGTCGGGCACGAGGGCCTCGTACGGGTGGAGCCCGGCACGCTGGCCGAGTCCGTGCTCGGGGCCGAGCGGAGCATGGAGCGCTACCACTGCAACTACGGCCCCGACCCCCGGCACCTGCCGACGCTGACCGCCCACGGGCTGCGGCTGACGGGGCACGACGAGGACGGGCAGGTCCGGGTCGCGGAGCTGCCGGGCCACCCGTTCTTCCTGGCCACGCTGTTCCAGCCGGAGCTGCACGGCGACGGGACCCGCCCGCACCCGATCGTGAAGGCGCTCGCGGCGGCCGCGGTCGCGCACGCCGCCGGGCGCACCGGGCGGGAGGCCGTCGCCCTCACCGCGTGAGACGGCGCGGCGCGGGACCACCCCGCTGATCGGCTATGCTGTGCATGCACATCGAACGGGCGGTCCGCCGCCCGTCGTGGTGGGTGTAGCTCAGCTGGTAGAGCACCTGGTTGTGGTCCAGGTGGCCGCGGGTTCGAGTCCCGTCACTCACCCTGTGGGTCCTGTAGGGCGCGAGGTCTTCCTCGTGCCCTACAGGCGTTTCCGGGCGGCGCAGCCGCCGGTCAGCTGCGCAGGAAGTCCTCGACCGCTGTGACGAAGGCCACGGGCACCTCGTGCGGCGGGTAGTGGCCGGCGCCGGGCAGCGGGTGGACCCGGCAGTTCGGGTACGACACCTGCCAGGTGGCGCGCATCACCTCCGGGGTGAGCGCGAGGTCGTACTCCCCGACGAGGACCAGCACCGGGACGGTGCTGCCCTTGACGGCGGCGGACAGGTCCAGCGGCTGCCAGCTCTCCAGGTACGCGCCGAAGGCCTCGGGGCGGGAGACGGCGAGGGAGTGCCCGACCATGCGGTTCAGCCAGTGGCCGCTCGCGCGGTGGCCGGTGACGAGGTCGAGGATGGTGCGCCGGTTCTCCGGGCTGTGGGCCGCGCCGCGGAAGAGCGCGTGGGTGGCGTCGTCCATCTCGTACGGGGCGGCCGGGACCGGATTGATGCCGATCAGCTTCTCGACCCGCTCGGGGGCTCGGACCAGGACCTGCTGGATGGCCTTGCCGCCCATGGAGTGGCCGATGAGCGAGAAGGCGTCCCAGCCGAGCTCGTCGGCGAGGGCGAGGACGTCGTCGGCGATCTCGGGGACGGTGTAGCGGCCCTCGACGTCCCGGCGGTCGCCGTAGCCGCGGTAGTCGAGGAAGGCGTACGAGAACCCCTGCGGGTCCAGGTGGTCCAGCACGGAGCCCCAGTTGGCGGAGGTCCCGAACCAGTCGTGCAGCACGATGGCGCGGACGGGTCCGGTGCCGATCCTGCGGTGGGCGATGGCCATGCGGTCTCCCTCGTGACGGGTGGCGGGGTCGCGGTGCGGGCGGTGCGGGTGGTGCGGCGGACACGGCGGGCCGGTGGCGCCGCCGGAGCCGCCGCCGGAGCCGCCGCCGTACGTTCTGCCCACCGCACCCGCCCCCACACCGCCCCGGCGTCACACCACCGCGCACGCGGTGCCCCCGAAGTCCGCCACGACCCGCAACTGCCGGGCCCCGCGCCCGCGAAGCCGACGCGTGCGTCGACCGCGCGGGCGCCGTGCAGGCGGCAGCCGCATTCACCCGAACGGGTCAGACGGTCCTGAGGGCCGGGTCCGAGAGGCTCGGGGCGCCCGTTTCGACGTGGCCGGCGAAGCGGCGCAGGAAGGTGCTGTCGAGGTCGGAGACGACCTTGACGTCGTACCAGCGGGACGAGGCGCTCAGGTCCACCGTGTGCGAGGCGGTGGCGCCCGCGGCGACGCGGAGGGTCTGGGAGGCGCCCCCGTAGGCGTTGGTCACCGTCAGGTTGACCGCGGTGGAGCCGGAGTTCGCCAGCGTCAGCAGCAGGTTGCCGGTGGCGGCGTCGTGGCGGGCCGTGACCTCGGGGCCGGCCTTCTTCGCGGGGCCCTTCCAGGTGCGCAGGAAGCCGTTCGGTCCCCAGACCGTCAGGTCGATCCGGTTGCCGGTGGAGCTGCTCGTCGACCAGGTGTCCGAGAGCGTCTTGCCCGCCTCGACCGTGTAGGGCCACGGGCCGTCCGTGCGGTTGCCCGAGGTGCTGTGGAAGTGCGCGCCCAGGGTCGGCCCGGAGGAGAAGGTCAGGGTGAACTTGCCCGTGGAGACGGTGGCCCTGCCGTCCACGTACGGGGCGTAGCCCAGCGCGCGGGCCGGCTTGGAGCCGGCCTCCTGCTTCGGCAGGGTGCCCGTGGCCGGCGGGACCGGGTGGTAGGAGGGGTGGGCGTTGTGGTCCGGCGGGAGGTAGCCGGCCGTGGAGGGCAGGGACGCGGGCGTCGCGTCGGCCCGGGTGAAGTCGAAGGCCGAGGTCAGGTCGCCGCAGACCGCGCGGCGCCACGGCGAGATGTTGGGCTCCTGCACCCCGAACCGCTTCTCCATGAACCGGATCACCGAGGTGTGGTCGAAGGTCTCGGAGCAGACGTAGCCGCCCTTGCTCCACGGCGAGACCACGATCATCGGCACGCGCGGGCCGAGGCCGTAGGGACCGGCCGTGTAGCCGCCGCCCCCGGCGTAGAGGTCGCGCGTCACGTCCGCCGTGGACAGGCCCCAGGCGGAGGACGCCGGCGGGTACGGGGGCACGACGTGGTCGAAGAAGCCGTCGTTCTCGTCGTAGGTGATGAAGAACGCCGTCTTCGCCCACACCGCCGGGTTCGCTGTCAGGGCGTCCAGGACCTGCGAGATGTACCAGGCGCCGAAGTTGACCGGCCAGTTCGGGTGCTCGCTGAACGCCTCGGGCGCGGCGATCCAGGACACCTGCGGGAGCGTGCCGTTGACGACGTCGGCGCGCAGCCGGTCGAAGTAGCCCTCGCCCGCCTTGGCGTTGGTGCCCGTACGGGCCTTCTCGTACAGCGGGTCGCCGGGCTGGGCATTGCGGTAGCTGTTGAAGTACAGCAGGGAGTTGTCGCCGTAGTTGCCGCGGAACGCGTCGCCGATCCAGCCCCAGGAGCCGGCGGCGTTCAGGCCGTCGCCGATGTCCTGGTAGACCTTCCAGGAGATCCCGGCCGCCTCCAGGCGCTCGGGGTAGGTCTTCCAGCCGTAGCCGGCCTCCTGGTTGCCGAGGACGGGGCCGCCGCCGGTGCCGTCGTTTCCGGTGTGGCCCGTCCACATGTAGTAGCGGTTGGGGTCGGTCGCGCCGATGAAGGAGCAGTGGTAGGCGTCGCAGACCGTGAAGGCGTCGGCGAGGGCGTAGTGGAACGGGATGTCGTTCCGGGTCATGTACGCCATCGTCGTGGCCGTCTTGGCCGGCACCCACTTGTCGTACTTGCCGTTGTTGTAGGCCTGGTGGCCGCCGGCCCAGTCGTGGTTCAGGCCCTCGACGAACTGCATCCCGAGGTCGTTCACCTGCGGGTTGAAGGGGAGGATGTCCTTCGTCCCGTTGGACTGGTAGAAGACGGACTTCCCGTTGTCCTGGAGCACCGGGCGCGGGTCGCCGAAGCCGCGGACGCCCTTCATCGTGCCGAAGTACTGGTCGAAGGACCGGTTCTCCTGCATCAGGACGACGATGTGCTCCACGTCCTGGATGGTGCCGGTGGTGACCTGGGCGGGGATGGCGGCCGCCCGCGCGATGCTCTCGTTCAGCATCGCCGCGGCGGCGCTGCCGCCGGCTATCTGCAGGAACCGGCGGCGGTTGAGTTCAGCCATGGATGACGACCTCTGCGGGGTGAGGGGGTGTCGAGGGGCGCCCCAAGGACAGCGGGTCCGGGGTACCGGCCGGGGATCAGACCGTGACGCCGCGCGGTACAGCGGGAGAACGGCGTGTGCTCCGCGGGCGCCGGGCGGTTGCGCTGCGCTGCCGCTGCGTTGCCCTGCGCCTGCACTGCGCTGCACTGCTCGATCGACCTCCCGAGGACCGTCTGCGTGGGGACGCGGCGGACACGCGGACACGGCGGAGCCCGGATTGCGTGGCGGGCCGTGCGGTGGGCGGCCCGCCGGTGGCTCCGCCGGGGGAACGGTACGGGGAACCGGCCGCGGCCAACAGTGCGCCGTTGCAGCGGACTTGGTGCGCGCGGCCAGGCGCGGCCCGGCCGGGTGCCCGGCGGAGCCGTGGCTGCGCCGCAGACCCCGGGCCTGAAACGCCGGCGGCGCTGGAATGGCCGGGCCCCGTCTCGGGAGGGGCGGCTGGGGTTGTCGTCGCGGCCTTGGAAGCGCGTGGTCGGGGGCGGCTACTCAGGCGGGATGGGGGTGTGGCGGGGGGCGGTTGAGCATGCGTACTCAGGTTCGGGGGGTGGCCGCTTGCCAGGGTGGGGGCATGTTCCTTCAGTCGTCGTCCGATGTCCCGCGCGCCGGGATAACCGCCGTCGGCAGCGTGCTGCCGGACCGGGCCGTCTCCTCGGAGGCGCTCCAGCAGGAGCTGGCGCGGCGCAGCGGGCTCGCGCTGCCGCCGAGGCTGCTGGCCCAGGCCACCGGCATCCGCTCCCGCCGCGTCGCCCCCGACGGCGTGTACGCGTCCACCCTCGCCGCCGCCGCGGGCCGCCGCGCCATGGCCGCCGCCGGGCTCAGCGCGCCGGACATCGACCTGCTGCTGTTCGCCTCCGCGTCCCGCGACATGGTCGAGCCGGCCACCGCCCACATCGTCCAGGCGGAGCTCGGCACCCGGGCCCACGCCCTCGACGTCACCAACGCCTGCAACAGCTTCGTCAACGGCATCGACCTCGCCCGGGCGATGATCCTTGCCGGGCGGGCCCGGCGGGCCCTGGTCGTCACCGGGGAGACCCCGAGCCGGGCCGTGCAGTACGAGCCTGCCGGCACGGCCGAGCTGCGCGCCGGCTTCGCCGGGTACACCTTCGGCGACGCCGGCGCGGCCGTGGTCGTGGAGGCGGTGGAGCGCGGCGGGATCCTGGACGTGGACACCGAGACGCACTCCGAGCACTGGGAGGTCGGCGGGATCCCGGGCGGCGGATCGCGCCACCCGCGCGGGGACGCGTACACCTACTTCCGCGGCGACGGGCACGAACTGCGCACCGTGTTCGAGAAGACCGGCACCGCGGTCATCGACCGGACCCTGCACCGCACCGGCCTGGACTGGGACGGCTTCGCCCGGGTCCTCGTGCACCAGGTGACGGTGCCGTACCTGGAGCGGTTCGCGGAGCTGACCGGGGTGCCGGCCGGGAAGCTGGTGGTCACCGTGCCCGAGCTCGGCAACGTCGCCAGCGCGAGCATCGGCGTGCAGCTCGACCGGGTCTTCCCCGAACTGGCTCCGGGCGAACGGGTCATGTGCGTGGGGCTGGGCGGCGGGATCAGCATCATGACGATGGTTTGGGAGAAGTCGTGAGCGGCAACCGGCCGGTACCGGCCGCGGCGCACGACCTGTGGGTGGTGGTGCCCGCCCACCAGGAGGAGGCCCGGCTGGCGCAGACGCTCCGGGCGCTCGCCGCGCAGCGCGACCGGGACTTCACCCTGCTGGTCGTCGACAACGCCTCCACCGACGGGACCGCCCGGGTGGCACGGGAGTTCGCGGCCTCGGCGCCGTTCCCGGTCCACGTCCTCGAGGAGCCGGAGAAGGGCGTCGGCTCCGCCGTGGACACCGGCTTCCGGTACGCGATCGGCCGCGGCGCCGCCCTGCTCGCCCGGACCGACGCCGACTGCCTGCCCCGGCCCGGCTGGACGGGCGCGGCCCGCGCGGCGCTGACGGCCCGCCCGGGGCTGGTGTGCGGGCGGGTCACCGCCCGGCGCGACGAGCACGGGCCGCTCGGACGGGCCGGCTTCGCCGTGCTCGTCGCCCTCGCCGCCCTGTTCGGGCGGCTGCGGCCGCAGCACGCCCGCCGCCACGGCTTCCGCGCCCCGTACCGCATGCACGCCGGGAACAACATGGCGATCACCGCCGAGCTGTACCTGGCCGTCGGCGGCATGCCGCGGCGGCCCTCGCCCACCGACCGGCTCTTCCTCAACGCCGTACGCCGCCGCACCGACCGGATCAGCCGCTGCCGGGCCATGGTCGTGGAGAACTCCACGCGACGGCTGCGGGCGTACGGCATCGCCGGCACCGCCCGCTGGTACCTCGACCGGGGCAGCGGCCCCCACGGAACGGACCCCCGCTGATGCTCGACCGACTCGACCACGCCCTGCGCACCGTCCGCCCCGAGCGGGCCGCCGTACTGACCGCGAGCCGGAGCGGCGCGCCGCGGATCCGGGTGCGGCGCGGCGAACTCGCCGACCTGGCCGACGCCTTCGCCGCGGCCCTGCACGCGCGCGGGCTGCGGCCCGGCGACACCGTCGGCGTCGCCGTACGGCCCGGGCCGCGGGCCCTCGCCGTGCTGCTGGCCCTGTGGCGGCTCGGGCTGCGCGGAGCGGTCCTCGACCCCGGCGCCGGGCCCGACGTGCTGCGGGCCCGGCTCGCGCTGGCCCGGCCCTCGCTGGTGCTGGCCGACGCCGCCGCCCAGGCGGTCGCCGGCTGGGCCCGGCCGCTGGCCCGCCGGGCCCGGCTCGAACTGCCCGACCTGGCCGGGCTGGGCGGGCCGGTGGCCACCGTCGGGCCGCGGCTGCCGGGGTGCGCGCCCGGGCTGGACCTCGGGGCGCGGCGGGCCGGGGTACCGGGGGCGCGCGGGGCGGAACCGGACCCCGAGGGCGATGCGGTGATCGTGTTCACCTCGGGGACCACGTCGAAGCCGCGGGCCGTGGTGCACACCCGGGCGAGCCTGGCCGCGGGGATGGACACGGTGAGCGCCCTGTTCGCGGACGGGGGGCCGGCCGCCGGGGCCGCGGCTGCCGCTGCGGGGGCGGGGGCGGGGGCGGGGGCTGCGGCGCCCGTGCTCGGCGGGACCTTCTTCGTGCTGGTGCCCGCGCTCACGCGGGGCGCGCCGGTCGCCCTGCCGGCCCGCTCCCCGCGCGTCCTGGCCCGGCAGCTGGACCGGCTGCGGCCCGCGGACACGTACCTGACGCCGCCGCAGCTGCGGGACGCGCTGCGCGCCGACGCCCGCTTCCACGGGCGGGTGTGGACCGGCTCGGCGCCGGCCCCCGCGGAGCTGCTGGGCCGCGTTCGGGAGGCGGGCGCCGGACAGGCGTGGGGGGTGTACGCGCTGACCGAGCTCTTCCCGGCCGCGGCCGTCGAGGCGGGCGAGAAG
The DNA here is from genome assembly GCF_040704625.1 of Streptomyces sp. NPDC046866. NCBI lineage: Bacteria > Bacillati > Actinomycetota > Actinomycetes > Kitasatosporales > Streptomycetaceae > Streptomyces > Streptomyces sp. NPDC046866. The sequence goes on from NZ_JBEYXN010000015.1 coordinate 116,599, forward strand.
GCCGCGTACGAAGCCGAGGGCCGCGGCGGCGACCTCGTCGGGGCGCCGCTGCCGGGCGTGAGCGCCAAGGCCGACGAGGACGGGCAGCTGCTGCTGGCCGGTCCGGCGGCCCGGCACCGGTACCTGGGCGAGGAGCCCGACCCGTGGGTCCGCACGGGAGACCGCGCACGGCTGGACGGCTGCGGCCGCATCGTGCTGGAGGGAAGGACGAAGGACATGGTGCTGCGCCGGGCGGAGAACATCTACCCGGGCCTGTACGAACCCGGGCTCCACGTGCCGGGGGTGGAACTGGCCGTGCTGGTCGGCATACCGGCGGACGGGGGTGCCGGTGGGGCCCGTGGGGCCGGTGGGGTGGCAGGGGACGAACGGCTCGTGGCGGTGGTCCAGCCGCGCCCCGGGGCGGCGGTGCCGCAGCTGCGTGCCGCGCTGGCCGGCCCGCTGCGCCGGATGGGCTCGGCGCGGCCCGACGCCGTCCTTTTCGCGGAGGTCCCGCTGGCGGGGCGCTCCCGCAAACCGGACCGGGCGGCTGCCTCGGCCCTGGCGGCGGCGCGGCTGCGGGGCCGGCGATGAGCGCGGCCGGGAACCGGGCGGCCGGGACGGCCGCGGCGCGGCGCCGCGACCGCCGGGTGTACCTCCGCAGCCACCCGGTGCTGTTCGCGCTGCTCGCCGCCACGCGCGGGCGCGGGGTGCGCCGGCTCGGGCGGACGGTTCTGGTCCACGACGCCGGCGCCTACCGGCAGGCGCTGACCCGCCTGCCGCTGGACCGTACGGCGGCAGGCACCACCGGCGGCGCCGCGCGCGAGGCGCTGGCCGGGGCGGGCGCCCCGGGCGGCGGGGTCCTGTTCGACCAGGAGGGCAGCGGCCACCGGGCCGGCCGGCGCGGCCTCGCCGAGGGGCTGGGCGCGGCCGGGGTGGAGGAACTGCGCGCGCTGTGGCGGCCGTTGCTGGAACGCCGGCTCGCCCCGCTCGCCGACGGCGGCGAGGTGGACCTGGTGGCCCTGGCCCGGGAGCTGTCCGGGACGGTGGTCTGCGCCCTGCTGGACTCCCCCGCCGACCCGGCGGAGGTGGCCCGCGCCTGTGCCGGGGCCGCCTCGGCCTCCATCCGCGCCCACCTGCCGGGCCCGCCCCGCCCGGGCGCCCGCGCCCGGGCCGCCGAAACGGCCCGCACCCTACGGGCGTTGCTGGCCCCGGCCACGCCCGGCAGCCCGGCCGACTCCCCGGCCCGAGCCGCGGACACCACACCGGCCGACACACACCCGACCCCTGACGGCTCGGCCCCCGTCAGGGGCGCGAAGCCGGGCGCGCACGTGACCGTACCGACGCCCGCGCAGCAGCCCGCGGGCCGAGCCGCCGGCACCGCGCCGGACCGCACACCGCCGGCCCCGGCCGAGGACGCCAATCCGGCCGCACACCCGACCGCAGCGCCGCCCGGGCAGCACGCACCGGGCCCGGCCGCGGACACCGCGGCGGACCACACGCAGCCAGACCCGGACGCGCTGGCCCCAGGCCTGCCGGGTGGGGTCGCGGGTGCCGGCCGGCAGGGCTGCGGTCGCCGTGGCGGGGGGCCGGACGCGGCGGCCGCGGGGCCGGGGTGGGACGGGGCGCTGGCCGCCATGGTGGCGGTGGCCGCCGTCAACACCAGCGTGGCCGCGGTGCCGCGGGCCGCGGCGTGGTGTGCCGATGCCGGTTTGTGGGGGCAGGCCGCGGATCCCGAGGTGCTGCCCCGGCTGGTGGACGAGCTGCTGCGGGTCACCGCGGCCTCGCCGCTGCTGCCGCGGGTGGCCGCCGCCGACGGGCGGGTCGGGGGATGCCCGGTCCGGTCCGGCGACCGGCTGCTGCTGGTCGCCCGGCATGCCGCCCGGGCGCACCGGCGCGATCCCGACGCGCTCGACCCTGCCCCGGCCGCCGAGGCCCGACTGGTGTTCGGCGCCGGCCCCCACGCGTGTCCCGGCGCGCGGCTGGCCCGGGCCCAGCTGGCCGACGTACTGGCTGCGCTGGCCCCGTACCGGCCGCGGGTCGTGCGCGCCCGGGTGGACCGGCAGGCGGCCCTGCCGGGCTGGCGGGTCCTGACCGTACGGGCCGCGTCATGACCCGGATCGCGGTGACGGGGGCCGCCGGCTTCTGCGGCGGGCACGTGGCGCGGGCCGCGGCGGCGGCCGGCGCCGACGTGGTCTGCGTGGGGCGCCGCCCCGGGCCCGTCGGCGAGCACCGCTACTGGGACGCCGCCCGGACGCTGCCGGACCTCGCCGGGACGGACGCGGTGGTGCACTGCGCGGCGGCGGTCGGGGATCCGGCGCCGGGCTCGCCGGCCGAGGCGGAGATGCACGCGGTCAACGTGGCGGGCACCGAGCGGCTGTTGGCGGCCGCCGGGGGCCGGCCGGTGGTGTGGGTGAGCAGCGCGAGCGTGTACGACCCGCGGCAGGACCGCAGCCTGGTCCGCGAGGACCATCCGCGGGGCGGCCACCTGAACGCGTACGGCCGCACGAAGGCTGCGGGCGAGGCCCTCGCCCTGGCCGCGGGGGCGGTGGTGCTGCGGCCGCGGGCCGTCTACGGTCCGGGCGACACCACGCTGCTGCCTCGGATCGTGTCCCGGGTGCGGGCCGGGACCCTGTTCCTGCCGGGGCCGGACGTCCCGCTCAGCCTGACGGCGGTGGAGAACCTGGCCGGGGCGGCGCTCGCCGCGGCCGGGTGGGAGCCGGGGGCGTACAACGTGGCCGATGCGGAGCCGTACCGGCGGGACGCGGCCGTACGGTGGGTGCTGCGGGCCCACGGGATCCGGGCCCGGATCCGGCACCTCCCGCTGGGGGCGGCCCGGGCGGCGGCCCGGGCGGCGGAGGCGCTGGCCCGAGGGGGCGAGCCGGCGCTGAGCCGGTACGCGGTGGACCAGCTGGCCCATCCGGTCGTCCTGGACCTCACCCGTTCCCGTGCCCAGGGCTGGACCCCGCACCGCACCCTGCCGGACTACCTGTCCACCCTGCCGGGCGGTCGAGGGCACGGCCGGGGCTCCGGGGACGGCTGATCCTTCCGGACGCCCCTTCCCTCCACCGCACCCCGACTACGCTTGCCGTGGTCACGACCAAGGTCGAACGAGGGGGACGCCCATGCCGTACGAGACCGGCGCGAAGGTGAAGCTGACCCGGGAGGTGCAGGTCACCTCGGACGGCACGGCGGCCGGGGCCGGTTTCGCCGGTCCGCTGTTCCTGGCCGAGGGCCTGGAGGGCATCGTCACGGGCTCCGCCGGGGAAGCCGGCGGCTTCGCCCGGGAGCACGAGGTCCTCGATCAGCAGATCCGCGAGGGCCGGTTGAAGGGATTCACGGCCGACCTGGTCGAGCAGCTGCGTCAGCAGGTCGTCGGACAGGCCTTGTACGGCACCGGCGCCGGAGTCGGCACCGGGATCCGGTACAGGGTGCGCTTCGAGAACGGGTTCGTTCTCGACGGCCTCGGAGAGGACTGCCTGACCGCAGCCTGAGCGCCGGACCGGCGCGCCCGTCCGGCCCTCCTCACGTCCTTCCTTGGGGAGTGCCGGTTGGGGTGGGTGGGGTGGCGGGTGTGCACGATGGCCGGTGACGGACCAGGCTGCGCACCGCGAGCGGCTCCGCCGGCTCGGTGGCCGTCCGCCGGCCTTCGACCGTGAGGCCCACAGGCAGCGCAACACCGTCGAGCGGTGTAGCAACAGGCTCAAGCAATGGGGGCGGTCTGGCCACCCGCTACAACAAGACCGCCACCACCTACTGTGCCGGGCCCTGCATCGCCGCCGTCTTTCTTCTGGTCAGCGAGATGATCCGAGAGGAACTGCTCAGCCCGGGTAGGAGATCGAGCCCAGCGGCGGGCAGGGGATGAGTGTGGTGTCGGCGCCGGGGCGTTCGACGAAAGCGCGGGCCTCGGCGGCCTGCTGCCGCCGGGAATCCAACTCGTCGGCGTGCCAGGCGTCGCGCTGGGCGCGGGGAAGGTCCCACGAGTCGTCGATGAGACTGAGACTGGTGTTGCCGGAGCTGCGCAGGAACTCCGCCTTCAGGGCGGCCTGCCGCAGTGCGGTCTGGGTCGCCGCGAGATCGAGGCGGGTGATCAGGACGCCGGGGGTGTTCGGCTCGCGGGTCGGCATGGGGGCCTGCGGGAGCAGTGACACCCCGGTGTCGAGGCGGCCGATGTTGTCGACGCTCGCCGTCTGGGCCTCCCTCGACATGGTCTGCATTTCCCCGTGCAGCCAGAAGAACTCGTCGAGGTCGGCCTGGGTGATCCGCATCCGCTGGTACAGGGCTCGGAAGCGGGGATCGCCGTGCAGCGGCCGCACGGGGGGGCTGTGGAGCGCCACGCAGTCGTTGAAGCCGGCTCCCACCGCGGCGTCGAGGTGGAAGAGGACCTGGTCCGCCTGTCCGCGCGCGACGGCCATGCCGGCGAGGCCCGCATGGCCCGCGGCGGCGAGCCACGCGGCGTCGGGGCCGAGCGCCCCGGCGCGCGCGACGACGTCCTGCAGGCCCGCGGTGCCCGCTGCGGCGAAACCGTGGGTCAAGGACGCCACCAGCAGTTCGTGGACGCGGGTGGCCAATGAGTTGACGGTGTCGGCCATGGATCTCCTCGGACCTCGGTGGTGGTGAAGAGCGAAAGGGGTGTCGGGTCTGCGTCAACCCCTGGGGATGACGGGTGGACGGGGTGAGCGGTTCCTGCCCGCCCGTGGCCGGGCAGCGCCCCGCCCGTGCCCGCGCCGTGCCGGTCGGGCCCTGGCCGTGCCGGTCGGGCCCGTCGGGGCCCGAACGGCGCTCCCCTCCGGCCGGTCGGCGGGGCTCGGTTCCCCCGCGCCTGGCCTCGTTCGTCTGCGGCCACCACCCTGCCGCCGCCACCCGCCCGCCCCTAGGGACGAACGCGCAGAAGGACCGGCGGCCCGTGCTGCCGCTCCTTCCCTGGCGGAGGGTGGTGTACAGGCGGGTGGAGCGGGCGATCAGCCGGCCGGGGCTGGTGGCCCAGCGGGCCAGCAGGCCGCCCTCGCCGAGCAGTTCGCCCCGGTGCGCGGCGATCGTGTCGTATCCGGCGCGCTGGGGTACGCGCCGCCGTCGCCGCCGCCGAGGGCAAAGAACGTCCATGGCGCCGTTGTCGCCGATGAGCAGGCTCGGCAGCAGGCAGCTGCGGTACACCGAGGCGGCCAGGGCGTCGGCCGCCGGGTCGGCCCCGCAGGTCACGGCCGTCGGCAGGCCGGAGTGCAGCAGGGTCTCGGCGTCCACCGGGACCGGCTGGTCGCCGCCGGCGATGACGTTCTCGTCGTGCATGTCCACGCCGTCGAGCGCGTAGTCCAGCAGCTCCGCCGCCGCCTCGGCGGCGTACGTGCAGCACTGGCCGAGGATGCGGGCCAGCACCGGATAGCGGGTGAAGGGCTCCGCCAGCCCCTGCCGGGTGCCCAGCAGCGCGAGGAAGGCCTGCGCCGTACGTCACAGCCTGGTCTGAACTTGGCCGTTTGCGCTCCCCGGCCGGAACCGCCCGGTGTACGGTCATCGTCTCCGGCGAGGGGGCCGGAAAGCCTTGGGGACGGGGGCTGAGCCGTACATGAGCGGTGGGTTTCGCTATCGGGTGGAGCGGGTCGCACTGGCCCTGATGGCCGCGTCGGGCGTGGTGGTGCTCCTCGCCGACCTCTTCGGGTGGCTGGACGCGCTGGCGCCGGGCGGCGCACTGCCGAAGGTCACCCTGCTGATCCTGAGCACGGTCACGGTCTTCCTGCTGCTGGAGATCGACCGGCTGCGCAAGCTCGACGACGTGCAGGAGCGGGTGGAGGCCCTGGACAGCAGCGTCCACAGCCGCGTCGAGGCCCTGGACGGCAGGGTGCAGGCGCAGGTGGCGCTCCTGGGCGCGGGCATCCAGGAGAAGGTCACGGACATGGACGCGCACATGCAGGCGCACCTGTCCAAGCTCGACATCGACGCCATGTCGCAGCGCCTGAAGGACCAGCACTACGGCGGCGTGGTCAAGGTGCACCGGCGCTTCCCGGAGGAGGAGTTCATCGGGTACGTGGAGGACACCGGCCAGGAGGTGGCGATCCTGCAGACCTGGATCCCGAACCTGCGCCACCTCGAGGAGGCCCTCGTCAAGGCCCTGGTGGCGCAGCAGGTACCGGTGCGGATCCTGCTGCTGGACCCGGCCTCGCCCGTGGCCGGCTTACGCAACGAGGCGCTCAAGGACGTGCTCGACCCCGCGCTGGCCGAGGACGTCAAGGCCAGGGTGGAGGGCTGTCTCGCCGGACTCGCCAGGATCCACCGGCGTCTTGCGCCGGGTGCCCATCCGCGGCTCCAGGTGAAGGTCTACAACTCCCTGCCGTCCATCGCCGTGTTCAAGGCCGACGAGCGCTACCTCGTCAGTTCGTTCCTGCACGGGCAGCTCGCCGTCGACTCCACCCAGATAGAGGTGGACGGCGCGCACACCCTGATGGGCCGCGAAGTGCAGGAGGAGTTCGACACACTGTGGAGCATCGGTGTCGACGTGGACCTGCCCGACTGGCGTACGTCGCTCGACAACAACCGCAGATGATCGGAACGGACGGAAAGGCACGGGTACGGCTCATGCACGCACTGGACGATTTCGAGGACTCCCTGATCGAGCGGTTCAAGGAACACCCGGTACTGGCGAACGTCGCCCAGCTGCAGGACGAGGACTTCACCGCTCTGCTCCTCCAACGGCGGTTCGTGTCGCTCGCGTTCACCCCGTCCTACGATCTGGCCATCGACCTGCTGCGCGACGAGGCCGGGCTGCGCATCGCCCGGGTGATCCTGCGCGAGGAGTACCCGGACGGCCACGGGCACACCCCCTCGCACCGCGAGGACATGGTGCAGGACCTGCTCCGGCTGGGCGTCGGCCGCGAGGCGCTGGTGGCGTCGAGACCGACGGCGCAGACGAAGCGGGCCATCGGCGAGGCGTTCGAGCTGATCGCGGAGGCGGGCGGCCACGACGACGCGGACCTGCGGCTGCTGACGATCCTGCGGTTCTGGGGCGAGGTCCTGGTCTCCGTGGAGTACGAGAAGCTGTGGGGCCGGATGGCTCCGCTGCTGACCGACGGCGCCGGCCGCAACCGCTCCCGCTTCTACCACCCGCACCTGGTCCACGACGCGAAGACGCACTCCCTGGCCACGGTGTCCCTGCTGTCCGGCAGCCACTCGGACCGCCTGGCGACCCGGGTGACCGAGCTCCTGGCCCGCGAGGACTCCTCCGACTGCTTCCGCGAGGCGGAGGAGCGCGCCCTGGGCCTGAAGCTGGCCTTCTACGACCAGTTCCTGCCGGCCCTGGACCGCATCGCGGTCTGAGCGGTCGAGAGCGCGGGCTGCCCGGGCTCGGCCGCGGCGATCAGCCGGTCGAGCAGGGACACCAGGACGCCGCGGACGTCGGCGCGTTCGCGGGCGTCGAGCATCAGGACGGGGGTGTCCGGGTCGCGCAGGTGCAGGGCCTGCGCGATCTCCTCGGCGGTGTACGGCTGCACCCCGTGGAAGCAGTTCGCGCCGATCACGAAGGGCAGGCCGCGGCTCTCGAAGAAGTCCACGGCGGGGAAGCTGCGGTCCAGCCGCCGGGTGTCGACGAGCACGACCGCGCCCAGGGCGCCGTTCAGCAGGTCGTCCCACATGAACCAGAAGCGCTCCTGGCCCGGCGTGCCGAACAGGTACAGGACCACCCCGGCGTCGGCGAGGGTGAGGCGGCCGAAGTCCATCGCCACGGTGGTGACGGCCTTGGACTCGATCCCGTCGAGGTCGTCGACGCCCACGCCCGCCGCCGTCAGCCGCTCCTCCGTGCGCAGCGGCTCGATCTCGGAGATCGTCTCGACCAGGGTGGTCTTGCCGACTCCGAATCCCCCGGCGATGAGGATCTTGACGGGGGCCGCCTGGGGGGCGGGGGTCTCATATCCGGGCAAGGTTGTCCCTGATTCTCCTGAGCAGGTGGACATTGGTGGTCTCGGCGCCCTCCAGGGGCGGCCGGTGGTGGATCAGCCCGCGGTCCGCGAGCTCGCCGAGGAGCAGCGTCATCGGGGTGAGCCGGATGTGCATGCGCGCGGCGAGCTCGGCGACCGCCCGCCCGTCGGGCGCCGGGCACAGGGCCAGGACGGCCCGCCACTCGGTGGGCAGGCCGCTGTCGGCGTCCGGGTCGACCGCCGCGGTGATCGTGGTGTCCATGGTCAGCGCGGTGCACGGGGCGGCGGTGCGGCCGTCGGTGAGGGCGTACAGCCGCGTCCGGCGCGCGGTCCGGGGCCGGGGCGGCGGTGCGGGCCGCACCGGCTCCTCGGCCTCCCGCGGCGGCTGCGACTGCGCCTGCGCCTGCGCCTGCGACTGCGGATCGTCGTCGGGCATTACGAGGAGGCGGGCGACTGGCCGCGCTCGGGGGTGCCCAGCCATTCGCCGAGCGCCTGGGCGGTCCGCACGGCCTCGCCGCCCAGTTCGCCGAGGCGGGCCTTGCGGGAGGTCACCACGATGAGGGTGCTGCCCTCCCCGCACGCGACGATGCAGAGGTACCGGTCGTCGGTCTCGACCAGCTGGCGGATGACCTGTCCGCCCTCGACCTCCCGCGATATCGCCTTCATCGTGGCCGCGACCCCGGAGGCCGCGGCGGCCATGCGCTCGGCCCGGTCCCGGTCCAGCAGGTAGGAGCTGAGCCCGATCCCGTCGTTGGACAGGAGCACGGCTCCCTCGATGCCGGCGATCCTGCTCAGGTTGTTGTCCAGGACGCTGTAGATCACGTCGTTGTTCGTCGTCATGGCTGATCCCGTCGGAGCTCTTCTTCCACTGTCTGGGTCCCCTGTTCGTAGTCCGCCCAGGCGTCGGCGACCTCTTCCGGGGTCGCGCCGTCCTGGCCGGGGCCGGGCTCCGGCGTCCGCGGTCCGCGGAGCCGTTCGGTCATGTGCGTCTGCGGGACGCGCTGGGGCAGGCCGGGGCGGGCCGCGCCGTCCGGGGGCGCGGTCGCGGCGCGGGCCCCGGTTCCGGGCTCGCGTACGGGTCGCAGCGCGGGCGCCGCGATCCGGGCCGGCAGGAGCTCGGACTTCCGCTCCGGCTCCTGCTCCGGCTTCGGCTCCGGCTCCGGCTCCGGTCGCGGGGTGCGCTCCGGCGCCGCGGCGCGCGGTCCGGGCAGGGCGGCGGGTACCGGGGCCGGCGCCGCCGGCCCGGGCTCCCGTACGGGCCCGCCCGCGTCCGCGAGCAGCCTGTCGGGCAGGATCACCACCGCCGAGGTGCCCCCGTACACCGAGCGGCGCAGGGTGACCGTGGCCCCGAGCCGGTCGGCGAGGTGGCCGACCACGAAGAGGCCGAGGCGGTGGGCGTTCTCGGCGAGGACGGAGTACGGCGGGGCGGTGTGCAGGCGCCGGTTCATCTCCTCGTAGCGCTCGCCGCTCACCCGCGGCCCGCGGTCCTCGACCTCGACGGACAGCCCGTCGGCGACGAGTTCGGCCCGGATGACCACCTTCGACCGCGGCGGGGAGAACCGGGTGGCGTTGTCCAGCAGCTCCGCGAGGAGGTGGCTGATCTGGCTGATGACCTGCGGTTGCACGCTGGCCTCGTCCAGGGCCTGGCGCTCGATCCGGCGGAAGTCCTCGACCTCCGCGGCGGCCTCGCGGAGCAGGTCGGCGATGCGCATGGGCTCGGTGTGCGGGTCGGGGACCTCGCCGCCCGAGAGGATGAGCAGGTTCTCGACCTGCCGGCGCATGCCGACCGTCAGCTGGTCGGAGCGCATCAGCTGGGCGAGCAGCGCCTCGTCGTGGCCGAAGGCGTCCTGGATGTCCTCGGTGAGGCTCAGCTGGCGGCTGACCAGGTTGCCGGTGCGCGAGGCGATGCCGGAGGCGAACATGCCGAAGCCGTGGCGTTCGGCGGCGAGCTGCCGGTGTCCGTCGACGGAGACCGCGACGACCCGGGCGAAGGCGTCGCTGATCCGCCCGACCTCGTCGCGGATGCCGCGGACGGCGGGCAGGGCGTCCTCGTCGATGCTCTGGCCGCGGTGGAGGCGGGCCACCACGTCCGGCAGGGTCTGCTCGGCGACGGCCACCGTGCGCCGGTGCAGGCCGTTCAGGCGGCGCAGCACCGAGCGCGTCATCAGGACGACGGCGGCCACGACCAGCAGCAGGGCGGCGGCGCTGGTGCCGACCAGCCAGGCGACCTCGGTCTGGAGCTCGTCCGCCTTGGCCGCGCTGCGGATGAGGACGCCCCGGGCGCGGTCGATGTTGAGGGCGGCCATCTGCACGGAGAAGTTGTCGTGCGCGGCCCGCCAGCCGCCGACGTCGGCGGGCAGCCTGATGCCGTTCTCGGTGTCCTTGTGCTCGGAGATGACCGCGTTCTCGATGCGGGTCTTCGTCTGCCAGTCGGGCGAGGCGGTGATGCGTTCGTAGAACGTACGGTCGCCCTCGGGCAGGTACGGCACGACCCAGGTCTCGTACAGGTAGCGGTGGGCCCCGACGGCGCCGGTGAACTGGTCGAAGCCGGCGGTGCTCAGCTCCCTGGACGGCCCGGCCAGCGCCAGGAGGGTGTCCTCGCGCGCGAGCATCTCGGAGGCGGAGAGCATGGAGACCACGGGGCGGCTCGCCTCGGTGAGCTCGGCGTCCTCGGCGTGGCTGAACTCCTGCTGGTACACCCGGATGATCTCGTTGATCACCGTGGTGTAGTAGCCGATCGTGCCGTCGGGGGTGCCGGTGCGGGCGTCCGTGCGCTCGCGGTAGCCGGTCAGGTCGGCCAGGCGCCGGGCCACTCCGCCGAGGGAGTCGGCCGAGGCCGGCTGGGCGGCCAGGGCGCGGAGTTCCGCCGCGGCGCGGTCCGTGGCGGTGCGGCGGCCGCGCAGCTCCTCCTCGGAGCCGGGGGTGCCGGCCCAGCGGGCGGCCGTGGCGGTCCGCTCGGCCTGGAGGTCGACCATGAGGGTGTAGAGCGGGACGCCGATCCGCTCGCTGGCGGCCACGTCGGCGCGCAGGTGGGCCGACTGCGCCAGCAGCCGTTCGGCGGTGAGGGCGCTCTGGGCGCCCATCGCCACGGTGGGGACGACCGCCAGCCCTATGAGCAGCGTCCGCAGGCGCACGGTCCGCCGGCGCACGGTCCGCCGCCGGCTCGGGGGCGGCGCCGGGGCGCCTTCGGGTTCGGTGGCAGACATCGGTCCTCGGGACGGCGGGGGACGGACGGGCGGCGGGACGGGGAGGTGGAAGGGCGCAATCAGGGCCAACGGAGGGCGCGCGCCGATCATATCCAGCCAAGACAAAGAAACGGATAGTCAGATTCCGCTCCAGTTGGGCGCTATTGCGGCGCCTTGGGCCCTATGGGTGCACGAGTTGTTGCCAACCGGAGTCCGAATCGGTATCGGAGCGGTGCCGGGGCGGCGTCCGCGCGGTGCGCGCATGTGCGGGTGCGCCGGTTCGCGTGCTGTCCGCGTGGTTCCACGGGGTGTCCCGCCCGGATCCGCCGCTGCGGCGCCGCGGCGGCCTACGGTCTACCCATGAGCGAGATTGTGGTGGTGTACGAGCTCGACCAGCCCTCCGCAGCGCACGCCCCGGGGCGTACCGTGCGCGTGCACGCGGCCCCCGCCTCCCTGGGCCGGCCGTCCGCGCCCGGCCCGCGGACGTACTGCGGCCGGGACACCTTCGCCATGGCGCCGGCCCCGCGCCGCGCCGCCGAGGACCCCGGAGTCCCGTGGTACGCCCCGGAGTCCGCGGAGCTGGTGTGCGCGTCCTGCGACGCGGCCGTCGGCAACGACTGAGGGCGCCCGGGCCGGCCCCTGCGGGCCGGCCCGGACGCCCTGTGGCCGGGGCCGGTCAGACGAGGTCGAACCGGTCGAGGTTCGACACCTTGACCCACGCCGCGACGAAGTCCTTCACGAACTTCTCCTTGGCGTCGTCGCTCGCGTACACCTCCGCCAGGGCCCGCAGCTCGGAGTTGGAGCCGAAGACGAGGTCCGCGCGGGTGCCGGTCCACTTGAGCTCGCCGGTGGCGGCGTCGCGGCCCTCGAAGGTGTGCGCGTCCTCGGACGTCGCCGTCCACGTGGTGCCGAGGTCGAGCAGGTTGACGAAGAAGTCGTTCGTCAGCTGCCCGGGGGTCTCGGTGAGGACGCCGAGCTGCGAGCCCTGGTACGTGGCGCCGAGCACGCGCAGGCCGCCGACCAGGACGGTGAGCTCGGGGGCGCTCAGGTTCAGCAGGTTCGCCTTGTCCACCAGCAGGTACTCGGCGGGCAGGCGCTGGCCCTTGCCGACGTAGTTGCGGAAGCCGTCGGCGCGCGGTTCGAGCGCGGCGAAGGACTCCACGTCCGTCTGCTCCTGGGAGGCGTCCACGCGACCCGGGGTGAACGCCACCTCGACGTCGTGGCCGGCGTCCTTGGCGGCCTTCTCGACGGCCGCCGCGCCCGCGAGGACGACGAGGTCGGCGATCGAGACGTGCTTGCCGCCGCTCTGGGCGGAGTTGAAGGCCTCCTGGATGTCCGTCAGGACGCGCAGCACGCGAGCGAGCTGGTCGGGCTCGTTGACCTCCCAGCCGATCTGCGGCTGCAGGCGGATGCGGCCGCCGTTGGCGCCGCCGCGCTTGTCGCTGCCGCGGAAGGACGACAGCGCCGCCCAGGAGGTGGAGACGAGCTCGGCCACCGACAGGCCGGAACCGAGGATCCGCTCCTTGAGGGCGGCCACGTCCGCCGCGTCCACGAGCTCACCGGTGCGCTGCGGCAGCGGGTCCTGCCAGACCAGCTCCTCGGAGGGGACCTCGGGGCCGAGGTAGCGCGCGATCGGGCCCATGTCGCGGTGGGTCAGCTTGTACCAGGCGCGGGCGAACGCGTCGGCGAACTGCTCCGGGTGCTCCAGGAAGCGCCGCGAGATCTGCTCGTACGCCGGGTCGAAGCGCAGTGCCAGGTCGGTGGTGAGCATGGTGGGCAGGTGCTTCTTCGACGCGTCGTAGGCGTCGGGTATGACCGCCTCGGCGTCCTTGGCCACCCACTGGTGGGCGCCGGCCGGGCTGGAGCCGAGCTCGTACTCGTAGCCGAAGAGGTTCTCGAAGAAGTTGTTGCTCCACCGGGTCGGCGTGGTGGTCCACGTGACCTCGAGGCCGGAGGTGATCGTGTCGGCGCCCTTGCCGGAGCCGTACGAGCTCTGCCAGCCGAGGCCCTGGGCCTCCAGCGGGGCCGCCTCGGGGTCGGCGCCCACGTGGTCGGCGGGGCCGGCGCCGTGGGTCTTGCCGAAGGTGTGGCCGCCGGCGATGAGGGCGACGGTCTCCTCGTCGTTCATCGCCATCCGGCGGAAGGTCTCGCGGATGTCGCGGGCCGCGGCGATCGGGTCCGGATTGCCGTTGGGGCCCTCGGGGTTGACGTAGATGAGGCCCATCTGGACGGCACCGAGCGGGTCTTCGAGCTCGCGGTCGCCGGAGTAGCGCTCGTCGGCGAGCCAGGTGGTCTCGGGGCCCCAGTAGACGTCCTCGTCCGGCTCCCAGACGTCGGCGCGGCCGCCGGCGAAGCCGAAGGTCTCGAAGCCCATGGACTCCAGCGCCACGTTGCCGGCGAGGATCATGAGGTCGGCCCAGGAGATGGCCTGGCCGTACTTCTTCTTGACCGGCCACAGCAGGCGGCGGGCCTTGTCGAGGTTGGCGTTGTCCGGCCAGCTGTTCAGCGGCGCGAAGCGCTGCTGGCCGGCGCCGGCGCCGCCGCGGCCGTCGCTGATCCGGTAGGTGCCGGCGCTGTGCCAGGCCATGCGGACCATGAACGGGCCGTAGTGGCCGAAGTCGGCGGGCCACCAGTCCTGGGAGGTGGTCAGCACCTCCGCGATGTCCCGCTTGACGGCCGGGAGGTCGAGGGTGTTGAACGCCGCGGCGTAGTCGAACTCCTCGCCGAGGGGGTTGGCCACGGCCGGGTTCTTCGCGAGGATCTTCAGGTTGAGCCGCTCCGGCCACCACTGGCGGTTCCCGCCGCCCTGGGTCGGGTGCGCGGCGCGGCCGTGCGCCACCGGGCAGCCGCCTGCGCCCTCCGCCGACGCCTCTACCACGGTTGCATCCTGCTTCTCAGACATGGACGTCCTTCCGAACTGAGCGGATCACGGATCTCAAGAGCTGAGGGCGGTGGTGGTGCGGTACCTGCACGGTGCCGGACACGGGATCGGGGACGCCTTCCGCCGCAACGGGCCGGCTCCGCCGGCGTAAACCGGTCCCGAGACGCCCCATGTGCTCCCCCGCCGTCGTCCTGTGTCTTGGCTACCACCGGATCCGATCCTACGATCGACTTAGTCCAAGTCAATACAAGAACCAGGCGCATACCGAGTCATTCATCGGACGGTGCGGCAGTAAGGCTGGTGGGGCATGGGTGACCTGCTGGAACGGCTTCGCGGACGCGGCTGGCGGATGACCGCCCAGCGCAGGGTCGTCGCCGAGGTGCTGAGCGGCGAGCACGTCCACCTGACCGCGGAGGAGGTGCTCGCCCGGGCCTCCGCCCGGCTGCCCGAGATCTCCCGGGCGACGGTGTACAACACCCTCGGCGAGCTGGTGGCGCTCGGCGAGCTGGCCGAGGTGGCCACCGAGGGCCGCGCCAAGCGCTACGACCCCAACGCCGACCGCCCCCACCACCACCTGGTCTGCTCGGGCTGCGGCACCATCCGCGACGTCCACCCGGTGGCCGACCCCCTGACCGCCCTCCCGCCCGCGGAACACCACGGCTTCACCCTCTCCGCAGCCGCCATCACCTACCGCGGCCTCTGCCCCGCCTGCACCGCCCCCGCCTGACCAAGCGCAGCCTGCCGTGAACGCGATGGCCACCGACCCTCACCCACAGTAAGATCACTTGACCGATGCGTGCACAGGGGAGAGTGGCGATGGCGCAGCGCCGGGGGAGTTGGCAGCAGGAGTACGTACGGCAGCAGCAGGCGGCACAGCGCGAGCAACTCCGGATGCAGCGCGAGGCGGCACGGCAGCAGCGGGCCGCCGAAGCGGACCGCAAGCGCCGGGAGCGGGAGCGCCAACAGGCCCATGTCGCCCACCAGGTGCAGGACGCCGCTGACCGCTCGACCGCGGTCGAGCACGAGGTCGATCGCCTCCGGCAGCTGCTGCGCGACGCCGTGGTGTCCGACCCGCCGGTCTCTTTCGGCCGCCTGCGCCGCACGCACAGGGCGCAGCGGTTCGACGGCAGCCGCCGGCCCGGGCCCGGGCCGGCGCCCCGGTGGGAGGAGTTCGCTCCCCCTGCGCCCGGCGCGTTGTCCGCCCTCTTCGGTGGCCGCCGCCGGTACGAGCAGCGGCTGGCGCAGGAGCAGGCGCTGTTCGAGGAGGCGGAGCAGCGCCACCGCGCAGAGGAAGCGAAGCACCGGGCGAAGCTCGACCGCGAGCGGGCCGAGCACGCGGCGAAGCAGGAGCAGGCGGCCAGGGCGGTACGACAGTTCAACGCGGAACTGGACCAGCGGCACACCGGCTACCTGGCCGGCGAGCCCGCGAGCGTCGAATGGTTCCTCGGCGAGGTCCTGGACGCCTCCGACTACCCCCGGGGCTTCCCGTCACGTCACAGGGTGGCCTTCCGCCCGGCGGACGGCAGCGTGCTGGTGGAGATCGAGCTGCCGGCGGAGGACATCGTTCCGGCCGCCCGCAGCTACACCTACGTGAAGTCGCGGGACGAAATGAAGGCCCTGCCGCGCCCCGAGAAGGAGCGCAAGGAGCTGTACGCCTCCGTCCTCGCCCAGTGCGCACTGCGCACCGTGCACGAGATCTTCGCCTCCGACGAGGAGGGGATCGTCGACAGTGTCGTGCTCAACGGGCACGTCACGACCGTCGACCGCGCAACCGGCCAGGTGGTCTCGCCCTGCCTGATCACGCTGAGCAGCGATCGCGAGCAGTTCGGGAAGCTGAGGCTCAGCCAGGTCGAACCGACCGCCTGCCTCAAGCACCTCAATGCGCTGGTCTCCCCGAACCCGTACGAGCTCCAGCCGGTGCGGCCCATCATCGAGTTCGACCTCAAGAAGTACCGGCTGATGGACAGCATGGACGTGGTGGCCGGACTCGACAGCCGCCCGGTGCTGACCAGTCTGTCGCCGACGGAGTTCGAGCACCTGGTGCGGCAGCTGTTCGAGGCCATCGGCATGGAGGCGTGGAACACCCAGGCTTCCAAGGACGAGGGTGTCGATGCCGTGGCGATCAGCAAGGACCCGATCTTCAACGGCGAGTGCATCATCCAGGCCAAGCGCTACGCGAAGCTCGTCGGTGTCGAGTCGGTCCAGGCCCTGGCAGGCGTGGTGGAGCACAAGCGGGCCGCGAAGGGGGTGCTGATCACCACGTCCTGGTTCGGGCGGGCCAGCCACACCTTCGCGGCCGCGCACGGCCGCCTCCAGCTGATCGAGGGGCCCGAGCTCGTCTACCTCATCAAGGAGCACCTGGGCAAGGACGTCATCGCCGGCCCGGTCCCGCCGACTCGTCGGGGTTGAGGCGCAGGGAGACGTACGAGCCGGGGCAATGCCGACAGCAGATTCGGCCCGGTGCAGGGCGTGTTCGGCGATCCAGGGGGGATCGCGGTCACTCGGCAGCCGCCGCCGAACAACACGTACGACGTACGGGAAGCCGCCGTGCACTACTCCGGCCCGGCCGACGTGGTCGGCAGCAACGCACTCGGGGGAGCACCGCTCTCGGCGGAGGGAACTCCGAAGTAGGTCGCGCTGCGATTCACCTGCTGCCCGGCGCGGCTCCCGGTACGCCGGTGGGCCCTGCCGGTCCTTGAGGGATCGGAAGGGCCCACCGGGGAGTGTCGGGCGGGATCAGTCCTCCTGCGCAGGGATGAGGCGCAGGGAGATCGAGTTGATGCAGTAGCGCTGGTCCGTGGGGGTCGGGTAGCCCTCGCCCTCGAAGACGTGGCCCAGGTGGGAGCCGCAGCGGGCGCAGAGCACCTCGGTGCGGATCATGCCGTGGGAGGTGTCCGCGCGCAGTTCGACCGCGTCCGAGTCCTTCGGGTCGTAGAAGGACGGCCAGCCGCAGTGCGAGTCGAACTTCTCGGTGGAGCGGAAGAGCTCGGCGCCGCAGGCGCGGCAGCTGTAGATGCCGGGCGTCTTGGTGTCGGTGTACTCACCGCGGAACGCCGGCTCGGTGCCCGCGAGGCGCAGCACCTGGTACTCGGACGGGGTCAGCTCCGCCTGCCACTGCTCGTCCGGCTTCTCGACCTCGTACGCCATGACTCTCCCGCTCCCTCGTCTTCCGTCCCTGGTCCGTCAGTGCGACAGCCGGGCCAGGATCGCCGGACCGAGGTCCGTGACGTCTCCCGCGCCCATCGTGAGAACGAGATCGCCGGGCTTGGCCATTCCCGCGATCACGTCGGCGACGGACTCCTTGTCGTGCTCGGCCGTGACGTCGGCGCCCGCGGCCCGCGCGGCCGTGATGATGATCTCGCTGGTGACGCCCGGGATCGGGTCCTCGCGGGCCGGGTAGATGTCCAGGACCACGGCCGAGTCGGCCAGCGCCAGGGCCTGGCCCATCTCCTTGCCCAGCTCCTGGGTGCGGGAGAACAGGTGCGGCTGGAAGACCACCAGGATCCGGGAGTCGCCGGCCGCGCCGCGGATGGCCTCCAGGTCGGCGGTCATCTCGGTGGGGTGGTGGGCGTAGGAGTCGATGACCTGGACGCCCGCGGCCTCGCCCTTGAGCTGGAGGCGGCGCTTGACGCCGGTGTACTTGCCGATCGCGCCGGCCAGGTCCTCGGCGGGGATGCCGAGGGCGACGCCGGCGGCGAGGGCGGCGACGGCGTTGTGGGCGTAGTGGCGGCCGGGCACGGACACGGTGAAGGTGATCGTGCGGCCGTCCAGGACCACGGTGACCTCGCTGGTCAGGCCGCGCGGGGTGATCTTCTCGATCCGGACGTCGGCGTCGGCCTCCTCGCCGTACGTGACGACGGTCAGGCCCTCGGTGCCCCGGACCCGGCGGGCGATCTCGGCGGCGCCCTCCTGGCCGTGTGCGACGACCAGGGTGCCGCCGGGCACGATCCGGGCGACGAAGGTCTCGAAGGACTCGTGGATCTCCTCCATCGACGCGTAGTTCGCGTGGTGGTCGAGCTCCGCGTTGAGGATGATCGCGACCTGCGGGGCGTACTTGTGGAAGCTGCGGTCGCTCTCGTCCGCCTCGGCGACGAAGATGTCGCCGGCGCCGTGGTGGGCGTTGGAGCCCGGGGCGTCCAGGTCGCCGCCGATGGCGTAGGAGGGGTCCAGGCCCAGGGCCGAGAGGGACACCGCCAGCATGGAGGTGGTGGTGGTCTTGCCGTGGGTGCCGGCCACCGCGATCGGGCGCAGCCCGTCCATCAGGGCGGCGAGGGCGTCGGAGCGGTGCACGACGGGCACGCCGAGCTCGGCGGCGCGGGCCAGCTCCGGGTTGTCGGCGCGGATGGCGCTGGAGACGACCACGCAGGTGGCGTCGTCGGCGAGGTGTCCGGCCGCGTGCCCGATGTGGACCGTCGCGCCGTGGGCGCGCAGGGCCGCGGCGGTCTCGGAGTCGCGGGCGTCGCTGCCGGCCACCTCGGCTCCGCGCTGGGCGAGGATCTTCGCGATGCCGGACATGCCGGCGCCGCCGATGCCGATGAAGTGCGGGCGTTCCATGGCGTTCGGCAGGCCGGACGGCGGCGTCATACGGATGCTCCCCAAGGTGCGGGTCGGTTGCGCCGGGCGCCCCGGCGCATGGGCACCGGGACGTCTCGGCGAAAGTGTCGGACGCCAGCCTATTCGTTGTGGGCGAAGAGCTTGAGCACCGGAACCCCGACCTTGTGGCGCGCCCGGGAGGCCCAGTCCCGGTGGAAGAACTCCTCCACGAAGTGCGGAGCGGTCAGGACGATCACCTCGTCGGCGGCCGCGGAGTCCACGACCTCCTTGAGCTTGTCGAGCGGGTGGTCCTCGACGATCTGCCCGGTGGCCTGGGCGCCTCTGCGGCGCAAGGCCTCCACGGAGTGGGCCAGGGCCTGCTCGGCAGGGCCGCGGGCGGCCTCGCCCTCGGGCACGTCGGCCTCGCGCAGGGCCTCGGGCAGCTCGCCGAGCGCGACGTCGTCGATGGCGCGCAGCAGCCGGTCCTGGTCGCCCCGGGGCTGCATGAGCACGATGAAGGAGACCGGGTCGTCCCCGTGCAGGGTGGTGACGAAGTCCACGTCGACGGTGGTCAGCGGCTGCTCGATCATCAAAACGCTCGTGAACACGGACGCCCTCTCCTTCATGGGCCGCGGCCGGCCAGCCGGCCGGCCCCTGCGGAAACCATCCTGCCCCGCTCTCGCACGAGGCCTGCGCAGATATATCTGCCCAGCAGGAGCTAAGCGGAACGACAAATTCCGCCCCTGGTCAGATCCGACGGTAGCTCGTGAAGAGGAACCCGGCCTCCTCCAGCACGGAGGCGGGCGCCAGCCGGTGCGGCACCGCGACCGCGGGCCCGCCGGCGATGCGCTGGGCATCGCCGGCGGTGAGCATCGGCGAGATCGTCAGGCACAGCTCGTCCAGCACGTCGGCGGCCACGAACTGGCCCAGCAGCCGGGGCCCGCCCTCGGTGAGCTGGCGGCGCAGCCCGCGGTCGGCGAGCTCGCGGACCGCCCGGGCCGGGTCCACGGCGGCCCCCTCGCCGGCGATCACGACCTCGGCCCCGGCCCGTACGGCCTCGGCCACCCGGTCGGAGGGGGCGCCCGCCCCGGTGACCACCAGGGTCGGCACGAGGGGGGAGGTGAACAAGGGGAGGGAGAAGTCCAGGTCCAGGCCGGCGGTCACCACCGCGATGACCGGGGCGGGGCCCTGTCCGGCGGCCTCCCGCCGGGCCGCGAAGGCCTCGCGGGCGCGGGCCGGGCGGTAGCCCTCCTGGCGAACCGTTTCGGCTCCGGCGATCACCACATCGGCCAGCGCCCGCAGGGTGCCGAAGATCCGCATGTCCGTCTCGCCCGAGATGGGCTGCGAGCGGCCGTCGTGCTGGGCCGCGCCGTCCAGGGTGGAGACCATGTTGGCGCGCAGCCAGTGGCCGTCCGGGCCGAGGGCGGGGTACGCATACGCCTCCGCCAGCTCGTCCAGGGACCACTCACGGTCGGTGAGGGCCTCTGCCTGCCGGGCCCGCGCCCGGTCCGGAGCCTCGGCGGGGGATGTCTGATCGGTCACAGGGAACAGCCGTCGCATCGGTGAAGTGTGCCACGGCACGTAGAGTTAAGAGCTGTGTCAACATCACTCTCGACCTCCGGTTCCACCTACGGGCGACACCCGATAGCCGACGCCGGCCCGCAGGCCCTGTGCGCCCGCGAGCCCCGGGTGCCCGCCGAACGGCTGGTGGCCGAGATGGTCCCGCCGCCGCGTTTCGACTCGGTGCGCTTCGACACGTACAACCCCGACCCCACCCAGCCCAGCCAGGCCGAGGCCGTCTCGGTCCTGAGCGGCTTCGCCGCGGGGCTCGGCGGCGCGCACGCCAGCGGCTCCGGCAAGCGGCGCTGGTTCGCCCGCAAGCCCGCCGCCCCGGCCGCGCCGCGCGGGATCTACCTCGACGGCGGCTACGGCGTCGGCAAGACCCACCTGCTGGCCTCCCTGTGGCACGCCGCCCCCGCCGAGCCGGCGCTGAAGGCCTTCGGCACCTTCGTGGAGCTGACCAACCTGGTCGGCGCCCTCGGCTTCCAGCAGACCGTGCAGACGCTGGGCGGGCACCGGCTGCTGTGCATCGACGAATTCGAACTGGACGACCCGGGCGACACCGTGCTCGTGTCCTCGCTGCTCGGCAAGCTGGTCGAACAGGGCGTGGCGCTGGCCGCCACCTCCAACACGCTGCCCGGCAAGCTCGGCGAGGGCCGCTTCGCCGCCGCGGACTTCCTGCGGGAGATCCAGGGGCTGTCCGCGCACTTCCGGCCGCTGCGCATCGACGGCCAGGACTACCGCCACCGCGGGCTGCCGGAGGCGCCGGCGCCGTTCTCGGACGAGCAGGTGGCGAAGGCCGCGTACGCCACCGAGGGCGCCAGCCTCGACGACTTCCCC
This sequence comes from Streptomyces sp. NPDC046866, assembly GCF_040704625.1. Classification (NCBI taxonomy): domain Bacteria; kingdom Bacillati; phylum Actinomycetota; class Actinomycetes; order Kitasatosporales; family Streptomycetaceae; genus Streptomyces; species Streptomyces sp. NPDC046866. Next base: position 137,475 of record NZ_JBEYXN010000015.1, read on the forward strand.
GGGCTCCTGGAGCACCTGGCGCGGGTGCACCCCAGCCGGTACGGGGCCCTGACCGAGGGGATAACCGCGGTCTGCCTCACCGACGTGGTGCCGGTCCCGGACCAGTCGACGGCGCTGCGGCTGGTGGTGCTGGCCGACCGGCTGTACGACCGGGAGATACCGGTGCTCGCGTCGGGCGTCCCGTTCGACCGGCTGTTCAGCGACGAGATGCTGAACGGCGGGTACCGCAAGAAGTACTTCCGCGCCATATCGCGGCTCACCGCGCTGGCACGCGACGCGAAACCCCTGGTGTCCCAGTAGGTTTGGGGTCCGGCTTCTGCGAACTTCTTTGAGCTTCCGCGAAGGGACACCACAGAACATGGCCACCACCCGTCACGCACACACCGTCTGGGAAGGCAACCTGCTGGAGGGCAAGGGTGTCGTCACCCTCGACTCCTCGGGCATCGGGTCGTACGACGTCTCCTGGCCCTCGCGGGCGGAGGCCGCCAACGGCAAGACCAGCCCGGAAGAGCTGATCGCCGCCGCGCACTCCAGCTGCTTCTCGATGGCGCTGTCGCACGCGCTGGCGGGCAGGGGCACGCCGCCCACCCGTCTGGAGACGAAGGCGGACGTCACGTTCCAGCCGGGCGAGGGCATCACCGGGATCCACCTGACGGTGGAGGGGCAGGTTCCGGGTCTTGACGCGGCTGGCTTCGAGGCGGCCGCGCAGGACGCGAAGAAGAACTGCCCGGTCAGCCAGGCCCTGACGGGCACGACGATCACCCTGAGCGCCACCCTGGCCTGACGGCCTCCTCCGCCCCGCCTGCCGGCAGGCCCCGCGGCCGGGCCGGTACGGCGGGGCAGTCCCCCCACCGGCGGCGCGCCCCACCGGGGGCAGTGCCCGCCCCACCGGCAGCGGTGCCGCCGGTGGGGGGAGGGCTGCGGCGGGGCGCACCGGGGGCAGCGGGTGCGGCGTGGTACCACGGCTCCCGGTCCCCCCGATCGGAGTCCCGCATGTCCGTTTCACGCCGCAGTGTGCTCGCCGCCGCCTCCATCGCGTTCAGCGGAGCCGTCGGGGTGCTGTTCACCGGCGGCCGGGCCGCCCCCGCCGGGCGCGGGCCCGGGTACGGCCCGCTCGTGGCCGACCCCCGCGGGCTGCTCGACCTCCCGGCCGGCTTCGCGTACACCGTCCTCTCCCGTGCGGGCGACCCGCTCAGGTCCGGCGAGGGGACCGTGCCCGGCAACTGCGACGGCATGGCCGCGTTCGCCGCCGACCCGGCCTCCGGCGCAGGGGTCCGGCTCGTGCGGAACCACGAGAACAAGCCCGCCGCCACCCTGCGCGTCCCGCCCGTCGCGGGCCTGACCTACGACCCCGCCGCCCTCGGCGGCTGCACCCTCCTCGAGCTCGCCCCCGACGGCCGCGTCACCGCCGAGCGCGTCGCCCTGGCCGGCACCGCCGTCAACTGCGCGGGCGGCCGCACCCCCTGGAACACGTGGCTGAGCTGCGAGGAGACCGAGGACCGGGCCGGCACCTCCGGCTACACCCGCGACCACGGCTACGTCTTCGAGGTCGACCCCGCCGACCCGCACCGCTCCGGCGCGGTCCCGCTCACCGCGATGGGCCGCTTCGCGCACGAGGCCGTCGCCGTGGATCCGTACACCGGGATCGTGTACGAGACCGAGGACGCCTTCGTCCGCCCCTTCGGCCTGTTCTACCGCTTCCTGCCGGTCCGCCCGCTCGGCGGCCCCGGCTCGCTGCGGGCCGGCGGCGTCCTCCAGGCCCTGCGGGTGCCCGGGGTGCCCGACCTGTCGGTGGTGGACGAGCCGGGCGCCGAGTTCCCGGCCGAGTGGGTCCCCGTACCGGACCCGGCCGCGGCCGGCACCCCGATCCGGTTCCAGGACTTCGGCGCCGGCGGCATCACGCACGCCCAGAAGCTGGAGGGCTGCTACTGGGGCGACGGCGGCGTCCACTTCGTCTCGAGCTACGCCCGCAGCGGCGAGGGCTCCGCCGCCGACCACCACGGCCAGGTCTGGTTCCACGACCCGCGGCGCTCCAAGGTCCGCCTCGACGTGCTCTTCGGTCCGGCCACGGACATCGCGCTGCCCGGGGACTGCCCCGACAACATCTGCCTGGCCCCGGACGGCGGCCTGATGGTGTGCGAGGACGGCGGCGGCGCCCAGTACGTCTTCGGGGTGACCCGGGCCGGGGAGGTGTACCCGGTGGCCCGCAACGCCGAGGACATCGGGCGGCCCGGGGCCCCGGAATGGGGCGAGTTCGCCGGGGTGACCTTCTCCCCGGACGGCCGCACGATGTACGTCAACGCCTACGCGCCCGGCACCACCTTCGCCGTGACGGGCCCCTGGCGCTGAGGCGTCCGCCCGCCGGCGACGCCTCGCGGGTCCGCCCGTTGTGGTGGACCATCGGAGGGTGTCCTCCGCAAGGCCGGGCCACGACGCCCGCGGCGCCCCGGCGGGCCGGCTGGGCCCGCTGCTGCGCCTGCCCGCCGGGAGGCCCGTCGACCTCGGCGCGCTCTCACCGTCGGCGATGCCCGCCGGCCCCGCCGACAAGGCCGCCGGGCAGGCGGCCACGGCCCGGCTGACGGGGCCGCTCGCCGCGCTGCAGGAGCGGCTGTACGCGGCCGCCACCGGCGGTGACCGCCGTCGGCTCCTGCTGGTCCTGCAGGGCATGGACACCAGCGGCAAGGGCGGCACGGTCGCACACGTGATCGGCCCGCTCAACCCCTCCGGCTGCCGCATCACCTCCTTCAAGGCGCCCACCGCCGAGGAGCGCGCCCACCCGTTCCTCTGGCGGATCGCCAAGGCGCTCCCCCGCCCGGGCGAAATCGGCATCTTCGACCGCTCGCACTACGAGGACGTGCTCATCGCCCGCGTCCGCGAGCTGGTGCCGCGCGACCGTCTGGAGCGCCGCTACGGGGAGATCAACCGCTTCGAGGAGTCCCTCGCCGAGGACGGCGTGACCCTGCTGAAGGTCTTCCTCCACCTCAGTCCGCAGGAGCAGCTCAAGCGGCTGCTGAAGCGGCTCGACAACCCGGACAAGCGCTGGAAGTTCGACCCGGGCGACATCGAGGAGCGGGCGCTGTGGCCCGCGTACCAGGAGGCGTACGCCCTGGCGCTGGAACGCTGCTCCACCGCCGCGCCGTGGTACGTCGTCCCCGCGGACCGCAAGTGGTACCGGAACTGGGCCGTCAGCACCCTGCTGCTGGAGCATCTGGAGGACATCGACCCGCGGTATCCGGAGCCCGGTTTCGACGTCGGCGCGTGCCGTGCGCGGCTGCTGGCGAGCTGAGGCGGACCCGGGCGGGGGATTCTCGGGGCCACCCCGCGCCATGACCATACGCAAAGCAGATGTTCATATATTTTGCCTGCGTGACCCATTCCGTACGCAATGCGGTGGCCACGGCCGCCCTCGGTGCCGCCCTGTGCACCGCCCTCACCGGATGCGGAGGCGCCGCCGCCCCCTCCGGCAGCCAGGCCCGACTGGCCACCCCCGCCGCGTCCGACGGGCCGTCCTCCGCCGCCTCGGCCGCCGCCCCCAGCTCCCCCGCCGCCGCCTCCGCCTCGCCGCCGGCCGCCGGGGCCGGCGGGCCCGGCAAGGCACCGACGCTGCCGCCCGGCCCGAACGGCCTGACCCCCGTCTTCGAACGGGCCGGGCAGCAGACCGACAAGACCGTCGCGCTGACCTTCGACGCCGACATGACCTCCGATCAGGGGCCGCGCGCGGCGGGCGGGGAGCACTTCGACAACCCGCAGCTCATCGCCACCCTGAAGGCGCTCAAGGTGCCGTCGACCATCTTCATGACGGGGCGCTGGGCCGAGGAGTACCCCGACCAGGCGAAGGCCATCGGCACCGATCCGAACTTCGAGATCGCGAACCACTCGTACAGCCACCACGCCTTCAAGTCCCCCTGCTACGGGCTCCCCGCGCTCGACACCGCGGCCGCCCGGGCCGACGTCGACCGGGCCTTCGCCGCCTTCCGCACGGCGGGCGCCGTGAACACCGTCCCCTACTTCCGCTTCCCCGGCGGCTGCTACGACGACCAGGCCCTGCGCGCGCTGTCCACGGCCAAGGTCACCGCCGTGCAGTGGGACGTGGTCAGCGGGGACGCCTTCGCGAAGGATCCGGACGCGGTGGCCCGGCAGGTCCTCGGTGCGGTCAAGCCGGGCTCCGTGGTGGTCATGCACTGCACGCGCAGCGCGGCCCCCGTCACCGAGGAGGCCGTCCGGAAGATCGTCCCGGAACTGCGCGCACGGGGCTTCCGCTTCGTGAAGGTGTCCGACCTCATCGGAAAATAGCCCGTCCCTTCCGGCCTCGCCGGCCTGTGAGGCGCGGGGTGGGGGGCGGCGCCCCGAGGAAACCCGCTCAGGGGTCGGCCCCCGGCACGGGGGGGTCAGCCTCGCCGCGCGGCGAATCGGCAGGTCAGGGCGGCTGCGCCGGCCGCCAGGGCCAGGGACCCCGCGGCGGCCGCCAGGGGGAGGTCGGCGACGCCGGCGCGGGAGCCCGCGACGAGCGCGGTCACCGCGCTGTGGGCCGGAGAAGCGCCGACGACCAGGGCGGCGAGCGAGCCGATGGCGCCGGCCAGGACCGCGAAGCCGGTCGGGCGGACCAGCGGCCGGCTGCCCAGCGCGCCGACGGCCGCGCCGGTCAGCGCGCACGCCAGCACCGCCAGGCCGCCCGCGGCGGCGGCCTCCGCGCCCGGCACACCGCGCCGCGCGCCGATGAGCAGCACCGCGGCGACGGCCGCGGCCCCGGCCAGCACGGCCGCGCCCGCCGCCGTGAGCAGGGCCGCCGCGTGCACCCGTACGGGACCGGCCGCGGCGGCGGCGCAGTCGCGGGCGGCGTCGGGCTCGTGCGTGACGCACACCCGGACCAGCCAGGCCGCGACCGGGACCAGGCCGGCGGCCGCCCAGCCGAGGGAGTCGAGGACCGGCTCGCCGGGCCGGACCCCGACGGCCACGAAGGCCGCGTACAGCAGGACGGGGCCGAGCCAGCGCTGCGAGCGCAGCAGCAGGGCGCCCTGGTAGCGGATCAGCGCGGTCACGGCAGTTCCTCCACGGCTCGGATGTGCCAGGGCGGCTCGGCGGTGAGCAGGGCCCGCAGCACCGCGTCGGAGCGGGCCGCGGGCACGGTCAGCAGCAGGCCGCCCCCGCGCGGCGCGGGCGAGCCCGCCAGCCCCGCCGGCAGGGCGGCGCCGGGCGGTCCGGCCGCCCGGATCCGGACCCGCGGCCCCGGCCCTGCGCCCCCGCCGGACGGCCCCGACACCGCCACCAGCCCCGTCCCCTCCACCCGGTGGTGGGCATCGGCCGCACCGGCCAGCCGCGCCGGGTCGTGGTCGACGAAGACGACCGCGGCGCCGTCGGCGGTCCGTTCGGCGACGGCCCGGTCCAGCTCGGCGCGGGCGGCCGGGTCCAGCCCGGTCCAGGCCTCGTCGAGGACGAGCAGGCCCGGCTCGGCGAGCAGCGCCTGGGCGACGGCCACCTTCTGGCTGCTGCCCTTGGACAGTTCGGCGAGCGGGGTGCGGCCGTGCGCGCCGGCGCCGAACCGCTCCAGCCAGTACGCGGCCCGGCGTGCGGCCTCGGCCCGCCCGAGCCCGTGCACCCGGCCCATGTGGGTCAGGTAGGCCGTGGCGGTCAGCGGCAGCACGGCCGGGAAGCGCTCGGGGACGTACGCCGTGCGGCGCGGGCGGCCGGTGATGCGCCCCTCGGTCGGGGTGTCGATGCCGGCGACGAGGCGCAGCAGGGTGGACTTGCCGCCGCCGTTGCGGCCTTCGATGCGCACGAGGGTGCCCGGCGCCAGCTCCAGGCCGATGCCGCGCAGCACCCAGGGCCGCCGCAGGCCGTAGCGGCGCCCGACTCCGGTGAGCTTCAGTGTGCCGCCACCGCTTCGGTCAGCTCGCTGGGGCGGACGATGACGAAGCCCTCGCCGCGCAGCATCAGCTGGACGGCCTCGCCGGAGCCGCCGCGCAGCATCGAGCCGACGGACTGGGAGCGGTGCAGGCCCGTCTCGAGCTGCGTGCTCCAGCCGACGACGGCGTCGGTGTCCACGTACACGGGGGACTGCGCCGTGACCGGGATGACGATCGGGTTGCCGTCGCAGACGACGGCGAGCTTCCCGGTGCCGGTGAAGACGCTGTTGAAGAGGCCGCCGCCGGTCATGCCGGCGCCCTTCACCATCTTGATCTCGTAGGCGAGGGTGGGGTCGAAGCACAGGACGTTGCGGCCGTTGATCGACAGGGAGTCGCCGGGCTCGAGGTCGACGATGAAGCAGTTGCCGGCCTGGTGGGCGAACCAGGCCTCGCCCTGGCCGCGCACGGACATCAGCGGCAGCCCCTCGCCGGTGACGGCGCGCTTGAGCATGCCGCCTATGCCCTGGCCCTTGCGCTCGAACCGGAGGTTGCCGCGGAAGGCGACCATCGAGCCCTGCCGGGCGAACATCTCGCCGTCGACGGCGTACTTCACCGACTTGGCGTTCTGCAGGGTCATCCCGGGTGCGGCGGCGGCGGACCGGGCCAGGTGCTCGGAGGCAAAGAGGTCGCTCTTCATGCGCCCGATCCTCGCCCGGCGGGTACCCCCGCGGCATCATCCTGGAGACGGACCCTGGCATCCTTGGCGGGATGAGCAGCCAGGACATCCATCCTTCCGCAGAGGTACCGGCCGTCGGGGCCGACAGCCCGTTCCGGCAGGGACGCATCGCCCGCGACGAGGCCCCGCAGTTCGTGCTGCCCCTCGTCGTACGGATCGAGAAGGCCGAACCGCCCGCGCGCACGGACGCGCTGCAGACGGCGGCCCGTGCGGTGCTGGTGCTGCTGAGCGACGAGCGGGCCCGCGGCGAGGGCGAGTGGGCCGGGGCCGTGCGCGACTGGCAGGACGCGCGGATCCGCAAGGTCGTGCGGCGGGCGCGCGGTGCGGAGTGGCGCAAGGCGCAGGCACTGCCGGGCATCACGGTGCACGGTGACACCTCGGAGGTACGGGTCTACCCGCCGGTCCCGCTGGACGGCTGGCCCAAGGAGCTCGCCAAGCTGCAGGTGTCGGGGACCGACCTGGAGGACCCGGAGCCGGCCGGCCCGCCCACGCCGGGCGTCCCGGTGCTGTGGCTCAACCCGGACCTGGAGATGTCCGCCGGCAAGGCGATGGCCCAGGCCGGGCACGCGGCGCAGCTCGCCTGGTGGGAGCTGACCGGCCCGGAGCGCACCGCGTGGCAGGACTCCGGTTTCCGGCTGGAGGTGCGGACGGCCCCGCGCGAGCGGTGGCCGGAACTGGGCGGCAGCGGGCTGCCGGTCGTCCGGGACGCCGGTTTCACGGAGATCGCCCCGGGCTCGGCCACGGTGGTCGCGGACCACCCGGCGCTGCGGGCCCGGCTCTGAGGCCGCACCCGGCCGGCGGGCCGGGATCCGCGGAACCTCAAATGTTGCTCTGAACGTCCCCTACCGGTGGTTGGCCCGGCTGCGTCGGGGCGATGACACCGGCACACGGACCGGCACACACGGGACCGCTGAGAGGGGGCAAGGGGACATGGAGCCCATGGCACACCTGGGGGTGGGCGTCGGCTGGCGGCCGGAGATCGCCGACGCGGTGGAGCGGCTGCCCGGCCTGGACTGGGTCGAGGTGGTGGCCGAGAACATCTGCCCCGGCCACCTGCCGGAGCCGCTGCTGCGGCTGCGCGAGCGCGGCGTGCGGGTCGTGCCGCACGGGGTCTCGCTGGGCCTGGGCGGCGCCGGGCGGCCCGACCCGGAGAAGCTGGCCGCGCTCGCGGAGCGGGCGGTGGCGTTGGGCGCGCCGCTGGTCACCGAGCACATCGCGTTCGTGCGGACGGCTTCGCCGGCGCTGGAGGCCGGGCACCTGCTGCCGGTGCAGCGGACGCGGGACGCGCTGGACGTCCTGTGCGAGAACGTCCGGATCGCGCAGGACGCGCTCCCGGTGCCGCTGGCCCTGGAGAACATCGCCGCGCTGGTCTCCTGGCCCGGCGAGGAGCTGACGGAGGCGCAGTTCCTGGCGGAGCTGGTGGAGCGGACCGGGGTGCGGCTGCTGATCGACGTGGCGAACCTGCACACGAACCGGGTCAACCGCGGGGAGGACCCCGCCGCCGTGCTGGACGCGATCCCGCTGGAGGCGCTCGCGTACGTGCACGTCGCCGGCGGCGTCGAGCGGGGCGGGGTGTGGCACGACACCCACGCCCACCCGGTGCCGCCCGCGGTCCTGGAGCTGCTGGCCGGGCTCCGCAGCCGGGTGGCCCCGCCCGGCGTCCTGCTGGAGCGCGACGACGACTTCCCGCCGGAGGAGGAACTCGCGGCGGAACTGGCCGCGATCCGCGCGACGGCCGCGATCGGCCGCCCGCAGGCGGACGGGGCCGGCGCGGTCCCGCGCCGTCGCCCGAGCCGGGGCCCGGCCGCGGCCGTCGGCGGCCCGTCCCGCGCGGCTGCGCCCGCGGGCTCCGCGCAGGCAGGCCGGGCGCTGGCGGCCCCCGCGCAGGCGGCCCCCGCGCCGGTGGCGACGGCTCCGGACCCCGGGGCGGCCGCGGGCGAGGGCACGTCCGGCGGCGGCCGGGCCGGCGGGCTCGAAGCGGCGCGGACGCGGGTCGGGTTGGAACAGGCCGCGCTGCTGTCCGCGCTCGTGGCCGGGACGCCGGTGCCCGAGGGCTTCGACCGGCAGCGGATACGGGTGCAGGCGCGGGCCCTGGCCGCCAAGCGGGCCTCGGTCGTCGCCAAGGTCGCGCCGGAGCTGCCCGGGATCCTTGGCGGCGCCGACCCCTTCCGCGAGGCCTTCCTCGCGTACGCCCGGACCCGCCCCATGGCCGGCGGGTACCGCCGCGACGCGCTGGACTTCGCCGAGCACCTGCTGGTCCGGGACCTGCCGGCCGATCCGGCCGCCCGGCGCCGGCTCACCTCCTGGTGGCGGGACCGGGCCGGGGCCCGACCGCCGCGCCGCGTGGTGCGCTGGGCCCGCGCCCTGGCGGGGAGAGCGGCATGAACCTCCTCGCGCTCGGTATCTGGCTCGGCGTCATCGCCTCCACCGTGCTCCTCTTCCGCGGCATCCGCCGCGCCCTGCCGCACGCGGGCCCGGACCCGCGGCTGCTCGACCTGTCGGAGGCCGCGTTCGCCACCGGCGGCCCCGGCGGGGTCGTGGACACCGCCCTGGTCTCGCTCCTCGCGCACGGCCGGCTCCTCGTCGGCGGGCCCGGCATCGTCCAGGTGCGGCCCGGGGCGCAGGCCGCCGACCCGGCCGAGCGCGCCGTGCTCCAGGCCCACGCGCATGCCCCCTCCGGCTGGCTGTACCAGGTGCGCTACCTGGCCATGCTGGACCCGGCGGTCCAGGAGACCGGGGACGCGCTGGTCGCGCGGGGGCTGCTCGCCCGGCCCGGGTGGGGCAGCCGCTGGCGGCGCCGGGCCCTGGCCCAGGTCATCGTGTGCGCGGTCCTGCTGGTGCTGTCGCTGCCGCTCACCTTCGTGGCGCTGGCACTGCAGGCGGACTCGGGAGTCCCGTTCATCGTCGAGGTGTTCCCGGTCCTGATCGGCGGCATCGTGATGGGCGCCGCCGCGCGGAGGAGGGCCCGGCAGTGGGTCTCCCCGGCCGGGCAGCGGGCCCTTGCGGAGCTGCGGGCCCGGTACGCGGGGCTGAGCACCCCGCCGGTGCAGATCGCCCTGTTCGGGCTGAAGGGGCTGCGGGACCCGTACCTGCGCTCGCTGCTGGTCCCCGCGGCCCGCAGCACCCGCCTCGCGGCGGCCCAGCACGGCTCCCGCCCGCCCCGCACCTCCCGTTCCTCCGGGTCCTCCTCCCACTCGGGGGGCTCGCACAGCTCCTGCGGGTCCGGCGCCGAGGTGGTGCCGGTCGTGTGGTGTGCGAGCAGCGACCCCGGCGGCTCGGGCTCCGGCTGCGGGTACTCGGTCAGCGGCTGCGCCTCCTCCGGATCGGGCTGCGGGTCCTCGTCCAGCAGCTGCGGCGGCAGCAGCTCCAGCTGTTCCGGCAGTTCGAGCTGTTCCAGCAGTTCGAGCTGCAGCTCCTCCAGCTCCAGCTGCGGCAGCAGCTCCTGACGGCCCCTCACCGGCCGGCGGCCCCGCCGGACACCCGGCTCCGCCGGGCGCGCCCTGCGGCATTCGGGGGTTCGGCGGCGACACCCGGCGGGGATGCTGTACAAGCACCCCGCCGACCGCATCTCATCGGATCGTCCGACGAGATGGAGGGCGGCCCCATGCGAACCCCGACCCGGCTCGCCACGGCGGCCCTCTGCCTGGCGGCAGCCTCCCCCGCAACACCCGCCCACCCCGCACCCGCACCGACCCCCGACCACCGCCCCCCGCCCTCAGCCGCGGCCGCGCTCCCCCCGGGCACGGTGGCCGAGGAGGTGGGTGCCGCGGTGGTGGCGCGGCGGGCCGCGGCGGCCGCCGAAGCGCCGGGCGGGGGGCTGCGGTTCGGGGAGTGCCCGCTCGACGAGGGGCTGCCCGCGGCCGCGCGGTGCGCGGCCCTGCGCGTCCCCCTCGACTACGCCCGCCCCGACGGCCCGCAGATCACCCTCGCCGTCAGCCGGATCCCGGCGAGCGGCCGGGGCGGTGCCGCCCGTCAGGGCGCGCTCGTCTTCAACCCGGGCGGACCCGGCGCCTCCGGCCTGTACTTCCCCCTCGTCGCCGACCTCCCCGAGTGGCAGGGCCTCGCCGCCGCCTACGACCTGGTGGGCTGGTCCCCGCGCGGCGTGGGCCGGTCCGCCCCCCTGTCCTGCGAGGATCCGGCGGCCGCGGCAGCGGCCGGCCCCACGCAGGACCCGGCGGACCCCTCCGACCCGTCCCCCGCGGACAAGCGGGCCCGCATCGCCGCCGCCCGGGCCTACGCCCGCGGCTGCGCGCAGCGGGCCGGGGCGGCGCTCCCCCACTACACGACCCTCGACAACGTCCGCGACCTGGACGTGCTGCGGGCCGCGCTCGGCGAACGCCGGCTGACCTTCATGGGCGCCTCGTACGGCACGTACCTGGGGGCGGTGTACGCCACGCTCCACCCGGGCCGCGTGCGCCGGATGGTGCTGGACTCCGCGGTCGATCCCGACCCGCGCCGCATCTGGTACCTCGACAACCTCGACCAGGCGGCCGGCTTCGAGCGCCGCTGGTACGACTTCCGCGCGTGGGCGGCCCGGCACCACGCGGTGTACCGGCTGGGCGCCACCCCCCAGGCGGTGCAGGCGAGCTACGAGCGGGTCCGGGCGGCGGTGGCGCGCACCCCGGCGGGCGGGACGGTCGGCACCGGCGAGCTGCGCTCGGCGTTCCTGCAGGCCGCGTACTACGACGAGGTCTGGCCGGACCGGGCGGCGGCGCTGGCCGCGTTCCTGGCGGGGGATCCCGGGCCGCTGGTCCGGCAGGCCCGACCGGACCCGGAGTCGGCGGCCGCGCGGGAGAACGCCCGGGCCGTGTACACGGCGGTGCTGTGCAACGACGCGCCCTGGCCGGCGGACTGGGCGGTCTGGGACCGCGACAACAGCGCGCGGGCGCGCCGGGCGCCGTTCGAGACCTGGGCGAACGCGTTCCTGAACCTGCCGTGCGCCTACTGGCCGGTGCGCGAGCGGCAGCAGCCGGTGGCGGTGGGCGCGCGGCCGCCGGCCGCGGGCGAGGAGCCGGCCGACCTGCCGCCCACGCTCGTCCTGGCCGCCGAGCGGGACGGGGCGACCCCGTACCGGGGTGCGCTGGAGCTCCAGCGGCGGCTCGGCCCGCAGGCCTCCCTGGTGACGGAGGCGGGGGCCGGCGCCCACGGGGTGTTCGGCGGGCGGAACGCCTGCGTGGACCGCCATGTGGAGCGGTACCTGCTGACGGGCGCCGTGCCGGGTTGGCGCGTCACGTGTGCGCCGCATCCGGAGCCCGCACCGGTGTCGCTGGACGACCGGGCAGCGAGCGCCCCCGGGAAGGCACCCAGGGCCGTGCTGCCGCCGGCCGTCTGAACTTCCGGGCGGGATCTCCGGCTGCGTCGTTTCGGGGGCAGGGCCTCCCGATCCACCGGAGGTCACTCCTGCTGCAGGAGCGCAGTCGTCCTCCGGTCTGTCCCCCCAGGGGAGGTATCAGGCGAGCCCGGCCACCAGATCGGCGACGGACTTGCGGCGCCCGGTGAAGAACGGAACCTCTTCACGGACGTGCATACGGGCCTCGGAGGCGCGCAGGTGGCGCATGAGGTCGACGATGCGGTACAGCTCGTCCGCCTCGAAGGCCAGCAGCCACTCGTAGTCGCCCAGCGAGAAGGAGGCGACGGTGTTGGCGCGGACGTCCGGGAAGCCGCGGGCCATCTTGCCGTGGTCGGCGAGCATCCGGCGGCGGTCCTCGTCGGGCAGCAGGTACCAGTCGTAACTGCGCACGAAGGGGTAGACGCTGACGTAGTCGCGGGCCACCTCGTCGGCGAGGAACGCCGGGATGTGCGACTTGTTGAACTCGGCGGGGCGGTGCAGGGCCATGTTCGACCACACCGGCTCCAGCGCACGGCCCAGCCGGGTGCGGCGGAACAGGTTGTACGCGGTCTGCAGCTCGTCCGCGGTCTCCGCGTGCCACCAGATCATGACGTCCGCGTCGGCGCGCAGGCCGGAGACGTCGTAGGTCCCGCGGACCGTGATGTCCTTGGCGGCCAGCTGGTCGAAGAGCTCCTGGACCTCGTCGGCGTAGCCGGCGCGGTCCTCGGGCAGCACGTCCTTCAGCTTGAAGACGGACCACAGGGTGTAGCGGATGACCTCGTTGAGGTCCTTCGCCTTCTTCCCCGCGTTGGGAATCTTCTCCGGTGCAGTCATGTGTCCATTGTCCCGTGTGCTGATCAGTGGTCGGTGCCAGGGGTGCCCAACGTGGCGATGACCACGTCGGCCGCCGTGCCGGCGCTGGCGATGCACGCCGGGATGCCGACGCCGTCGTAGAGCGCGCCGCACACCGCGAGGCCGGGCACGGCGGCGACGGCGCTGCGGATGCGGGCGACGCGTCCGAGGTGGCCGACCGGGTACTGGGGCAGGCCGCCGTCCCAGCGGGTGACGGTGGAGGCGACCGGGCGGGCGGTGAGGCCGACGGCCTCGCCGAGGTCGGCCAGGGACAGGTCGACGAGCTCGGCGTCCTCGCGCTTCAGGTCGCCCTCGTCGCCGTGGCGGCCCACGGAGGTGCGCAGCAGGAAGAGGTCGGGGTCGGCGCCGGCCCAGGACCACTTGCTGCTGGAGAAGGTGGAGGCCTTGATGCTGCGGCCGTCGACGGAGGGGACGAGGAAGCCGCTGGCCCGGCCGTCGGCGACCACCGCCGGCAGGTCGGAGCGCCGGAAGGCCATGGTGACCAGCGCCATCGAGGCGTACTCGACCGCCCGCAGCTCGGCGGCCGCGGCCGGTGCGAGGGCGTCCAGCAGCCGGGCGGCCGGTCCGGCCGGGGTGGCGAGGACCACGGCGTCGGCCTCGACGGTCCCGGCGGCGGTGACGGCCCGCCAGCCGCCCTCGGGGGTGCGCAGGAGCTCGCTGACGGCGGCCCCGGTGCGGATCTCGGCCCCGGCGGCCCGGACGGCCGCCGCGACGGCCTGCGGCAGCCGGCCGATGCCGCCCTCGATGCCGGCGAAGACGGGGCCGGCCTGCTGCGGCTGGGCGGCCGCCCGGCGCTGGACCTCGCGTACGGCCTCGCCCAGGGTGCGGTGGGCACGGGCGGCCTCGAAGAGCTGGGGCACGGCGGCGCGCAGGGAGATGCCGTCGGCGCGCCCGGCGTAGACCCCGCCGAGCAGCGGCTCGACGAGCCGGTCGACGACCTCGTGGCCGAAGCGGGCCGCGACGTAGGTGCCGACGGCGACGTCCTCGCCGATCTCGGCGGGCGGCAGGTCGCGCTCGGCCTCGATCCGGGCCAGTCCCTCGGCGGAGAGCACGCCCGACGCGGCCAGCGGCGCGAGGTCGCCGGGCACGCCCATAACGTGCCCGCGCGGCATGGGCCGCAGGGCGCCGCGGGTCCAGATGTGCGCGGCGGTGGTGGCGGGCGGCTGCAGCGCCCCGCCGAGGCCGACGGCCCGGGCCAGTTCCAGGGCCTCGGGGCGGCGGGCGAGCACGGATTCGGCGCCGAGGTCGACGGGGGCTCCGGCGAGCTCGCCGGCGTACAGCTTGCCGCCGAGGCGCGTCCCGGCCTCCAGCAGGGTGACGCGCAGGCCGGCGCCGAGCAGCCGGTGGGCCGCGGCGAGTCCTGCGATGCCGCCGCCGATGACGACGGCGTGGCCGCCCGTGCCGTCCGTACGCGTGTCCGCTCCATGCATGGACACATCGTCTCAGACCGCTCACCGGCCCGGCACCGAGGCCGGACCGTGACCGCATCGGGACCGTCCTGGGACCGCGGCGGCGAAACCCGCGGGCCGACGGTGGACGTCGAACCGGCACGACGGCAGCCGATCCAGGGGGGCAGTGCAGTGCGCGCTCAGACCAGTCCGAGCAGTCCCAGCAGTCCTCACGGTCAGAGCAGTCCCCGCAGTCAGCGGAGGCCGGGCAGTCCGGGCAGACGGCGCGGCGCGGCGGGCGCGGCGGCCGGCCTGGTGCTGGCGGGCGCGCTCGTGCTCGGCGGATGCAGTGCGGCGGACGACCGTACGGGCGCGTCCGGGCCCGACCGGGCGGCGGCCGCGGGCCCGGAGGCCGCCGCGGACGGCAGGGCGGGGGCGGCGGCCGCGGCCCCGCAGGCCGAGGGCGCGGCGAAGGGCCCGCAGCAGCAGCCGGCGGTCCGCCCGCACGTCGTCCGCACGGCGGCCCTCGGCATCGAGGCGGCGGACGCCCGGAAGGTGCTGGCGGCGGCCCGCACCGCGGCCGAGGGCGCGGGCGGCTACGTCGGCAGCGAGTCGACCCGGCGCAGCGCCGACGGCAGCCGCGACGGCGGCCGGATCACCTCGACGGTCGTGCTGCGGGTGCCCGCCGACCGGTTCGACGCGGTGCTCGGCGCCCTGGAGGGCGGCGGCCGGCTGCTGCACCGCAAGGTCGAGGCGCAGGACGTGACGGAGAAGGTCGCCGACATCGACAGCCGGGTCAAGTCCCAGCAGGCCAGCGTGGCCCGGGTGCGGGAGATGATGGACAGGGCGACCGTGCTCGGCGACGTGGTGATGCTGGAGGGGGAGCTGAGCAAGCGGCAGTCGGAGCTGGAGTCGCTGCTCGCCCAGCAGAACGCGCTGAAGGACCAGACCGCGCTCGGCACGATCACGGTGGAGGTCTCGGAGCCGCCGGCCGCGCCGGAGGCGAAGGAGAAGGACGCGGGCCCGTCGGTCAGCGGCGCCCTGGGCAAGGGCTGGA
The DNA here is from genome assembly GCF_040704625.1 of Streptomyces sp. NPDC046866. Classification (NCBI taxonomy): domain Bacteria; kingdom Bacillati; phylum Actinomycetota; class Actinomycetes; order Kitasatosporales; family Streptomycetaceae; genus Streptomyces; species Streptomyces sp. NPDC046866. The sequence goes on from NZ_JBEYXN010000015.1 coordinate 152,701, forward strand.
GCGCCTTCACCACGGTCCTGCGGTACCTGCTGCTGGCGGTGGCCGTGGTGCTGCCGTTCGCGGTGACGGCGGCGCTGGGCGCGCTGGTCTTCCGGGTCCTGCGGCGGCTGCGCCGGCCGGGGCCCGGGGCGGTGGAGTCCCCGCCGCCGGCGCGGGTCCCGGCGGCGCGGTCCGCGGACGCCGCCGGCGCGGCCCCTGCGGACCCGACGGAGTCTGCGGAGGTTTCGGGCTGAACACCCGTACGGACGTAGCGTGTTCCCCGAAGACGACGGCGGCGGGAGCGAAGGACGGTGCGGACGATGGCAGCGGAGCGACTGGTGGTGGTCGGCGGTGACGCGGCGGGCATGTCCGCCGCGTCCCAGGCCCGGCGGCTGAAGGGCCCGGCGGAACTGGAGATCACCGCCTTCGAGCGCGGGCACTTCACCTCGTACTCCGCCTGCGGGATCCCGTACTGGATCGGCGGCCAGGTCCCCGACCGGGACCGGCTGATCGCCCGTACCCCCGAGGAGCACCGCGCCCGCGGCATCGACCTGCGCACCCGCACGGAGGTCGTCGAGCTCGACCCGGCCGGCGCCCGGGTCCGGGTCCGCGACCTGGACTCGGGGGCCGAGTCGTGGACCGGGTACGACAAGCTCGTGCTGGCCACCGGCGCCCGCCCGGTCCGGCCCCGGCTGCCCGGGATCGGCGCGCACGGGGTCCACGGCGTCCAGACGCTGGACGACGGGCAGCGCCTGATGGACACCCTGGAGCGCACGCCGGGCCGCCGGGCGGTGGTCGTCGGTGCGGGCTACATCGGCGTGGAGATGGCCGAGGCGCTGGTGCACCGCGGGTACGAGGTCACCGTCCTGCACCGCGGCGAGCAGCCGATGGCCACCCTCGACCCGGACATGGGCCGCCTGGTGCACGGCGCGATGAACCGCATGGGCATCGCCACCGTCTCCCGCGCCGAGGTGGTGAAGATCCTGACCGACGAGGAGGGCCGGGCCCGCGCGGTGGCCACGGCCGCCGGGCAGGAGTACCCGGCGGACGTGGTGGTCCTCGGCATCGGCGTGGAGCCGCGCACGGCGCTCGCCCGGGCGGCGGGCCTGCCGCTCGGGGAGTCGGGCGGCCTGCTGACGGACCTGTCGATGCGGGTCCGCGGACACGGGAACATCTGGGCCGGCGGGGACTGCGTGGAGGTCCTCGACCTGGTGGCCGGGCGCCACCGGCACATCCCGCTCGGCACCCACGCGAACAAGCACGGGCAGGTCATCGGCTCGGGGGTGGGCGGCGGCTACGCCACGTTCCCCGGGGTGGTGGGGACCGCGGTCAGCAAGGTCTGCGACCTGGAGATCGCCCGGACCGGCCTGCGCGAGAAGGACGCCCTGGAAGCGGGCCTGCGCTTCGTGACGGCCACCATCGGCTCCACCACCACGGCCGGCTACTACCCGGCGGCGGCCGAGATGACGGTCAAGATGCTGGCGGAGCGGCGCACCGGGCGGCTGCTCGGGGTGCAGATCGTCGGCGGGGCGGGCTCGGCGAAGCGGGTGGACATCGCGGCCGTCGCCCTCACCGCGGGCATGACGGTCGAGCAGGTCGTCGCCCTCGACCTGGGCTACGCGCCCCCGTTCTCGCCGGTGTGGGACCCGATCCTGGTCGCGGCCCGCAAGGCGGTGTCGGCGGTACGCGCGGCGGGGGCGTAGCGGCCCCCGATATCCTGAAACCGGACATCGGGGGCTTTCCTCTGACGAAGGGCAGCACGATGAACCGGCACCGGCGCAGCGCTCTCCTCGCCGCCCCGCTCCTCGCATCCTCGGTCGCCTTCGCCCTCGCCCCCGCCCACGCGGCACCGGGCCGCACGTCGGCGACCGGCGCCGCCCGTCCCGTGCCCGCCTGTGCGTTGATACCGCACACCACCGGCGGGGCGGGCGGGAACAAGGGCTACGACCTCCACCTCAGCGGGTTCTCCCCGCAGCAGTCGGTGCGGATCGAGGGGCCGAAGACGTCGTTCAAGACAACGGTGGACGCCCAGGGCAAGCTGGACCGGCAGGGCGTCCGGTACGGCACGTACCAGGTCAGCTACAAGCCGGAGGGCGCGGACCACAGCGAGAGCGTCCACTGCCAGACGCCGCCCCGGAACGAGCCGGACGGCGGCAGGCACGACGGCGGCAAGCAGGACGTCAAGGTCACCAGGATCGGCATCAAGACCCTCACCAAGGACCAGACGGTCGACTGCAGCACACCGCAGAAGGCCGAGTTCGACGGCCTCATCGAGGTGACCGGCACCGGCAAGGTCAGCTGGTACTGGACGCTCCTGTCCAGCGCCGACCCGATACAGAAGCGTTCCCACACCTTCGAGCCCGGCAACACGGGGCACAGCGACTTGCTGGTGGTGCCGGCGGGAACGCCCACGACCAGCTCCAAGGCAGAGGTCCGCGTCACCCTCCACGTGCCTGAGTTCAACCTGGTCAAGGAGAGCGATCTGGTGACCTTCACCTGCAAGCAGCCGTGATCCCGTCGGCGCCGGTCCGCCGGCATCGTGAAAGGGATGCCGGCGGACCCCGTGCAACCCGCCACGGTCGAGTTCGACGGGCAGGCGGGGACCGCGTCCGTCCTCAGGGTGGTCACAGTCCCCCCGACCGCGGTCCAGCGCCCCGTCACCACCGACCTGCACGCGCAGAACATGACGTCGGAGCGGAAGGCGGTCCAGCTCACCTGCACCGACGCCAGGCCCTGACGGCCCGCCGGGGCCCGGCCCCGGCGGAGGCCGGGGATCAGCGGGCGGTGCGGGTGTGGACGTACTCCACCAGGCGGGTCAGGGCCTCCGGGTCGGTGGTCGGCAGGACGCCGTGGCCCAGGTTGAAGACGTGGCCCTCCAGGCCGGACGCCGCCGCCAGGACCTCGTCCGTCTTGGCCTCCACCGCCTCGGGGGTGGAGAACAGCACCGCCGGGTCCAGGTTCCCCTGGAGCGCCTTGCCGGGACCGACCCGGCGCGCCGCCTCGTCCAGCGGGATCCGCCAGTCGACGCCGACGACGTCCGCGCCGGCCTCGCCCATCAGGCCGAGCAGTTCGCCCGTGCCGACGCCGAAGTGGATCCGCGGGACGCCGTACGAGGCGACGGACTCGAAGACCTTCGCCGAGGCCGGCATGACCGAGCGGCGGTAGTCCGCCGGGGCCAGCGCGCCGACCCAGGAGTCGAACAGCTGGACCGCCGAGGCGCCGGCCTCGATCTGGACCTTCAGGAACGCGGAGGTGATCTCCGCGAGGCGGTCCAGCAGGTCGGCCCACAGCTCGGGGTCCCCGTACATGAGGGCCTTGGTGTGCTCGTGGTTGCGCGACGGCCCGCCCTCGACGAGGTAGCTCGCAAGGGTGAAAGGCGCTCCGGCGAAGCCGATCAACGGGGTGGAGCCGAGTTCACCCGTGAGCATGCCGATGGCCTCGGTGACGTACGCGACGTCCTCGGGGGTCAGGTCGCGCAGCTGTGCGAGGTCCTCGCGGCGCCGGATAGGCTGGGCGACGACCGGCCCGATGCCCGGCTTGATGTCGAGGTCGATGCCGATGGCCTTCAGCGGGACCACGATGTCGGAGAAGAAGATCGCGGCGTCGACCTTGTGGCGCCGCACGGGCTGGAGCGTGATCTCCGTGACCAGGTCGGGCCGCATGCAGGACTCCAGCATCTGGGTCCCCTCGCGCACCTTGCGGTACTCGGGCAGTGAGCGCCCCGCCTGCCGCATGAACCACACCGGCGTGTGGGGTACCGGCTCGCGGCGGCACGCCTTCAGGAAGGCGGAATCGTACGTCTGACTCGGCTGGCCCGTCGGGCGGTCGTTGGCGCTCACGCCGCAAATCTTCGCACGTATGAAGAAGTGCCCGGCCCGGCGCGGGTGTCCCTGCGCCGTACGAGCCCCCGTTCCGCCTAGTCTTCCGGGCATGGCTGCGGCTCAGGGACGATTTTCAGATGGCGCGGACGGCATGGACAGCGGGAAGGAGAGCTCCGTCCCGCTCCCGTTCCGACGGGCGGTCGAGGGCTTGAAGAAGGCGCGGCTGCGACCGGGGATCGAGATCGACCCCGCCAGACCGCCCCAGCGCCTGGCCCCGCACGCGTACGCCCTGGAGGCGGCCGTCGTGGACGGCGAGGACGACCTCGCCGACGGCCGGCTGATCCTGCTGCACGACCCGGCGGGGCACGACGCCTGGCGCGGGACCTTCCGCCTGGTGACGCTGGTACGGGCTGAGCTGGAGCCGGAGATGGCCGCCGACCCGCTGCTGCCGGAGGTGTGCTGGTCCTGGCTGACGGGGGCGCTGGACGCGCGCGGGCTGTCGTACGTCGAGGAGGGCGGCACCGTGACCATGGCGGGCTCCCACTACTTCGGCGGCCTCGCCGAGCGGCGGCCGGCGACGCAGATCGAGATCCGGGCCTCGTGGACGCCGCGCGAGGGCGTGGGCGGGGTGCCCGACACCCCCGGGCACCTGGCGGCGTGGTGCGAGCTGCTGTGCCAGATCGCGGGGCTGCCGCCGACCGGTCCGGGCGAGTCCGGGACGGGCGTGGTCTCCCTGCCACAGCGCCGGGGTCCGCACCACCCATAGCGGTGGCGCCGTACGCGGGCGCCGCCACGGCCGCTGCCGCCGTACGGATGCGCCCGCACGGGGGCGGGGCGCCCGTGCGGGCGACGGCGGCTGGAACGGCTGATCGAAAGGCTTCGGCCCGTCGCCCGAATGCGGCACAGATTGTGGGCATCTGATCACCCGATGATCGATCGTGCGTCCGAATTGCCCGAATTGTTACTCACCAAATCGTGATCATTCCCTAAAGCCGGGCGGGTGACGTGCCGAAGGAGTCAGTGACCATCCGCACGGTTCGCACCGGCTTCCTTCCCCAGAGCCGGCCGTCCCGCCACTCCCCCAGGAGGCCTAGGTGTCCGTTCTTCTCGAGCAGCCCGCAAGCCTGGTCGCCTACCGCCCGAACAAGCCGACGGCCATGGTCGTCGTGGCCGACCCGCGCGTCCGTTCCACCGTGACCCGCCATCTGTGGGCCCTCGGAGTACGCGACGTGATCGAGGCGTCGTCCATCGCGGAGGCCCGCCCCCGCGTCGGCAGCCCGCGCGACATCTGCGTGGCCGACGTGCACCTGCCCGACGGCTCCGGTCTGACCCTCCTCTCCGAAACCCGCGCGGCGGGCTGGCCGAACGGCCTGGCACTGTCCGCCGCCGACGACATCGGCGCCGTGCGCAACGCCCTCGCGGGCGGTGTGAAGGGCTACGTCGTCACCGGCACGCGGACCAACATCGGGCTCCCCACCCGACCCGGCGCCGCCCCCATCGGCGCCGCCGCCGCACGCATGCACCGCCGCCCCCCGGGTGCCCCGAGCCACCCGGGCGGCTACCGCGAGCTCTCCGGCCGCGAGGTCGAGGTGCTGCGCCTCGTCGCCGAGGGCCAGTCCAACAAGGCCATCGGCGTCTCGATGGGCCTGTCCGCCCTGACCGTGAAGTCCCACCTCGCCCGCATCGCCCGCAAGCTGGGCACCGGCGACCGTGCCGGCATGGTCGCCGTCGCCCTGCGGACCGGGATCATCCACTGACCGCTGCACCGCCCCTTCCCCGATGTCCCCGACTCCCCCGACTCCCCTGACTTCCCCGTCCTCCCCGACTGGCCCGACCTCTCCGGGCTTCCCTGCTTCCCCGCCCTCGGCCGCCGTGACGACGGCACCGCCGAGGACACCGCCGCCGACACCACCGAAGCCGCCCCCGAAAAGACCGCCGAAGGCAGGGCCGACGGCCGGACCGCGGGCAACGCCGCCGACAACGCCGCAGTAACCCCGGGCGAACGGCGGGACCCCGCCAGCGCGCCCGTCGCCGGAACGTTCCGGCGACGGGCGCGTCCGATCCGCGGATACCCTTGAGCGGTGACCGACGCCCAAGAGACCGCAGCACACCTGCGCACCACCCCCGGGGGCGGCCCCCCGGACGACGACACTCCGTCCGATGGGCTGCCGATTCCGCTGCTCGAACCCCGCGAGGGCATCCCTCCGGTGGTCGCCGACGAGGACGCGCTCGCCCGGGTGGTCGCGGCCTTCGCCGCGGGCACCGGACCCGTGGCCGTCGACGCCGAGCGCGCCTCCGGATACCGCTACGGCCAGCGCGCGTACCTCGTGCAGCTGCGCCGCGAGGGCGCGGGATCCGCGCTGATCGACCCCGTCGGCTGCCCCGACCTGTCCGCGCTGGGCGAGGCCCTGTCCGGGACCGAGTGGATCCTGCACGCCGCCAGCCAGGACCTGCCGTGCCTGCGCGAAATAGGCATGGTCCCCACCTCCCTGTTCGACACCGAGCTCGCCGGCCGCCTGGCCGGCTTCCCCCGGGTCGGACTGGGCGCGATGGTCGAGAGCGTGCTCGGCTACGCGCTGGAGAAGGGGCACTCCGCCGTCGACTGGTCCACCCGACCGCTCCCCGAGCCGTGGCTGCGCTACGCCGCACTCGACGTGGAGCTGCTGGTCGACCTGCGCGACGCGCTGGAGAAGGAGCTGGACCGGCAGGGCAAGCTGGAGTGGGCCCGGCAGGAGTTCGCCGCCATCGCCGCCGCGCCGCCCGCCCCGCCGCGCAAGGACCCCTGGCGCCGCACCTCCGGCATGCACAAGGTGCGCCGCCGCCGGCAGATGGCCGTCGTACGGGAGCTGTGGGAGGTGCGGGACCGCATCGCCCAGCGCCGCGACGTCTCGCCCGGCAAGGTCCTGAGCGACGCCGCGATCGTCGAGGCCGCGCTCGCCCTGCCGGCGCACGTCCACGCGCTGTCGGCCCTGCCCGGATACGGGCAGCGGATGGGCCGGCGCCAGCTGGAGCAGTGGATGGCCGCCGTGGACCGGGCCAGGGCGCTGCCGGAGAACGAGCTGCCGCAGCCGGGCGCCGCCCCGGCGGGCCCGCCGCCGCCGCGCTCCTGGGCCGACAAGGACCCGGCCGCCGCGGCCCGGCTGTCGGCTGCGCGCACCGCCGTCTCGGCGCTCGCCGAGCGGCTGAACCTGCCGCAGGAGAACCTGGTCACCCCCGACACGGTCCGCCGGCTGTGCTGGGAGCCACCGCAGCGGCTGGCGCAGGACACGGTGGCCGAGGCCCTGGCGGGCCACGGCGCCCGCCCGTGGCAGATCGAGCAGGTGACCCCGGCCCTGGTCACGGCCCTGGCCGCGACCGCCACCTGACCGGCGCCGCCCGCCCGCCTGCCCGACGGCGCGCGAACCGAAAGCCCCCGGCCTGCCTTCGGCGCCGGGGGCTTTCCCGTGGGCCGGCCCGCGGGCCCGCCCGCGCCGGTACGTCGGGGCGGCGGCTCCTAGGGCACGGGCAGCGGCGTGACGTCGTCGTGGTCGTCCAGGTGGAAGCTGCCCTTGTCCTTCCCGAACACCTTGGCGTGCTTGAGCCACTGCTTCGACATCGTGTGCAGCGTCGTGCGCCGGCCCTCCCACGGCATCTGGTGGCTGGCGCAGGACACCTTGAACATCAGCTTGTTCGGCCCCGGGATGGCCTTGTAGAGCTCGGTGACCGACAGGTCCCCGGTGGTGACGGTCTTGTCCAGGTCCCCGTACACGATGAAGACGGGGACCGGGCCGCCGAGCGTGCCGTGCAGGGGCGCGGTCTTCTTGTTCCAGCCCCACCAGAAAGTCTGGCGCTGGCGGCTGACCCCTTCCGTCCGGCCGTCCGGCAGGGGCTTGCCCCACGTGCGGCCCTTGGTGTCGCTCGCCATGATCGCTTCCCAGACCGTGTCCTCGATGCCCGGCGCCCGCTGGCTCGGGCAGTCGGCGCTGGTCTCCGCGTCCCAGGCCGACTTGAACCCCTCCACGAGGCCGAGGGCCATCGGGTACGGCGGGGTGTTCAGGGGCAGTGGGGACGGGGCGCCGAAGTCGGTGCCGGGGGCGCTGTCCGGGCCGTTGGGCTTGAAGACGGGCGCCTGGAACATCAGGCTCCGGACGTTCTCCTTGTACTGGATGGCGTAGGGGCCCAGCGCGTAGGCGGCGGCGGAGTTGCCGATCAGGTCCAGCTGCTCCACTCCGTGGAGGTCCTTGATGTACTCGACGACCGTGTGGAGCTCGTCCCAGTCGCTCTGCGCATTGCCCAGCTGGTGGGGGTACGAGGGGGCGCAGTCGGAGGTCAGCGGCAGGTTGGGGGCGAGCACGCGGGCGTGGTGGGCCGGGTTGGCGTTGCACGGGCTGTCCATCTCCGGGCGGGGCGAGAGGCCCATTCCCTGGAGGTCCATCATGAACACGTCGTAGCCGGCGTGCGCCAGCACCCGGGACCAGCTGTAGTCGCCGAGGCCGATGTCGTACACCGCGAGGACGGGCACGGTTCTGCCGTGCAGCATCAGGACCGCGCGCCGCTCATCGGGTGGGGTGCCCAGTGGAGTGCCGTCGTACTCGCGGACGAAGAGGTTCACGAGCGTGTCGCGGTTGGCGGGGACGGTCGACTTGTGCTGGACGGCGTGGTCGGTGTGCTTGATGGGCATGCGGGACTCCGTTTCCGTCGCAGAGGGGCCCGGGGCGCCTGCCCCGGGGGAGCCAAGGATCGGGGCGGCCGGGAGGCCCGGCCCGGCGCCCGGCCGCGGAGGGCCGAGGACGACCCCATCGGGGCCTCCCGGCGGTCCGATCGGGCGGGCGTGCGCAGGGGCGCGCGCGGGAAGTGGCGCGGCGGCCGGGTGTGACCTTCGCCGCTCCGGGGGCAGGGGGTGTGCACATTGGTTACCCGCAAGTAGCATGGGCCGGGTGAGCGGGCGCTCAGTAGCAGGGCGCCGCTACGCGCAGCAGTGCCATCCCGCACCTGGAGGAGAGCCAACGTGCCTCGTACCGTCAGGGACGTCGTCTTCGTCGACGGCGTCCGCACCCCGTTCGGCAAGGCGGGCCCGAAGGGCATCTACCACGAGACCCGCGCCGACGACCTCGTCGTGAAGGCGATCCGGGAGCTGCTGCGCCGCAACCCGGACCTGGACCCCAAGAAGATCGACGAGGTGGCCATCGCCGCCACCACGCAGATCGGCGACCAGGGCCTCACCCTCGGCCGCACGGCCGGCATCCTCGCGGGCCTGCCGCAGTCCGTCCCGGGCTACTCCATCGACCGCATGTGCGCCGGCGCGCTGACCGCCGTCACCTCGGTCGCGGGCTCCGTCGCCTTCGGCGCGTACGACGTGGCGCTGGCCGGCGGTGTCGAGCACATGGGCCGCCACCCGATGGGCGAGGGCGTGGACCCGAACCCGCGCTTCGTCTCCGAGAAGCTGGTCGACGAGTCCGCCCTGTTCATGGGCATGACCGCCGAGAACCTGCACGACCGGTACCCGACGATCACCAAGCTCCGCGCCGACCAGTACGCCGTGCGCTCGCAGGAGAAGGCCGCCAAGGCGTACGCCGACGGCAAGATCCAGCAGGACCTGGTCCCGATCTCGGTGCGCAACACCAACGCGGAGGTCGGCGAGACGGGCTGGGGCCTGGTCACCGCCGACGAGCCGATGCGCCCGGGCACCACGCTGGAGAACCTGGCGAACCTGAAGACCCCGTTCCGTACCCACGGCCGGGTCACCGCGGGCAACGCCGCCGGTCTGAACGACGGCGCCACCGCCGCGATCATCGCCTCCGAGGACTTCGCCCGCGCGAACAACCTCCCGGTCAAGATGCGCCTGGTCTCCTACGCCTTCGCCGGCGTGGAGCCGGAGGTCATGGGCTACGGCCCGATCCCGGCCACCGAGAAGGCCCTCGCCCAGGCGGGCCTGTCCATCGAGGACATCGGCCTGTTCGAGATCAACGAGGCCTTCGCCGTCCAGGTCCTCGCGTTCCTGGAGCACTACGGCATCGCCGACGACGACGCCCGCGTCAACCAGTACGGCGGCGCCATCGCCTTCGGCCACCCGCTGGCCTCCTCCGGCGTCCGCCTGATGACGCAGCTGGCCCGCCAGTTCGAGGAGCAGCCGCACGTCCGCTACGGCCTGACCACCATGTGCGTGGGCTTCGGCATGGGCGCGACGGTCATCTGGGAGAACCCGCACTTCGACACCGAGGGAGACTCCAAGTGAGCACCACCGCTGAGCTCCTGAAGGGCGCCGCCGAGCTGTTCCCGGACGAGGTCGTCACCCAGGCGCACGTGCGCCACCTGGACCTGCCGTTCGGCGCCGGGCGCTTCGCGCTCATCACGCTGGACAACGGCTTCGACCACACCAAGCCGACCACCTTCGGCCCGCAGTCCCTGGCCAACCTGAACGCGGCGCTCGACCAGGTCGAGCAGGAGGCCCTGGCCGGCTCCATCGTCGGCGCGGGCATCACCGGCAAGCCGTTCATCTTCGCGGTCGGCGCCGACCTCAAGGGCGTCGAACTGCTGAAGAGCCACGACGAGGCGCTGGCCATCGGCAAGGGCGGCCACGACGTCTTCAAGCGCCTGTCGGCGCTGGCCGTGCCCACGTTCGCGTACTACAACGGCGCGGCGATGGGCGGCGGTGTCGAGGTCGGCCTGCACTGCACCTACCGCACCGTCTCCAAGGCCATCCCGGCCTTCTCCCTCCCCGAGGTCTTCCTCGGCCTGGTCCCCGGCTGGGGCGGCTGCGCCATCCTGCCGAACCTGATCGGTGCGGAGCGCGCGGTCTCGGTGATCATCGAGAACTCGCTGAACCAGAACCGCCAGCTCAAGGGCAAGCAGGTCTTCGAGCTCGGCATCGCCGACGCGATCTTCGAGGGCGCCGACTTCCTGGAGCAGTCGCTGCTGTGGACCGCGAAGGTCCTCACGGGCGAGACCGAGGTCGTCCGCGCCGAGGTCGACCGCGGCGAGGCCTGGGACGCGGCCGTGGCCAAGGGCCGCTTCATCGCCGACTCCAAGGTGCACGGTGCGGCCCCGGCCGCGTACCGCGCCCTGGAGATCATCGAGGCGGCCAAGGACGGCGACCTGCAGAAGGGCTTCGACGCCGAGGACAAGGCCCTGGCCGACCTCATCATGGGCGGCGAGCTGCGCTCGGGCATCTACGCCTTCAACCTGGTCCAGAAGCGCGGCAAGCGCCCGGCCGGCGCCCCGGACAAGAACCTGGCGCGCCCGGTGACCAAGGTCGGCGTCGTCGGCGCGGGCCTGATGGCCTCGCAGCTGGCGCTGCTGTTCCTGCGCCGCCTGGAGGTGCCGGTGGTCCTCACCGACATCGACCAGGAGCGCGTGGACAAGGGTGTGGGCTACGTCCACGCCGAGATCGAGAAGCTGCTGGGCAAGGGCCGGATCAACCAGGACAAGGCCAACCGCCTCAAGGCGCTGGTGAGCGGCGTCCTGGACAAGGCCGAGGGCTTCGCGGACGCGGACTTCATCATCGAGGCCGTGTTCGAGGAGATGTCCGTCAAGCAGAAGGTGTTCGCCGAGGTCGAGGCGGTCGCCCCGGCGCACGCGATCCTCGCCACCAACACCTCCTCGCTGTCGGTGTCGGAGATGGCCTCCAAGCTGCAGCACCCGGAGCGCGTGGTCGGCTTCCACTTCTTCAACCCGGTCGCGATCCTGCCGCTGCTGGAGATCGTCCGCGGTGAGAAGACCGACGACGCCTCGCTGGCCACGGCCTTCGGCGTCGCCAAGAAGCTGAAGAAGACCGCGGTCCTCACCAAGGACGCCCCGGCGTTCGTCGTGAACCGCATCCTGACCCGCTTCATGGGCGAGATCCAGAACGTCATCGACGAGGGCACCCCGGTCGTCACGGCGGAGAAGGCCATCGAGCCGCTCGGCCTGCCGATGTCCCCGCTGGTGCTGCTGGAGCTCGTGGGCCCCGCGATCGGCCTGCACGTCTCCGAGACCCTGAACGCCGCCTTCCCGGAGCGCTTCAAGGTCTCCCCGAACCTGAAGGCGGTCGTCGAGGCCGGCAAGCGCGGCTTCTACGTGTACGACTCCGGGAAGCCGGAGCTCGACCCCGAGGTCGCCGCCCTCCTGGTCCAGGGCGACTCCGTCCTGACCGAGGAGCAGGTCCGCGACCGCGTCCTGGACGCGGTGGCGCAGGAGATCGGCCTGATGCTGGAGGAGGGTGTCGTGGCCGAGGCCCAGGACATCGACCTCTGCCTCATCACGGGCGCCGGCTGGCCCTTCCACCTGGGCGGCATCACGCCGTACCTGGACCGCGAGGGCATCTCGGAGCGCGTGAACGGCAAGCGGTTCCTCGCCCCGGGTCTGGCGAGCGTCCCGGCCTGACGCCGGCCGCCGCCGCCACGGCCTGACACCGTGTGAGCCGTACGGACGCCCGTCCCCGTGACCGGGGGCGGGCGTCCGCCGCTGTGCGGGGGCCCGGCGCCGGGGCGACCCGGGTGAGCTGGCAGAATACGGCCCGTGGCGGACGGCAAGAGACCTTTCAGCCGCCGGACCCTGCTCTTCGCGGGCGGCGCGGCGGCCGCCGGGCTCGGTACGGGCGGCCTGGCGTGGGCGCTTCGGCCCGGCGGTCCGGGCGGGCAGGGCGATCCCCAGCCCCTGGCGGGCGAGTTCGACATGCGCACCGGCGCCCAGCTGCTGGCGCCGTCGCCCCTGTTCAACACCACGGGCCCGCAGTCGTTCGCGTTCGACGACACCAACGGGCAGGTCTACGTGCTGCAGACGGTGCAGAGCGGTCTGCAGCTCGACGGCGAGGACGAGGCGCGCGACTCCGGCGAGCGCAAGTCCGCCGGGGATATGTGCCTGACCCGGCTGAGCAGTTCCGGGAAAATCCTCGGGCACATGTATCTGCGCGGCTTCGGCCACGGAATTTCCTTCGGCGTCGAGCCGACGGGGGTGCGTACGTACATATGGCTGGAGGGCCGGGCCGATCCGGGGAGCGGCTACGGGCGCACGGTGGTGCGCGTGCCGTTCAAGGACGGCGAGGTCCTCGACAGTTCCCACGAATCGGTCCGGCATTTCGACCCGGTGCCCGGTTCGGTCGACGTGTGCCCCGCGCTCGACCTGGAGGACGAGCGGGTCCTGGTGAGCCACGAGGAGGAGGGCGTGCACCGGTTCTCGGTGTACGGGATGGCCGACTTCCTCGACGGGCGCTTCGACGCGGCGCAGACGATCCGGGCCGGTGTGCAGGTCAAGGAGGAGGAGTGGTTCCAGGGCTGCGCACTGTACGGCGACTACGTGTACGTGCTGACGGGCAATCCGTACAGCGGGAAGAACGGCAAGAATCCGCGAAAGTCGGGCGGTAATACCTATATCTCCGCAATCGACGTGCGGACCGGCAAGGCGCAGGGGCGCCACCACGTGACGGTGGCCCCGGATCTGGCGTTTCGGGAGCCGGAGGGAATCGCGGTGAGCCGCGCCGGGGGCCAACCCGCTTTGTGCATCGGATTTTCCGTGAAGGAGAAGGACCGGCGCGACCTGGCGCTGTATCGGTTCACTCCCTGAGACCGGCATCGCCCGGCCGAGGGACCGTCGTCACATATTCGCGTGAGAAGGCCCGCAATCATTGGCCTGTGGTTCACCGCACGTTCTGGGGGCCTCCATCAGGCTGCTTATACTACTGCGACACTTCACGCGACTCTTATACCTCCACGGGGGAGGCACCGCACCATGGGCTCCAAGCGGCTGCGCGCCGCGCTCGGCGTCGGAATCACGGCTGCGCTCATCCTCAGCTTCCTCGGGATGCTCGTGGCCGTCGCGTTCGTCTCGCTCCCCCTCTTCGCCGGCTGCGCCGCCCTCAGCTACGTCGCCGACCTCATGCTCCACAACACGGAGTCGCCGACCCTGGAGAAGCTGCGCGACTCTCGCTTCGGTCTGACCATGCGCTTCCTGATCCGGCAGTTCCTGCTGCTGGGCCTGTGCGGGGCCGTGGCCGACATCGAGTCGTTCGTGGCCCAGATGACCACCATCGGCCTGCTGCTGCTGTTCATCCTCCAGCTCGCCTACGGGGCCCTGCTCAAGCACGTCCGCAAGATGCGCAACGAGCTTCCCTTCACCACCCGCGGACTGGACCTGGAGGCGCTCGGCATCCGCCGCATGCCCCACCCGTTCCTGATGAACAAGCACGTCAGGAAGACGCTGCACCTGGACATCCCGCTCGTCGCCGGAGCCCTGGCCACCATCGCCACGGACGACTGGCGCTGGGTCACGTACGGCATGATCACCACCGTCTTCCTCGCCTACTTCTCCCTGCTGGTGCTGGTGCCCGACGCGCGCAACGCGCTCAAGCTGCCCACCACGGACGAGGCCATCGACGAGCTCAACCACCAGCTGGCCGAATACCGCCCCCAGGTCGCGCTGTACTTCACGTTCGCCGCCATCTCCAAAGACTTCATGTACCAGGTGAACATGTGGCTGGAGGCCCTGGAGGCACTCGACCTGCGGCCCATCATCGTGCTGCGCGAACGGGCCACCCTGCGCTACCTGGACGCGACCTCCGTCCCCGTCATCTGCATTCCCAAAGCGGATAATCTCGCCCGTATCGAGATGAACGAGCTGCGTGTCGCCCTTTATCCGGGCAATGCGGGCAAGAACGTGCACATGCTCCAGCGCGCCGAGGTCAAGCACGTCTTCATCGGCCACGGCGACAGCGACAAGCTCGCCAGCAGCAACCGCGTCAGCAAGGTCTTCGACGAGATCTGGGTCGCCGGCCGGGCCGGCCGCGACCGCTACGAGCGCATCAAGCACGCCGTCTCCCCGCACCAGATCGTCGAGGTCGGCCGCCCCCAGCTGATGCCCCTGCACCGCTGGACCGGCAGGGTCTCCGGCCCCATCCCCACCGTCATCTACGCCCCCACCTGGGAAGGCTGGACGGACGACGCCTGCTACACCTCGGTCATCCCGGCCGGCGAGAAGCTCATCGAGGCCCTCCTCGACTACGACCGCGAGATCCGGATCATCTACAAGCCGCACCCGCTGACCGGCTCGCGCTCCCCCGTCGCCGCCGCCGCGCACCGGCGCGTCATCGCCCTGCTGGAAGAGGACAACGCCCGCCGCTTCGGCCGCAACCTCACCGACTCCAAGGCCGCGGCCAAGAAGCTCGCCCGGATCGACCAGCGCATCGCCGACCTCTCCGAGCGGGGCGTGCGCTCGAAGTACCCCGACCTCACCGAGGAGGAGCGCACCGCGCGCATCCGGCGCAGCCGCAACCAGGCCGGGGCCCTGTACTGGAGCGCCATGCCCGACGCCGCGCACCACGTGGTCACCGAGCGCATCCCGGCCCTGTACGACTGCTTCAACCAGTCCGACCTCCTCATCGGCGACATGTCGAGCGTGGTCTCGGACTTCGTCGCGACCCTGAAGCCGTACGCCATCTTCAACCTGGAGGGCCTGCCCGACCAGGAGTTCCGCAACGAGCAGCGCACCGCGTACGCCTCGTACCTGCTGGACGCCGACTGCAACGGCCTGGCCGAGGCCCTCGAGGCCACGCTCCACCCCGAACGGGACGTCATGGCCCCCTACCGCGAGCAGCTCAAGGAGTACCTCCTCGGCGCCGAGTACCCGCCCTCGATCGTCCGCTTCAACGCGGCCGCCAACGACCTCTACCGGCGGGGACTGCGCGACTTCCCCATCGAATACCCGGAGCAGGCACCCTTCCCCGTGTAGCCGCCCCGCCCCGGTTCCCCCGTCCCACCGCGTCGCCGGCCTCCCCACCGCAGTGCCGCATCCTCCCGCTCAGGAAGAAGAAGACCGTGTCCCCGAGACCTGTCCCCCACCGCACCATCGCCGTCGTCCTCGCCGGCGGCACCGGCCAGCGCATCGGGCTCGAAATACCCAAGCAGCTGCTCAAGATCGCCGGGAAGCCGATCCTGGAGCACACCCTCCACGTCTTCGAGAACGCGCCGGACGTGGACGAGGTCCTGCTGCTGATGACGCCCGCCTACGTGGAGGACGCCCGCCGCATCGTCGAGCGGGCCAAGCTGGGCAAGGTCACCGCGGTGCTGGCCGGCGGGTCGACCCGCAGCGAGACCACCCGCATCGCCATCCGCGCCGCCTCCGAGCGGCTCGCCGAGGGCGAGGACTGCAACCTCCTCTTCCACGACGCCGTGCGCCCGCTGCTCTCGCAGCGCGTGGTGCGCGAGTGCGTCGAGTCCCTGGAGCGCTACCAGGCCGTCGACGTGGCCATCCCCTCCTCCGACACGGTCATCGTGACCCGGACCCACGGCGACGACGGCGAGTTCATCACCGAGGTGCCCGACCGCTCCCGGCTGCGCCGCGGCCAGACCCCGCAGGGCTTCCGCCTGTCCACCATCCGCGCCGCGTACGAGCGGGCGGCCTCCGACCCGTTCTTCCAGGCCACCGACGACTGCTCCGTGGTCGTGAAGTACCTGCCGGACGTCCCGGTCCACGTGGTCACCGGCGACGACTACAACATGAAGGTCACCCAGCCGGTCGACGTGTTCATCGCCGACAAGCTGTTCCAGCTCGCCTCCCACGCCGCACCCGCCCAGGCCGGCGAGGCCGCCTACCGCGAGCAGCTGGCCGGCCGGACGATGGTGGTCTTCGGCGGCTCGTACGGCATCGGAGCCGACATCTGCCGCATCGCCGAGGGCTTCGGGGCCCGCGTCTACGCCCTGGGCCGCTCCACCACCGGCACCCACGTGGAGAACCCCGGCCACGTCGAGGAGGCGCTGGCCAAGGCCTACGGCGAGACCGGCCGGATCGACTACGTCGTCAACACGGCCGGCGTGCTGCGCGTCGGCCGCCTCGACGAGACCGACAACGACACCATCCGCGAGGCGCTGGAGGTCAACTACCTCGCGCCCGTCCACATCGCCCGGACCGCGTACAAGTACCTCAGCGAGACCGGCGGGCAGCTGCTGCTGTTCACCTCCAGCAGCTACACCCGCGGCCGCGCCGAGTACAGCCTGTACTCCTCCACCAAGGCGGCCATGGTCAACCTGACCCAGGCGCTGGCCGACGAGTGGGCCGAGGACGGCATCCGCGTCAACTGCGTGAACCCCGAGCGCACCGCCACCCCGATGCGCACCAAGGCCTTCGGCCAGGAGCCGGCGGGCTCGCTGCTGACCTCCGAGTCGGTGGCGCTGACCTCGCTGGACGTGCTGCTGTCCGAGATGACCGGCCACGTGATCGACGTACGCAGGCAGGACCCGACCTCGACGCCGGCGCAGCGCAGCGGTTTCGAGGAGGCGCTCGCGAACGTGCTGATCCAGACCACGGAGGACCAGGGGGTCTAGGCGTGACGTACGCACCCTCCCCGCAGCCGGGCCGCCGCCCGAGGATCTTCGTGGTCGGCGGCTCCAATGCGGTCAGCCGCCCGTACAGCTTCCTGCCGATGGCCGGATGGGCGCAGACGCTCCCGCTCTTCCTCACCGACGAGGTCGAGGTGGTCGCCTGCGCCCGGGCGCGGGCCAGCTCCAAGAGCTTCCGCGAGCGCGGCCGGCTCCAGTGGATCCTGGAGAACATGGAGCCGGGCGACTACCTGCTGTTCGGCTTCGGCCAGAACGACATCAAGCCGGACCCGGGCCTGCACACCGAGCCGTACTCCACCTTCCTGGAGCACATGGCCGCGTACGTGCACGGCGCACGCGAGCGCGGGGGCCACCCGGTGATCTACCTGCCGTACGAGCGGCGGCGGATCGACCGGCACGGCAACGTGGCCCGCTTCCTCGGGGACTACCCGGGCGCCGCCCGGCTGCTGGCCGAGGAGGAGCACGTACCGGTCGTCGACGTGTACGGGCAGAGCCTGCAGTGGTGGGAGGAGCTCGGACCGGAGGCGAGCAAGGCCGTCTTCGTGTACCTGCGCCGCGGCGAGCCCCTGCAGGAGCACATCCTGGACGGCGACAACGTGCACCTGCGGGCGGAAGGCGCGATCGAGGTCGCCCGCTTCACCGCCCGCAGCATGCTGGAGCAGGGCATCATCCCGGCCCGCTGGGTCCGGGACCTGGACCGCACGCGCTTCGACTACAGCGAGATGGGCTGGCTGGACGAGGAGACCTTCCGCCACCGCACCCAGTCCCGCGTCTCCACGTACCCCGGCGCCTGAGGAGTCGTCCCGTGAACCACCTCCTGTGCCGCGGCCGGGCCCTCGGCGAGGGCTCGGCGCCCGGCGCCGTGTACGCGGCCCTGTACAGCTCGGCCGACCCGCGCCGCGGCGTCGCCCCCGGCGAGACGCTCCAGCTCGGCCTGTCCGCGGCCCCCGACCAGGGCGCGCCGCGCGGCTTCGGCTACCTGCTGCGGGCCCCGCTGGCCGAGGCGGCCGACATCGTCGGCATGCAGGGCCTGGAGTTCTTCCCCAAGCAGCGCTGGTTCCGCCTCCGCGCCGAGGCGGGCGAGACCGCGACGGGCGTCCTGCACCTGCGCGTGCACGACACCGCCGCGGCCCGGCGGATCCGGCCGCAGATCATGGTCGGCATCCCGGACGGGAGCGGGCGCAGGACGACCCGCACCGCAAAGCTCGACGCCGAGGCGCTGCCCCTGCGGGCGCCCGCCGCCCGGGGCCTGCACCTGACAGTGGAGCCGGGCGGGTCCGGCTCGGTGAACGTGCTGTCCGCGTGCCCCGCGGGCAGCACGGCCGTCGGCGTGTCGGCGCCGCGCCACGGCGAGGCGCAGTTGTCGTACGACGGCTGGGTGACGTACAGCCCCGCGCCGGGTTTCACCGGGTACGACCGGTTCACGTACACGGTGGGCACCCCGGCCGGGGAGCAGCAGACCTCGCACGTCAACGTCTTCGTGGGCTCCCTGGACCACGCTCCGGGCGCCTTCCCGGCGCACCCGACGGAGGTCGCGTTCCGGCCCTGGCAGTGGCCGGAGCTGACCGGCGAGATGCCCTGGCCCCGCCCCGACCAGTCCGCGAGCAACCGATGAGGAACCCCGCAGCATGAACACCGCCGTCGTGAGCCCCGCCGACGTCAAGGACGTGTCGGTCGCCGTCCGGGTCTCCAACCAGGCCGCGGCGGTCGACGCCTGCCTGGCCTCCGTCCTCGCGCAGACCATCGGCACGGACCGGCTGGAGATCGTCGCCGTCGACGACGGGTCGACGGACGAGAGCGGCTCGGTCCTGGCCCGCGCCGCGCACCGGTACCCGGCCTTCGTCCGGGTGGGGCAGGTGTCGCAGGGGCTGAGCCCGGCGGCGGCCCGCAACTGGGCGCTGAGCCAGGTGCGCGGACGCTACGTCATCTTCCTGGAGGCGACGGACCGGCTGGCGCCGGACGCGCTGGAGCGGATGGTGGCCGCGGCCGACGCCCACGAGGCCGACGTGGTGCTGGGCAAGCTGGACAGCTCGGGCCGGCACGCGGTCGCGACGTCGATGTTCCGCAAGAACCAGGCGTACACCGACGCCTACAGCTCGCGCGTGTACTGGTCGCTGACCCCGGACAAGCTGTTCCGCACCGGCCTGCTGCACCGGCGCGGACTGGTCTTCCCCACCGACATGACGATCGGCGACGACCAGGTCTTCACCGCCGGCGCCTACCTCGGCGCGGACAACGTCTCGGTCGTCGGCGATGCGGTCTGCATCGTCAAGGGCCCCCCGCCCGCGAACCGGGCCACCCTGCCGGACCGGGTCGCCCTCGCCTCCCGCATGCTGGCGATGATCGCCTCGCAGCTGCCCGAGGGCCCGCGCCGGGACCGGCTCCAGTCGCGCCACCTGGAGGTGGAGCTCGGCAAGGCCACCGCGGCGGCGCTGCTGTCGGCGACGGACCCGGCCGAGCGGGACCAGGCGCTGTGGGCGGCGGCCGAGGTGCTGCGCAACCAGGCGGCGCCGGGCGCGCTGGCGCTGCTGCCGCGGATGCTGGCCGTCCGGTTCGCGCTGCTCGCGCAGGGCCGGTTCGCGGAGGCGCAGCGGATGGCCGCGTTCGAGGCCGACAAGGACCGGCCGGCCGTCCGCAAGACGGTCGAGAACGGCCGGGTCTACACGACGCTGCCGTTCTTCCGGGACCCGCAGGTCCCGCTGCCGGACGAGCTGTTCGACATCACCGGTGACATGACGGTCAGCCAGCAGCTCCAGCGGGCCCGCTGGGACGGGCCGATGCTGCTGCTCGACGGCTACGCCTTCTTCGAGCAGCTGTCGACGAAGGACCGGGCCACCCGGGTCGTGCTGCGCGAGCGGACGAGCGGCGCGCAGGAGAGCCACGCGGTGACGGCCCGCCGGGACGACACGCTGACCAACTCCAAGGGCAAGCCCCGGGCCATGGGCCGGTTCTCGGCCCGGGTCAACCTGGCGCAGACCTCCAGCGGCTGGCCGCTGCCGCCGGGCACCTGGGACCTGTACCTGTCCGTGTCCTTCGAGGGCGTACGGCAGGAGGTGCGGCTCGGTGCGCGGCGGGCGCCCGAGCTGGACACGACGGCCCGGATGCCGGTGCGGATCGCGGAGGCGCCCGGGGCGCCGGGGATGGAGCTGGCCGCCACCCCGTACTACGCGGAGGACGGGGGCCTGAGCATCGAGGTCGTGCAGCGGGCGCCGCTGCCGCAGTCCGGCCCGCGCGGCGCCTGAGCGCACGGGCCGGGAGGCGTACTCGGCCGGGAGGCGTACTCGGCCGGGAGGCCCGCTCAGGCCAGGTGCTCCCAGGGGCCGAAGACGAGCCCCTGGGCGCCGGTGTCCTGCCGGGCGCACATGGGGGCGCCGGCCTCGTCGAACGCGGCGACCACGACCCGGCCCGCCGCGTCGACCGCCACCTGCGGGGCGAGGGCCCCGTGGCCGCCGAGGGACGCCCACCAGGTGCCGTAGCCCTCGTTCTCGGTGACGTACGCGGTGACTTCGACGTCCCGCTCGGCGCCGGTCTGCGCGAGCACCGTGCAGTCGTAGCCCCCGACCATCGCGCGCGCGACACCGGGCGCGCCGCGGCCGCCGGCACCGCCGAGGCTCATCAGGCCGCCCTGGACGCCCGGACGGGCGGCCCGCCAGGCGACCAGCGAGCCGTCGCCGGGATAGCGCCAGAAGTACGTGACCCTGCGGGCGCCCGTCTCGCAGACCGCCGGGCTGCCGGGGACGACCGGGGTGGGGATGGACTCGGCGAGCCCGAAGCGGCCCTGGCCGATGCCCACCCAGCGGTCGGCCCCGGACGGCCCGAGGGCGAGCATCTCCAGCTGCCCGCCGGCCGGCATCAGCGGCGTCACGTCGCCCCGGTAGCTCTGCGCGGCGACCGGCTTCCAGCCGCCCCAGGCGCCCTCGGCGTTGCGGCTGCGCCGCAGGATGCCGGAGTGCTGGAGGGAGACGAGGACGTGGATCGAGCCGGAGCGCTGGTTGACGGCGATGCGCGGGGGGCCGGTCAGCCGGTCGTCGGCGGGGCCGCCGCGCAGTCCGGGAACGCCCAGGCCGTGCCAGTCGATCATGCCGCGGCCGGACTGGAACTGGGTGGAGACGATGACTTCCGGCCGCTCCGAGCCGTCGTCCGCTGCCCTGAGCGCCACGAAGTGCACGTACCCCTCGCGGCTCTGCGCCATGGCGGCGGGACCGAGCCAGCCGGGGACCTCGAAGGTCTCCGGGCCGGTCCAGCCGGTGCGGGGGGCTGCGGCCTCGGTCCAGCGGAGCAGGCCGCTGCGGGTGCAGGCGTACGCCGTCAGGCGGCCGTCGGCCCCCGCGAACAGCCACTTTCCGGCCGGCGGGGAGGTCGGGCGCGGACCCGGTCCGCCCGTGCGGGCGTCCTGCGTCCTGCGAGCCGAAGAGGCGGATCCGTTCCCGCCTTTGCCTCGGTTCACGCCGCTGTCCACCCTTCTGCCGACTATGTCCGAGCCCGAGGGGCCGGGTCCTCCACCCGAAAGAACCAGCCACTCGAAAGCGTGTCTTATGATGCACCCCATTCGATGATAGAAGGGCACTGCCTCCATGACCGACGGCCCCTCGGCCCCCTCCCCGGTGCCCCGGCGCACGCCGCGGCGCGGCGGCCGGCGCGTTCTGCGGATCGTTCTGCTGGCCCTGGCGGTGCTCGTGCTCGCGGCCGGCGGTGCCGGCTGGTGGGCGTACAGCCACCTGAACGGCAACATCGACAGCGTCGACCTGGACCAGGCGATCGGCGACAACCGCCCGAAGAAGGTCGTGCCCGGAGCCCAGAACGTCCTCGTCCTCGGCTCGGACTCGCGCGCCGGCGCCAACGCGGACCTGGACCACGGCGACGTCAGCGGCGCCCGCTCGGACACCGCGATGCTGATCCACCTCCCCGAGGGGCGCTCGAAGGCGACCGCCATCAGCATCCCGCGCGACACCCTGATATCCCGGCCCGAGTGCAAGGACGCCGACGGCAAGACCGTCGAGCCCGCCAACCGGGTGATGTTCAACTCCGTCTACTCGCTCGCCGGGCCGGCCTGCGTGGTCAAGACCGTCGAGCAGATGTCCGGGGTGCGCGTGGACCACTTCGTCGAGGTCGACTTCGCCGGTTTCAAGGGCCTGGTCGACGCGCTCGGCGGGGTCACCGTCACCCTGGACAAGCCGATGAGCGGGGCGAAGGGCGGCCTGAAGCTGGATGCGGGCACACACCGGCTGAACGGCACCGACTCGCTGAAGTTCGTCCGCACCCGCTACGGCTACGGCGACGGCAGCGACCTCGGACGCATAGGCCTGCAGCAGCAGTTCATGATGGCGATGCTCTCCGAGATCAAGAAGCAGGACGCCCTCGGCAACCCGGCCCGCCTCTACAAGCTCGCCGACGCCGGCACCAAGTCGCTGACCACCGACTCCGAACTCGCCTCGCTGACCGCGCTGGCGGACTTCGCCCAGAGCATGAAGGGCGTCAACCCGGACACCATGGAGACCATCATGCTGCCGGTCGCGTACGACAAGGTGGACCCCAACCGCGTCGTCGTCGCCCAGCCGCAGGCGGGCCGCCTGTGGGAGGCCCTGCGCACCGACCAGGCGATCCCGGCGGACGCGAAGAAGTCCCCCGCGACGGCGAACAAGGGCTGACACCCGCGCCGCACCCCGGATCGGGGCGCGGCGCGGCGTGGGGATGCGTCGGCGGACCGTGCGTCAGAAGGTCGCGTCCCGGCCGGCCTTGGCGAGGCGGCTGTGGCGGCGCCCGTACAGGAAGTACACGACGAGGCCGATCGCCATCCAGATCCCGAACCGCAGCCAGGTCTCGGCCGGCAGGTTGAGCATCAGCCAGAGCGAGGCGGCGATCGACAGGATCGGGACGACCGGCACCCACGGGGTACGGAAGGACCGGTGCAGGTCGGGTCGGGTGCGGCGCAGGATGATCACGCCGAGCGCGACGACCACGAAGGCGAACAGGGTGCCGATGTTCACCAGTTCCGCGAGCTTCTCCAGGCTGGTGAAGCCGGCGACGACGGCGATGACCACGCCGAGCAGGATCGTCGCCCGGTAGGGGGTGCGGAACTTCGGGTGGGTGACCGAGAAGACGCGCGGCAGCAGCCCGTCACGGCTCATCGCGAAGAACACGCGGGTCTGCCCCAGCAGCAGGATCATGCAGACGGTGATCAGGCCGACGGCGGCGCCGAGGCTGATGGCACCGGAGAAGAACGGCTGGTTGACCGACTTGAAGGCCTCGGCGAGCGGGGCGGTGGGCGACATCTGCGTGTAGTGCTGCATGCCGGTGACCACCAGGGTCACGGCCACGTAGAGCACCGTGCAGATCAGCAGCGAGCCCAGGATGCCGCGCGGCATGTCCCGTTGGGGGTTCTTGGTCTCCTCGGCCGCGGTGGCCACCACGTCGAAGCCGATGAAGGCGAAGAAGACCAGGGAGGCGGCGGTGAAGATGCCCATGACGCCGAAGTTGGTGGGCGCGTACCCGAACATCAGCTGGACCAGCGGGGCCTTCCAGCCGCTGCCTCCGGCTTGCGGCTCGGCCGGCGGGATGAACGGCTTGTAGTTGTCCGCCTTGATGAAGAACAGGCCCGCGATGATGACGAGCATCACCACGGTCACCTTGATGGCGACGACGATGGCGGTGATCCGGGCCGACAGCTTCGTGCCGATGACGAGGATCGCCGTCAGCGCCAGGACCAGCAGGAAGGCCAGCAGGTCGAAGGTGCCGCCCTCGTCCGGCCCGGACAGCCCGACGGGCAGGTTCCAGCCGAGGTTGGTGTGCATGAGGTGGCGCACGTAGCCGGACCAGCCGACCGCCACGACGGCGGTGCCGAGGGCGAATTCAAGCACGAGGTCCCAGCCGATGATCCAGGCGGGCAGTTCGCCGATCGAGGCGTACGAGAACGTGTACGCGGATCCGGCCACCGGCACGGTGGAGGCGAACTCGGCGTAGCAGAGCGCCGCCAGGGCGCAGACCACGCCCGCCGCCACGAAGGCGAGGGCGGTGGCGGGACCGGCATTGTTCCGGGCGGCGATGCCGGTGAGAACGAAAATGCCGGTGCCGATGATGACGCCGACGCCGAAGACGGTCAGGTCCCAGGCGGAGAGCGACTTGCGGAGCGCGTGTTCGGGCTCCTCCGTGTCCCGGATGGACTGTTCCACCGTCTTGGTGCGGAACGGGCTGTTCAGATCCGTACTCACCGACGCACCTCCGAAAGGTGACGACGCACGCGGACGGGCCGGGAGGCCCGCCCTTCAAGGGTGATCTCCCGGCCCGTGACGTGCAACCGCGCACCGGTCCGCGGACCGTCGCGCCAGGCGGTCTTCCGTGCTAGTCGACCGCGGCGGCGGGCTCGTTGTCGAAACGGCCGTCCAGCTTGGCGACCAGGCCGGTGACCTGCCGCGCGATGTCCGGTGCGGTCAGGCCGATCTCGGCCAGGATCTCCTTGCGCAGCGCGTGGTCGAGGAAGCGCTGCGGGATGCCGAAGTCGCGCAGCGGCACGTCCACGCCCGCGTCGCGCAGGGCCTGCGAGACGGCGGCGCCGACACCGCCGGCGCGGCCGTTGTCCTCGACGGTGACGACCACGCGGTGCTGCTCGGCGAGCGGGGCGAGTGCCTCGTCGACCGGCTTGACCCAGCGCGGGTCGACGACCGTGGTGGAGATGCCCTGCTTGTCGAGGAGGTCGGCGACCTCCAGGCACATCGGGGCCAGCGCGCCGACCGAGACGAGCAGGACGTCCGGACGGGTGACCTCGGGGGCGGGAGCGCGCAGCAGGTCCATGCCGCCGATCCGGCCGACGGCCGGGACGGCCGGGCCCACGACGCCCTTGGAGAAGCGGACCACCGTCGGGGCGTCCTCGACCTCGACGGCCTCGCGCAGCTGGGCGCGCAGCTGTTCGGCGTCGCGCGGGGCGGCGAGCCGCAGGCCGGGCACGACCTGCAGGATCGACATGTCCCACATGCCGTTGTGGCTGGCGCCGTCGTCGCCGGTGACGCCCGCCCGGTCCAGGACGAAGGTGACGCCGCACTTGTGCAGGGCGACGTCCATCAGCACCTGGTCGAAGGCGCGGTTGAGGAAGGTGGCGTACACGGCGAAGACCGGGTGGACGCCGCCGGTGGCGAGGCCCGCGGCGGAGGTCGCGCCGTGCTGCTCGGCGATGCCGACGTCGTAGATGCGGTCCGGGAAGGCCTCGGCGAACTTGTTGAGGCCGACCGGGTGGAGCATGGCGGCGGTGATGCCGACGACGTCGGGCCGCTCGTGGCCGATCTTGACCATCTCGTCGGCGAAGACGGAGGTCCAGCTGGCGGCGGCGGTCTTGACCGGCAGGCCGGTGTCGGGGTGGATGAC
This sequence comes from Streptomyces sp. NPDC046866, assembly GCF_040704625.1. Taxonomy (NCBI): domain Bacteria; kingdom Bacillati; phylum Actinomycetota; class Actinomycetes; order Kitasatosporales; family Streptomycetaceae; genus Streptomyces; species Streptomyces sp. NPDC046866. Next base: position 178,142 of record NZ_JBEYXN010000015.1, read on the forward strand.
GCCGACCGCGTGGAAGCGGTCCGCCTCGTGCTCCAGGGCGGGGGTGTAGCCGCGGCCCTTCTGGGTGAGGCAGTGCACGATGACCGGGCCGCTGAAGCGCTTGGCGCGCTGCAGCGCGGACTCCAGGGCCTCGATGTCGTGGCCGTCGATGGGGCCGATGTACTTCAGGCCCAGGTCCTCGAACATGCCCTGGGGGGCGATGAAGTCCTTCAGGCCCTTCTTGGCGCCGTGCAGGGTCTCGAAGAGCGGCTTGCCCACGACGGGGGTGCGCTCCAGGATCTCCTTGCCGCGGGCGAGGAAGCGCTCGTAGCCGTCGGTGGTGCGCAGGGTGGCCAGGTGGTTGGCGAGGCCGCCGATGGTGGGGCCGTAGGAGCGCTCGTTGTCGTTGACGACGATGACCAGCGGGCGGTCCTTGGCGGCGGCGATGTTGTTCAGCGCCTCCCAGGCCATGCCGCCGGTCAGGGCGCCGTCCCCGATGACGGCGGCGACGTGGTGGTCGGCGCGGCCGAGCACCTCGTTGGCCTTGGCCAGGCCGTCGGCCCAGCCCAGCACGGTGGAGGCGTGGGAGTTCTCGATCACGTCGTGCTCGGACTCGGCGCGCGAGGGGTAGCCGGACAGGCCGCCCTTGGTGCGCAGGCCGGCGAAGTCCTGGCGGCCGGTGAGCAGCTTGTGGACGTAGGCCTGGTGGCCCGTGTCGAAGAGCACCTTGTCCTTGGGCGATTCGAAGACCCGGTGCAGGGCGATCGTCAGTTCGACCACGCCGAGGTTGGGGCCGAGGTGCCCGCCGGTCTTGGAGACGGCGTCGACGAGGAAGGACCTGATCTCGGCGGCGAGCTGAACCAGCTCCTCCTGGCTGAGCCGGTCCAGATCGCGCGGTCCCTTGATGCGGGTCAGCAGCACCCGTGCCTCCTTGCAGTTGCTTGCTGGTCTGTCGAGTCTAATGTTCCGCCGCCGACGGCGGTCATCGGGCTGCCGCAGGCGGGTCACAGCTTTGTCATTCCTGTACGGATCCGCCCGATGTCACACATCACATTCGGGCGCATTCCCCCACAGTTGCCCGCATGTGCGCACGTACGGATGCACGCACAGAGGCCCGGTGCCACCGCGGGGTGGCACCGGGCACTGTGACCGGTCTGACCGCGTCGGGCGCGGTGTCAGGCGCGTCCGGCCGTCTTCTGGGTCTTGCGGGTGACCGAGTCGATCACCACGGTGGCCAGCAGCACCGCACCGGTGATCATGTACTGGATGGGCGTGGCGATTCCCTCGAGAGCCAGACCGTACTGGATCGAGGTGATGACCATGACGCCGAGGAGGGCGTTCCAGGTCCGGCCGCGCCCGCCGAAGAGGCTGGTGCCGCCGATCACGGCCGCCGCGATCACGTTCATCAGCAGGTCGCCGGCGCCGGCGCTCTGGTTGGCCGCCGCGATCTTGGAGGCCCAGAAGAGGCCGCCGATCGCCGCGAACGTGCCGGAGATCGCGAAGACCGCGATGCGGATGCCGTTGACGTTGATGCCCGCGCGGCGGGAGGCCTCGACGCTGCCGCCGAGGGCGAAGACGTTGCGGCCGAAGGTGGTGCGGCGCAGGAGGAAGTCCGTGCCGACCAGGGCCAGGACGAAGAGCACCACCGCGAGCGGGAGGCCCTTGTACTGGTTGAACACCGCGGCGGGACCGAAGGTGAACACCGCGAGCAGACCGGTGCGCAGCAGGATCTCGCTGAGGGGGCGGGAGGGGACGCCCGCGGCCTGGCGGCGGCGGTTGTCGAAGTACGCGGTCACGAAGTACAGGGCCGTGGCGACGGCGGCCAGGCCGTAGGCGGCGGCCACGTCCGAGAAGTAGTACGTGGTGAGCTGCCCCACGGCACCGTCGGCGTCGATGTTGATCGTGCCGTTGCTGCCGAGGATCTGGAGCATCGCGCCGGACCAGAACAGCAGGCCCGACAGGGTGACGGCGAAGGCCGGCGCGCCGATCTTGGCGAAGAAGAAGCCGTGGATCGCGCCGATCAGGGCGCCGCCCGCGACGGCCGCGAGGATCGCGACCCACTCGTTCACGCCGTGGGTGACGGCCAGGACGGCGAAGAGGGCGCCCGAGACACCGCTGACGGAGCCGACCGACAGGTCGATCTCGCCGAGCAGCAGCACGAAGATGATGCCGACGGCCATCATGCCGGTGGCGACCATCGTGATCGCGATGTTGGTGAGGTTCTCCGGGGAGAGGAAGTTCGAGTTCAGCCCCTGGAAGATGCCCCAGATGACGATCAGGCCGATGACGACCGGGAGGGAGCCCAGGTCGCCGGCCTTCATCTTGCGGCCGAACTCGCTCAGGTAGCCGGCCAGGCCCTGCTCGCGCACGAGCAGGCGCGGGTCCACCGCGGGAATGGCGTCGGCGGGGGCGGCGGGGTTGGCCAGCTTGGCCACGTCCTCCGCGGTGTGGTGCCCCGCGGTGTGGTGTTCGGTGCTCACTTGCGCGCCTCCCCGGTGCGGGCCGCCCGGCGGGTCACGGCGTTGTCCGTGGCTCCGGTGATGGCGGAGATGATCTCTTCCTGCGAGGTTTCGGCGACCTTGAAGACACCGTTGTTGCGGCCCAGCCGCAGGACCGCCACCCGGTCGGCGACGGCCTTCACATCGGCCATGTTGTGGCTGATGAGGATGACGGCGTGGCCGCGCTCGCGCAGCCGCTCCACCAGGTCGAGGACCTGTGCGGTCTGCTCGACGCCGAGGGCGGCGGTGGGCTCGTCGAGGATGACGAGCTGCGGCTCGCCGAGCATCGAGCGGGCGATCGCCACGGTCTGGCGCTGGCCGCCGGAGAGCGAGGCGATGGGGATGCGGACACTGGGGATCCGGATGGACAGGGTGGTCAGGAGCTCGCGGGCGCGCCGCTCCATCTCCACCTCGTCCAGGACGCCGCGGCGCTTGAGCTCGCGGCCCAGGAAGAGGTTGCCGACGACGTCGATGTTGTCGCACAGCGCGAGGTCCTGGTAGACCGTCGCGATGCCCAGGTTCTGGGCGTCATGGGGCTTGGTGATCGAGACCGGCTTGCCCTGCCACTCGATGACGCCGTCATCGATGGGGTGGACGCCGGCGATCGTCTTGACGAGCGTGGACTTGCCGGCGCCGTTGTCGCCGACCAGGGCGACCACCTCGCCGGAATGGATCTCGAGCTCTACGTCGGTGAGCGCCTGGACGGCACCGAATCGCTTCGAGACCCCTCGCAACGCCAGCACGGGCGCAGCGGACACATGAACCATCTCCTTCGCCGCCTGACCGGCGGGGATGTCGTGCAGAAAGTGCAGGAGCGGGGTGGATGAGGAATCGTTTCTGCCCGGCGCCCCGCGGTGGCGGGGAAAGCGGGGGCGGGGCGCCGGGCAGGCGCGGGGGTCCCGGTGGACCGGAGGCCGCTCGGGGCTGCCTCCGGCCGGCGGGGACGCTGTGGCCTCGCACCGCCGCAGGGCCGGCGCGGGGCCTCGGCCGGCCCCCTGGAAGGGGGCCGGCGTGGCCGGCGTGCGGCCCGTACGGGGCCGCGGGGGCCTACTTCAGGCCGAGGGCGGAGCAGGCGGCCGCGTACTTGTCGGTGCAGATCTCGTCGGCCGTGTAGACACCGTCCTTGATGACAGTGTCCTTGATGTTGTTCTTGGTGAGCGAGACGACCGGGACGAGGAACGAGGGAACGTCCTTGGTGGTCGGGCTGTCGTACTTCGACGTGGCCACCGAGTCGAGCTTCTCGCCCTTGGCGAGCGCGACGGCCATCTTGGCGGCGGCCTCGGCCTCGGGGGCGTACGGCTTGTAGACGCTCATGAACTGCTCACCGGCGACGATGCGCTGCACACCGGCGAGTTCGGCGTCCTGGCCGGTGACCGGGGGCAGCGGGTTCATGCCGGCGGCCTTCAGGGCGGTGATGATGCCGCCGGCCATGCCGTCGTTGGCGGAGTAGACGCCGATGATCTTGTCCTTGCCGAGCGCGGAGATCGCGCCCGCCATGTTGGTGTTGGCGTTCTCCGGCTTCCACTCCTTGGTGTCGTACTCCTTGCCGATGTTCACCTTGCCGTCGAGGACGGAGTGGGCGCCCTTCTTGAACAGGGCGGCGTTGGGGTCGGTCACCGACCCGTTCATCATGACGATGTCGCCGTCCTTGGCCTTGTCGCCCAGGGCCTCCAGCAGGGCCTTGCCCTGGACCTTGCCGACCTCTTCGTTGTCGAAGGAGGTGTAGGCGTCGATCGGGCCCTCGGCGAGGCGGTCGTAGGAGACGACCGGGATGCCGGCGTCCTTGGCCCGCTTGACCGCGCCGGCGATCGCCTTGGAGTCGACCGCGTCGACGATCAGCACGTTCACCTTGTTGGTGATCATCGTGTCGACCTGCGAGTTCTGCGTGGTCGCGTCCTGCTTGGCGTTGGCGTAGACCACCGTGCCCTTGCCGCCGGTGAGCTCGGCGACCTTCTTCTCGATGAGCGGCTTGTCGAACTTCTCGTAGCGCGCGGTCTGGTTCTCGGGCAGGAGCAGACCGATCTTGATCGCCCCGCCGGAGGCCGCGGCGGAGGCGGCGGACTCCTGCGGCTTGGTGCCGGCTTCCTTGGCACTGCCACAGGCGGCGAGGGACACGGCCGCAGCGCCGGCGGCGACGACAACGGCAGCTCTACGCATACGCGCGTTCATTTCCTGAACCTCCCTGACGAGGCCGCAACACTGCGGCCGAGGTGGGTGTGAGTCAACCTCGGCCGCAAGTTTGTCGTCAAGGAGTGAATCCTTAACGAGATGACAACGGTGCCATCCGTTATCTAACTGAAGGCAAGAGCTTCAGCGACGGCGAATCGGCCAGAAGGGTCGAATCGCCCATCTCGCTCAGCACCAGGGCCAGTGCCCCCAGCACCTCGGCGCGGGCGCCCAACGAGCCGGTGAGCACGGAGAGTTGGCGGGCCGCGCTGGGGATCGCGTACCGCCCCACGGACTCGCGTATGGGCGCCAGCACGAGCTCGCCCGCCTCGGCGAGGGAACCGCCGAGCACCACGCGGCTCGGGTTCAAAACGTTGCAGAGGTTCGCGACACCACTACCCACATGGCGGCCCACGTCGGCGATGACCCGGCGGCACCCCGGGTCGCCGCCGCGGGCCAGTTCCACCACGCGCTCCATCGTCAGCTCCGGCCCGTGGGTGCTCTGCAGCAGCGGCAGCACGTACCGGGCGGCGGCGAAGGTCTCCAGGCAGCCGCGGTTGCCGCAGCGGCACACGGGGCCGGACTCGTCGAGCGTGATGTGCCCGATCTCCCCGGCCGTGCCGCCCGGGCCCCGGTAGATCTGGCCGTTTATCACCAGGCCGGCGCCCACACCGCTCGCCACCTTGATGTACGCCAAATCCTTCACGCCGCGGCCGCTGCCCCACACCAGCTCGCCCAGCGCCCCGAGGTTGGCGTCGTTGTCCACGTACACCGGCACACCCAGGCGCTGCGAGAGCTCCCGGCGCGGGTTGATCCCCGCCCAGCCCGGCAGGATCGCCGTCGAGCCGAGCGTCCCGGACTCCACGTCGATCGGGCCCGGGACGCCGAGGCCGACGCCGATGACCTTCTCAAGGCCCACGCCGATGCCCGCGATGAGCCCCCCGACCAGCGCTTCTGCACGGTCGAAGCCGTCCGCCCAGGACGCGTCCACGTCGAGCGGGGCCGATTCCTCGGCCAGCACCTGGTGGGCCAGGTTGCCGACCGCCACCCGCAGGTGGGTGTGGCCGAAGTCCACGCCGATGACGATGCCCGCGTCGCCGCTGAGGGAGACGCTGCGCGCCCTGCGGCCGCCGGAGGAGGTGTCGGTGACCTCGACCGTCCCGCCGTCCTTGAGTTCCCGGACGATGTTGGAGACCGTGGCCGCCGACAGTCCGGTGGACCGGGCGATCTCCGCCTGGGTCAGCGAACCCGCGAGCCGCACGGCCCGCACGACCCGTTCGAGATTCGCGCGGTGCAGCGAAGACTGCGATCCGGGAGTCTGCACGACTCATCCACTCCTGCCCATAAGCGACGGCGACCGTCGCCCCCCGGCCGGCGATCGCGGCAGCTGGCTCCGAGACCCCGGCGTCTCTACAACTTGTGAACCTTAAGTCGAGCCTTTGGGCCTCCAGACGTCAAGAGGCGGACACATCACGAAACGGACCTTCCCGGTCATAAGTATGAGAGACATCCTTCTAGATCGCGCTAGACCGTGCTCCGGTCCCCCGGCGCGGCCGGATGCGCGAGGTCGTGGACCGGTTCTGCACCGGCAGCATGAGCGCGGGCAACGGCCGCGGGCGGCGGGCCGGGCCGGGCCGGGTCGGGCCGGGTCGGGCCGGGGAGCGTCGGCCGGCAAGGGGATCCAGGGCGGGAGGGCCGCCGACACGGGGCGCCCGCCAACCCCCGGCCGGAGGGTGGCAGTTGCGCGTTCTGGATCACACGTGACCGGCGGCGCCCCCTACCCTGACAGCGTCGAGCTGCAAGGAGAGAGGCGAGGCCGCCATGTCACCTGATGCTACTCCGGGGCCGTACGACAACCCCGTCGCGTTCGGGCAGAGAGTCCAGATCTACCGCAACCGCCGAGGCATGACCCGCGAGCAGCTGGCGGGACTCCTCGGCCACCATCCGTCATGGGTCAAGAAGGTCGAGACCGGCACCCTGCAGATGCCGCGACTGCCGGAGATCCTCCGCATCGCCGAGGTCCTCCGCGTCCGCAGGCTGAACGACCTCGTCGGCGAGGTCGGCGCGGAGCCGCACGTCGACCTGTTCGCCGGACCGGGGCACGACAGGCTGCCGGCCGTCTCCGCCGCCCTGGACGCGTTCCCGCCCTCCGGCGACCGCCGGGCGCCGGAGGCCGCCTGCCTGCGGGCCGCCTTGGACTCCGCCTGGTCGGCACGGCACGGTGCACCCCACCACCGGGAGGTGCTGGGCGGCCTCCTTCCCGGCCTCATCAGGGACGCCCGGCTGCTGGTGCGCCAGGCGGACACGGCACAGGACCGGCGCACGGCACAGGCACTGCTGGCCGAGGTGTACTTCCTCGCCCAGTTCTTCGCCGCCTACCAGCCGGACCCCTCGCTCCTGTGGCGCATCGCCGACCGCGGCATGGTCGCGGCGCAGGAATCCGAGGATCCTCATGCGATCGGAGTGGCGGCCTGGCTCACGGCGCAGGCCCACCGCGACTCGGGCCCCGGCCACTACGACGCGGCGGACGCCGTCGTCATGGACGCCCTGCGGCTCCTGAAGCCGCTCCTGCCCGGCGCTCCCGCCGACGTCCGGGCCGTGGCGGGCGCTTTGACGTTCGAGGCGGGCTACACCGCGGCCCGACGCAGGGACAGCGGCACGGCGTGGGGCTGGTGGGACCGGGCCGACCTCATCGCGCAGCGGCTCCCCGCGACCTACTTCCACCGCGTGACCAGCTTCGGCCGGGCCGTGATGGGCGCCCACGGCGTCACGGTGGCCGTGGAACTGCGCGCCGGGGGCGAGTCCGTACGGCAGGCCAACCGTGCCGAGGCCCTGTCCATCGCCTCCCGCCCCCGAAGGGCCCGGCACCGCATCGAGCAGGCCCGCGCGTACTACCTCGACGGCCAGTACGAGACCGCGCTGACCACCCTGGAGCAGGCTCACGCGACGGCCCCGGAGACGGTCCGGTACAACGGCTACGCGAGGCGGATGGTGCTGGAGGAGGCGACGTCCCGGACGCCCGAGCGCCGACGGCGCGCGAGCCGGCTCGCCGTGGACATCGGCATGCCGGCCGCCTGAGCAAGGGGGCCGAAACCCGGCCCCTCATCCGCCCCACGGGCAACTACCGTCGTCCCATGACCCCCGGACGACGGTAGGGAGCAGCCGTGCACGGCGAAGAGGGGCATGACCGGGACCGGGAAGCGGTCGGGATCGGATGCACCGACCTCGGTGCGCTGATCCTCGACCTCGCGACCGCCATCGAGGCGGCCGTCGAGGCCGAGGCCGAGCGGGACGTCGTCGCGGCGCTCACCACCGAGCCCGCGCCGCAGGCCCTGGCCGGGCTGACCGACCGGCTGATCACGCACTGCAAGACCCTCGCGGTCGGCCTCGGCGAGATTCCCCCGCCCCAGCGGTCCGCGCGGGCGGCCGGTGCCCTGCGGGACTGGGCCGACCTGGCCTCGGCGGACCCGGCGGCGGAGGCCCGCCACGACCGGAGCGGCAACCTCGCGTACGCCCGCCTGCTGGCGCTCCTCGCCCGGACCATGCTCAGGGCCCTGCGCGAGCACCGCGCGCGGCGGGCGCCGCAGGCGCCGCATCGCGCCGCTACTTGAGCGTGGCCGAGGTCAGCCCCGCCTGGATCTGGCGCTGGAACGAGAGGTAGACCACCAGCATCGGGATCATCGCGATGGTCACGCCGGCGAACAGCACGGGCAGGTCCGTCTCGTACCCCATCTGGTACTGCAGCTGGATCAGGCCCTGGGTGAGCATGTAGCGCTCGGGGTCCGAGCCGGTCTGCGGCTGCATCAGCACCGAGGGCAGGATGTACTGGTTCCACTGGCCCAGGACGTTGAAGATCCCGACGCTGATCAGGCCGGGCCGGGCCATCGGGAGCATCACCTGGAAGAAGATCCGGGTGTCGGAGGCCCCGTCGATCACCGCCGCCTCGTGCACGGCCGTCGGGAGGGTGCGGAAGAAGGAGTGCATGAAGAAGACGGTGAACGGCATCGAGTAGGCGACGTACACCAGGATCAGGCCCTGGTAGGTGTTGAGCATGTCGAAGCGCTTGACCATGAAGAACAGCGGCACGAGCGCCAGGAAGACGGGGAACATGGCCCCGGTGACGAAGAAGTAGTAGATGAGCCGGTTGCCCGGGAAGGGGTAGCGGGCCAGGACGTAGGCGGCCATCGAGCCCAGCAGCATGGTCAGCGGGATCGAGAACGCCATCACGATCAGGGTGTGCGCGAAGTAGTCGCCGATGCCCTTGTCCCAGGCGCGGGAGAACGCGTCGAAGTGCCAGTTCGAGGGCCAGCTGAGGGCGGAGCCGCCGATCTGCGCGTCCGTCTTGAACGAGCCGAGGGCCAGCCAGACGAGCGGCAGGACGATCAGGACCGCCCAGACGGCGAGGAAGCCGTGGGAGAAGACGTTCAGCGCCGTGCCGTCGGACCCGCGCCCGGCCCGCGCGGCGGGGCGGCCGCCGTCGGGCTTCTCGGCCGAGGACTCCCCCGGCGCCTTGATCACTGTGGTCATCGTGGTCTCCCGCTCAGAACTCGATGCGCTCGCGGCGGGTGGCGCGCAGCGTGACGACGGAGAGGATCATGGTCAGGAGGAGCATCACGACGCCCATGGCGCAGGCGTAGCCGCTCTTGCCGAAGTAGAGGAAGTTGCGCATCAGGACCGTGGCCATGACCTCGCTGTGGTGGTCGGGCCCGCCGCCGAACTGGCCCGAGGTCATCGTGGAGACCAGCACGAACATGTCCATGGCGGCGATGCCGAGGTAGACCGCGGAGGTCTGCACGGAGTCCCACAGCAGGGGAAGGGTCACCCTCAGGAAGGTCTGGGCGCGCCCTGCGCCGTCGAGGAGGGCGGCCTCGTAGATGTCCTTGGGCACGGACTGCATGGCCGCCGAGAACAGCACGAGGTAGAAGCCGACGCCGTGCCACACCACCACCACCAGCAGGCACCACAGGACCAGGTCGGGCTCGTTGAGCCATTCGACGGGGTGGCCGGGGTCGACCAGGCCCAGCCGGGTGAGGAAGCCGTTGAGCAGGCCGCCCCCGTCGCTGCGGTACACGGCGCCGAAGAGGACGGCGAGGATGGCGAGGGAGAGGACCTGCGGGAAGAAGTAGACGATCTTGTACACGGAGGAGCCCCGCACGCCCCGCACCCCGCCGGCCCCGCTGCGCCCTCCCGCGTTCACCATGAAGGCGAAGAAGAGGGCCAGCAGGATGGTGACGGTCGGGACGAACACCAGGAGCAGCAGGTTGTGCCACAGGGCGCCGCGGAAGACCCCGTCCTTCATCAGGGCCGTGTAGTTGTCCCAGCCGACGAAGTCGAACGTGGGCGACTGCCCGGACCAGTTGGTGAAGGAGTAGCCGAAGGTCTGGACGTACGGCCAGATGACGAACGTGAGGTACAGCGCGAGCGGCAGGACGAGGAAGCCGGCGATGAAGCCGGTCCGTCCTCGGGTCCGGTCTACGTGGCTCATGGGGTCCGTCCCTGACGTCAGCTGCGGCGGTTGTTCTTCGCGTTCGGGTCCTTGGCGGCCTTGTCCACGGCGGCCTGGGCCCGCTTGATCCACTCCTTCGGCTGGATCCGCTTGGCCATCAGCTCATTGGAAGCGTTCTGGATCTCGTTGTCCATTTCGCTGTACCAGTCGGGGTAGAGGTAGTTGAACGTGTTCGCCCCGGCGGCCTTGACGGCGGCCACGGCCGACTGGGTGCCCGGGCGCAGCTTGACGCCCGGGTCGACGCCGTCCTTGACGACGGTGAGGGAGTTGGCCTGCTGGGCGAAGAGGGTCGACCATTCGCGTGACAGCATGGAGCGCAGGAACTCCAGGCCGGCGGGCTTGTTCGCGGCCTTCTCGGGGACGATGAAGGGCTCGCCCGCGCCGGCCCGGATGGCCTCGAAGGGCAGTTTGCTGTCGGGCAGCAGCGGCACGGGCAGGAACTTCATGTCGAAGTCCTCGGGGGTCTGCTTGAGCTGCTCGTTCTCCAGCCAGGAGCCGGAGGGGATGAAGGCCGCCTTGTACTGGTTCCAGGCGGTCTGGGACTCGGTGTGCGTCAGGCCGTTGGTGCCGGCCATGAGCAGGCCCTTCTCGACGATCTCGTAGACCGCCTCGACCGCGGCGAGGGCGGCGGGATTGCCCTCGAAGGCGTTCGGCTCCAGGTTGTCGATGGCCTTCATGGCCTCCAGACCGCCCTTCTTGGCGATCAGGTCCATGATGACGACGTTGATGTAGTACGGGTACTTGCCCTGGTGGGCGAGGCCGCCGATGCCGGCGTCGCGGGCCTTGGTGCAGATGTCGAGGAACTGGTCCCAGGTCTTGGGCTCGGTCCAGCCCTTTTCCTTGAAGAGCTTGCCGGAGTACCAGAAGCCGTAGACGGTGTAGACGTAGTAGAGGGCGACGAACTTGCCGCCCTGGGTGCCCTGTTCGACGGTGCCGGGGATCAGGGAGTCGCGGACCTTCCTGTTCGGGTCGTCGAGCGAGGGCGCGTCGAGGACCGCGGTGAGGTCCGCGAGCTGGCCGCCCTTGGCGAGCACGTCGATCTTGATCTGCTGGGCGCCGGAGTCGTCGACGACGTCCGGCGGGTTGCCTCCGTTGAAACGGGGCTGGAGCTTGGCGGCGATCTCCTGGGTGCCCAGGTGGGAGCTGGTGGTGCCCCACTTCTTGTCGAAGGCGGCCTCCCAGGCCTTCGCGTAGTCGTCGCCGAACCCGCCCTTGAACACGACGACGTCCAGCTTGCCGTTCTTGGCTACGCCGAACGGGTTTTCCTTGGTCACCGCGGCCTTGTCCGGGCCCTTCGCGGTCGCGTCACCGCCCGAGGCGCAGGCGGACAGGAAGCCCATCGTCGGTACCGAGACCAGTCCGAGTGCTGCGGAACGCTTGATCAGGTCACGGCGCCCGAGGCCCTCACCAGTGGATCCCATGCTCATGTCCTCGCCTTCGTCAGAAGTGTGAAGGAGGCCGGAAATCACGACGGTTGCCGCACATGCGGACATCTCCGCAGCTCCCCGCCCTTCCCCCCGGTCCGGGGCCGCTGCAGCGCGGTGGGCCGGACGCGGACAGGTATAGTCCACTCCTGTTCATGTGAGCAAGATCATGCACAGCCAACTCTGTCAGCTTTTCCGAGTTGAGACCTCCGCGAAACCCGGCTCCGCCACCCGGACGCGCGAAAGGGCCGTACCCCCCGTCGGGGGGTACGGCCCTTTCCGGCGCGATCTCGCGCCCGGTCCGCGTTTAGCCGCGGATCAGGTTGCGGAGCACGTACTGCATGATGCCGCCGTTGCGGTAGTAGTCCGCCTCACCGGGGGTGTCGATGCGGACGACCGCGTCGAACTCCACGCCGGAGTCGGTGGTGACCTTCACGGTGCGCGGGGTGGTGCCGTCGTTCAGCTCCTCCACACCGGTGATGGAGAAGGTCTCCTCGCCGGTCAGGCCCAGGGAGGCCGCGGAGGCACCCTCGGGGAACTGCAGCGGCAGGACGCCCATGCCGATGAGGTTCGAGCGGTGGATGCGCTCGTAGGACTCGGCGATGACGGCCTTGACGCCGAGCAGCGCGGTGCCCTTGGCCGCCCAGTCGCGGGAGGAGCCGGAGCCGTACTCCTTGCCCGCCAGGATGACCAGCGGGATGCCGGCGGCCTGGTAGTTCTGGGAGGCGTCGTAGATGAAGGAGACCGGGCCGCCCTCGACGGTGAAGTCGCGGGTGAAGCCGCCCTCGGTGCCCGGCGCGATCTGGTTGCGCAGGCGGATGTTGGCGAACGTACCGCGGATCATGACCTCGTGGTTGCCGCGGCGGGAACCGTACGAGTTGAAGTCGCGGCGCTCGACGCCGTGCTCGGTGAGGTACTTGCCGGCCGGGGTGTCGGCCTTGATCGCACCGGCCGGGGAGATGTGGTCGGTGGTGACCGAGTCGCCCAGCTTCGCCAGCACGCGGGCGCCGGCGATGTCGGAGACCGGGGTGGTCTCCATGGTCATGCCCTCGAAGTACGGGGGCTTGCGGACGTAGGTGGACTGCGGGTCCCACTCGAAGGTGTTGCCGGTCGGGATCGGCAGCGCCTGCCACTGGGCGTCGCCCGCGAAGACGTCCTGGTAGGACTTGTTGAACATGTCCTCGCCGATGGCGTTGGCCACGACGTCGTTGACCTCGGCCTCGGAGGGCCAGATGTCCTTGAGGAAGACCGGGTTGCCCTCGGTGTCGGTGCCGATGGCGTCCTTGGTGATGTCCACCTTCATGGAGCCCGCGATGGCGTACGCGACGACCAGCGGCGGGGAGGCCAGGTAGTTCATCTTGACGTCGGGGTTGATGCGGCCCTCGAAGTTGCGGTTGCCCGACAGGACCGAGGTGACCGCGAGGTCGTGCTCGTTGATCGCCTTCGAGATCTCCTCGTCCAGCGGACCGGAGTTGCCGATGCAGGTGGTGCAGCCGTACCCGACGAGGTTGAAGCCGATCTTGTCCAGGTACGGGGTGAGGCCGGCCTTGTCGAAGTAGTCGGTGACGACCTTCGAGCCCGGGGCCAGGGTGGTCTTGACCCACGGCTTGCGGGTCAGGCCCTTCTCGACCGCCTTCTTGGCCACGAGCGCCGCGGCGACCATGACGTAGGGGTTCGAGGTGTTGGTGCAGGAGGTGATCGCGGCGACGGTGACGGCGCCGTGGTCGATCTCGAAGGAGGAGCCGTCGGCCAGGGTGACCAGGGTGGGCTTCGACGGGGCGGCGGCGGAGATCGCCGGGGCGTCGGAGGCCGGGAAGGACTCCTTGCCCGCCTCGTCGACCTCGTCGACGTAGTTGCGGACGTCCTGGGCGAACTGCTCGGCGGCGTTGGCCAGGACGATGCGGTCCTGCGGGCGCTTCGGGCCGGCGATGGACGGCACGACCGTGGACAGGTCCAGCTCGAGCTTCTCGGAGAAGTCCGGCTCGGCCTTCGGGTCGAGCCACAGGCCCTGCTCCTTGGCGTACGCCTCGACGAGCGCGACCTGCTGCTCGGAGCGGCCGGTGAGCTTGAGGTACTTCAGGGTCTCGTCGTCGATCGGGAAGATCGCGGCGGTGGAGCCGAACTCCGGCGACATGTTGCCGATGGTGGCGCGGTTCGCGAGCGAGGTGGCGGCGACGCCCTCGCCGTAGAACTCGACGAACTTGCCGACGACGCCGTGCTTGCGCAGCATCTCGGTGATCGTGAGCACCAGGTCGGTCGCGGTGGTGCCGGTCGGCAGCTCGCCGGTCAGCTTGAAGCCGACGACGCGCGGGATCAGCATGGAGACCGGCTGGCCGAGCATGGCGGCCTCGGCCTCGATGCCGCCGACGCCCCAGCCGAGGACGCCCAGGCCGTTGACCATGGTGGTGTGCGAGTCGGTGCCGACCAGCGTGTCCGGGTAGGCCTGGCCGCCCCGGACCATGACCGTGCGGGCCAGGTGCTCGATGTTGACCTGGTGGACGATGCCGGTGCCGGGCGGGACGACCTTGAACTCGTCGAAGGCGGTCTGGCCCCAGCGCAGGAACTGGTAGCGCTCCTTGTTGCGGCCGTACTCGAGCTCGACGTTCTGCGTGAACGCGTCCGGGGTGCCGAACTTGTCGGCGATGACGGAGTGGTCGATGACCAGCTCGGCCGGGGCCAGCGGGTTGATCTTGGACGGGTCGCCGCCGAGCGCCTTCACGGCCTCGCGCATGGTGGCGAGGTCCACGACGCAGGGGACGCCGGTGAAGTCCTGCATGATCACGCGGGCCGGCGTGAACTGGATCTCCTGGCTCGGCTGGGCCTGCGAGTCCCAGCCGCCGAGGGCCCGGATGTGGTCGGCGGTGATGTTCGCGCCGTCCTCGGTGCGGAGCAGGTTCTCCAGCAGCACCTTCAGGCTGTACGGGAGGCGGGCGGAGCCCTCGACCTTGTCCAGCCGGAAGATCTCGTACGACTCGTCGCCCACCTGCAGCGTGCTGCGGGCGTCGAAGCTGTTCGCCGACACGACAGTCTCCTTCATGCATGAAATTCGCGCGTATAACCGCAATCCTGCCGCCACGCCCTGGCGCCAATCCGTTAAGGTAAGGCTAAGTTAGGTAGCCCTTACCGGCAGGGGCGGCTGCGGTACGCCTTCGGCAGATATCTCGATGTCGAGATAACTCTAGTGCATTGCCGCGCCGTGGTCATGCGCGGCATGGCGGGAAACCCGGTTGCCGGTCCGCGGCGGCGCTGTAAGGGTCGCCCGCATGCCCACCACTTCACCTTCCACTGCCTTCACCTCGTACGACGGCACGGAGCTGGCCTACCGCGTGACGGCCGGCCCGGCCGCGGCGGACGCCCCGGCCCTGATCTGCCTGCCCGGCGGCCCGATGCGGGACGCCGAGTACTTCGACGACCTCGGCGGGCTCGCCGAGCACCGCCGCCTGATCAAGCTCGACCTGCGCGGAACGGGCGGCTCCGCGGTGCCGGCGGACCCGGCCACGTACCGCTGCGACCGGCTGGTCGACGATGTGGAGGCGCTGCGGATCCACCTCGGGCTGGACCGGATCGACGTCCTGGCCCACAGCGCCGGGGCCAACCTGGCCGTCCTGTACGCCGCCCGCCACCCGCAGCGCATCGGGCGGCTGGCCCTGATCACGCCGAGCGTCATGGCCTCCGGCATCGAGATCAGCGGTGAGCTGCGGCTGGAGACGGCTCGGCTGCGCAAGGACGAGCCGTGGTTCCCGGAGGCGTACGCCGCCCTGGAGCGGATCGTCGCGGGTGCGGGCGGTGCGGCCGAGTGGGAGGCGGCCGCCCCCTTCTTCCACGGCCGGTGGGACGAGGCGGCCCAGCGGCTCGCCACCGAGGGCGACAGCCACAAGAACCACGAGGCCGGGGCCGTCTTCGGCAGCGAGGGGGCCTGGGACCCGGCGGCCCTGCGCGCCGCGCTCGCCCGCTTCGACTCGCCGGTCCTGGTGCTGGCCGGGGACGTGGACCTCCAGGGGCCGGTGCCGGTGATGGCGCAGTACGCCGGCCTGTTCCCGAACGCGGCCCTCGTCGTCCAGCCCGACGCGGGCCACTTCCCCTGGCTCGACGACCGAGCCGCCTTCACGGCAGCCACGGCCTCCTTCCTGGGCTGACCCGCCGCGACTCCGGGCCGGGCCCGGCGCTGAGGCGGAGGGGAGATCCGGGGCTCCGCCGGCCACCGGGCTCGGCCCGGACCCGGCCTGTGCAGCCACAGCGTGGCAAATCCAGCCCCGCCGACGTTCGAGGCGGGGAGTCTCGGGCGGAGCCCGGGCACCCGCCCGCGCTTCCGCAGCCGCGGAGCGGAAAATCCAGCCCCGCCGGCGTTTGTGGCGCGGGGTCTGGGGCG